>DATDMU010000176.1:0-20522 GCA_036518615.1 Myxococcales bacterium
CTTCGGCTGCCCGCCGATGGCGCCGAGCGAGGTGTCCACGTAGCGGAACCCGAACGTGAGCGCCGTGAGCGTGTTGGCGATTCCCCACCCGCGCGTGTCGTGGAAGTGCACCACGATGCGGTCCTTCGGCATTCCCGCGGCCAGCGCCTCCTCGTAGAAGCGGCTGACCTGCACCGGATTGGCCACGCCCACCGTGTCGCCGAAGCCGATCAGCTCCGCGCCGAGATCCTTCCAGAACTGCCCGATGGCGATGGCCTGCGCGGGAGCCACGTCGCCCGCGATCGGGCAGCCGAAGCTGGTCAGCGCCCAGCCGAAGACGGCGTGTCCGGTGTCGAGCGCGAGCCGGGTCATCTGCTCGAGCAGGCGCTTGTTCTCGTCGTGCCCCATCTGCACGTTGGCGCGGTTGTGGGCCTCGCTGGCGGAGATCACCATCGCGATCTCGTCCACGCCGAAGCCCTCCTCCTTGCTGCGCACGGCCCGCTCGACCGCCTTCATGGTCGTGCAGATGGCGCGGTAGCGGACGCCCGGCTTGCGCGGGATGCGGCGGAGCACCTCCTCGGCGTCGGCGAACTGCGGCAGGTACTTGGGGTGCGCGAAGCTGGTCGCCTCGATCTCGGTGAACCCCGCCTCCGCCATCCGCGCGATCATCTCCACCTTCGCATCGGTGGGGACGATGCGCTCCTCGCTCTGCAGGCCGTCGCGGGCCCAGCACTCGCCCGGGATCACGCGGCCGGGAAGCGGCAGCTCATGGAAAAGCGTCATCGGAGGCCTCCTCTCCGGCTGCTCATTAGGCTCCGGAAGGTGCTACGTCAACCGCGATGAAGACCAACCGGCCGCTCACCGTCGTGGCGCTCCTGCTCAGCCTGTCGATGGCGGCGATGGAGATGACGGTGGTCTCCACCGCCATGCCCACGGTGGTGGGCGACCTGGGCGGCCTGCGGCTCTACTCCTGGGTCTTCACCGCATATCTGTTGACCTCCACGGTGACGGTGCCGCTCTACGGCAAGCTCGCCGACCTGTACGGGCGCAAGCCGGTGCTTCTCGCCGGCATCGCCGTCTTCCTCGCCGGCTCGATGGCCAGCGGCCTTTCGCGCAGCATCGGCGCGCTGATCGCCTTCCGCGGCCTCCAGGGACTGGGAGCCGGCGCCATGCAGCCCATCACCCTCACCGTGGTGGGCGACATCTACAACCTGGAAGAGCGGTCGCGCATGCAGGGTGTCTTCGGCGCGGTCTGGGGAGTGGCGGGCCTCATCGGCCCGCTGCTCGGCGGGGTCATCGTCCATTACCTCTCCTGGCGCTGGGTCTTCTTCATCAACGTGCCCGGAGGAATTGCCTCCGCCGCCCTGCTGATGGTCGCGCTGCACGAGAACGTGGAGCACCGGCCGCATTCGCTGGACTGGCCCGGCTCGGCCTTCCTCACGCTCGGCCTGGTGGCGCTCCTGGTGGGGACGCACGGCGGCCTCGCCAGCGCGGTGGGGCTGCCGGCTGCGGCGCTCCTCCTGCTCGGCTTCGTCGCGGTGGAGCGGCGGGCGGCGGAGCCGGTGCTTCCCATCGCCCTCTTCCGCCAGCCGGTGATGGCCAACGCGACGCTCCTCGGCTCCCTCATCGGCGCCGGGATGATCTCGATGGTCACCTACGTCCCTCTCTACGTGCAGGGCGTCCTCGGCGCCTCTCCCACGGCGGCGGGAAGCGCCATCACCCCCATGGTCGTGGGCTGGCCCATCGCCAGCGCCATCGGCGGGCGCGTGCTCCCGCGCGTGGGGTTCCGGCCGCTCATCCGCGGAGGCCTCGCCATCTCGGCCGTGGCCGCGGCGGCGCTGGCCTTCTTCCTGCGGCCCGGCGCGAGCGTCCACGTGCCCCAGGCCGCCACCGCGCTCTTCGGCGTGGGGCTCGGTTTCGCCAACACCTCGCTGCTCATCGCGGTGCAGACCAGCGTGGGATGGCGCGAGCGCGGCGTGGCGACAGCGAGCACCATGTTCGCCCGCACCATCGGCGGCACGCTCGCGGTGGGCGCCCTGGGCGGCATCCTCGCCGCCACGCTGCTCGCCAACGCGTCCATCCCGGCAGGCGCCGCCAGCCAGCTCCTCGGTCCGGCGCGCGGGGCGGGACTCGATCCCGCCGTGGTCCGCTCGCTGACTGCGTCGCTGCAGTCGGGGCTGGGAGCGGTCTTCTGGGTCATCGCGGCAATCGCCGCCGTGGCGGCGGGAGCGAGCCTTGCCTTTCCCCATCTGCCGCTCAACCCGTCGGAGCGCGACGAGCCGGCGGGGGTGGCCGCGCTTCCACCGGACGCGTGAGCCGCCGGAGCGAAAAAAGACGGCGGCCGGCGGGCATCTTTCGCCCACCGGCCGCCGGTACGGCTACTGCGATCCCCCCCTTACGGCCGGACGGTGATCGCGATCTGCGGGCTCGTGCCGCCGAGGTTCGAACGCGCCGAGATGGGGGTGGCCGGCGGAGTTGCGGGCTCCGGCGCTCCCACCAGGGTGAGGGTGTAGTTGCCCGCGCCGGTGTTGGTGAACACCGCGCCGAGCGCCGTCGGATCGAAGACGGAGCCCGAGGTGGTCACGAACGGCAGCAGGGTGAGGGTCACGTTGGGGCTCACCACGCTGGAGGTCGCGGTCAGATCCAGGCGCTGCTTGCTGGTGCGGTAGTCGGCAGTCTGGACCGTCACCTGGTCAGGCAGGGGCTTGATGGTGATGGTGGTGGACTCCGGCAGCGAGGTGGCGTTGCCGGTGTTGGTCGCAGTGACGCTGACCGTGACCGTCGTGCTGGTCACCTGGCCGATGGGCAGCGTCGGCGCGGTGAAGGTCACGGTGCCCGAGTTGTTCGGGTTGTTGGTGACCGCCAGGTTCAGCAGCGCCGGCGAGCCGGTCTGGGTGACGGCGAAGGTCACCGTCTCGCCGTTGGGGTCGGTCGCGCTGACGCCGAAGCTTCCGTTCGCGCCGGAGAAGACGCTCAGCGGCGGAATGTGCGTCATCGTCGGAGCGCCCGCGGCGTTGAGCGTGATGGTCGTGCTCACCGTGTTGCTGCCGCACTGGTTGGTGACGGCGAGCGTTGCGGTGATGGGCGAGGTCGCGCCGATGGCGTTGAAGGTCGGGTTCGCGATGTTGGGGTTGTCGAGCGAGCCGCTGCTCACGCTCCAGAGGAAGGTGAGCGGGGCCGTTCCGGTGGCGGTGCCATTGAGCGGAACCGTGCCGCCCGCCGGACCGGTGTAGGGACCGCCGCTGTTCGCCGACGGGACCTGGCAGCCGGCCACCGGGATGGTGCTGTCAGGCCAGGGATTGAGCTGGCCCACCAGGGTGCCGGCCGACGAGGTGACGCCGCCCTGCGCCAGGAAGGCGATGGTGTTGAAGTTGTTGGCGACGATCGGCGTGCCCGGGATGTTCTCCGGGAAGATGTACTCGAAGATCGGCGCGCGGTACTGGCCGAAGATGATGCCGTTGGCGGCGGTCGGAGAAACGGCCGGGGCCACGGGCGGCGCCCAGGCGCCCTCGACCACGGCGCGCATGTCGCGCGTCGGCGGCAGGAAGGTGCCGCCCGGAGGAGGCGTGCAGGCCTTCTGCGTGGGGGTCTGGGCGGTGCAGGGCGGACGGAAGCGCCAGCGGCCCTTGACAGCGCCGGTGGGCGCGCCGGGGTCGACGCCGATGGTGCCCCAGTCGCGGTCGGTGCCGTTGCCGGTGAGCGGATCGAGGTCGATGCCGTAGAGGTGCACGTTGCGGCTCGGGTCGGTCATCATGCCTTCGAACCGCGTGCGGATCACCGCTTCACCCGCGCCGAGGACGGAGAGGCCGCCGGTGCCGATGAGCAGGGTGTCGGTCATGATGTAGACGGGGTTGGTGCCCGGATAGGTGTAGACGGCGACGTTGTTCACGACCGTGTGCGCGGCGATGTACGTGCCGGCGGTCCCGTTGGCCGGCCACGGGCCGGCGGTGGGCTGGGACGCGTTGTCGGTGACCAGGGTCCCGGAGAAGGTGACGTAGTCGCCCACTTCGAAGGGAACCTGCTTCTGGGCGTCCGGCGGCACGCCGACGAGGCCGGGGTTGGTCGGATCGTTGGTGTTGACGATGCCCGCATACTGCACCGGCGGTCCGGCGGCGACGATGGGCCGCTGCGCCTGCGGGCAGAGCGGGTCATCGGAGACGGCGGGGTCGCTGCGCGGAATGCACATCGGGTAGCCGGTCGCGGCCATGATGGTGGGATTGTCCGGATCGGAGGTGAAGCGGATGTCCGGCGAGGTGACCCTGCCGTAGCGGCCGGCGGGGTCGTTGAGGCGGACGCGCGCGCCGGTGGTGCTGGAGCCGATCACGCCGCCGACGCGGAACTCGCCGGTGGTGTAGTCGATGAAGTTGATGAAGCCGGCGCCGCTGTTCAGCGACTGCTGCGAGATGAAGACGAGGCCGGCGATCTGCAGATCCGCGCCGCCCGGCCCGCCGAGAACGCGGTTGCCGACGACGTGCACCTCGTACTGGGTCAGCGGCGTGGGCAGGTCGGACATGGCGAGGCCGCTCGACGGAGGGACCGTCGCGAGCCCGTAGGGCGCCGGCGCCTGCGCGAAGATCTCCTGCCAGGTGAGCGCGTTGGCGGGGAACTCGACCACCGTCTCCTTGGGAATGGTCACCAGGTGGCCATTCACCGTGAGCGTTCCGCCGCAGTGCGCGTTGGCCTGGCAGGTAGGATCGAGCGTTGCGTCTTGGATGAACCCGACGTAATCGAACTGCGTGGATGCCGGCATGGGAAGCTGTGCCGACGCCGATCCCGCCGCGAGCATCGCGACGAGAGCCGCGCCGAGCGGAACCGTCCGCCCGGGCACCTTCCCGTACCTGGTGGTGAGCTGCTGCAGGAACGCACTGACGCGCATTTACGGCCTCCTGGTTGGTCCGGAAAAAAGGACCGGGTTAGACCCCCCCCCCAGGGCGTCCGCGTTGCGGAACTTTTGTTGGGGCGCTCTTGTGCAACCGAGGTGCCATCGCCAACTACCCGTGATGAATGCAGATTTATGGCGATTAGGAGTACAGGAATTGAACGCGCCAGCGAGAGCAGCCAGGCGGCGCTCCACCCACGCGCGCTTACACGACTGATCTCGCGAGTCAAATCGCGATGGGTACAGCTTCCCGGACGGGCGGTTCAGTTTTGCTTCGGACGTTGGTCGTGCGAGAAACACGCACTGGCCTTTGTTTGTTGAACAATCACCAATCCGATTGGAAAGAGGGCCATCGCGGCCGCAAAGAGTTGAGTCCCAACTTTCGCCGCGGCCCGCTCGCTCTGCCCGCGCGATCGCGAGTGCCGGCGTGCGGTCATCCGCCGCAGCGGCGGCCGGCCCGGGCCGGGCGGCGGCTGCGCCCGCCTTCGCTTAGAATGAGGGCATGACCACCTCCGACGCGGAGCTGCTGGAGAAGGCTCGGACGGGCGACAGCGCCGCGGTGGACGAGATCCTGGCCAGGCACGAGCGGCAGGTGTTCCGCTTCGGGCTCCGCATGTGCGGCAACGAAGAGGACGCGCGCGACGTCCTGCAGGATACGCTGCTCGCCGCCTTCAGGAACCTGAACGACTTCCGCGGCGACGCGCAGCTCTCCACCTGGCTGTACCAGATCGCCCGCAGCTACTGCCTGAAGAGCCGCCGGCGCGGGATGAACGAGCCGCAAGAGACCGAGCCGCTGGAGCAGCCGGAGGCGGCAGCGGTGCCCTCTGCCGAGGCGGCACCCGACGCGAAGGCGCACGCGCGCGAGATCGGCTCGCTCTTGCAGGCGGCCATCCTCTCGCTTCCGGAGTCGCATCGCGAGGTCCTCGTGCTCCGCGACGTGGAGGGGCTCTCCGCCGAGGAGGCGGCCAGGGTGGTGGGCATCGAGGTCGGGGCGCTCAAGAGCCGGCTGCACCGCGCCCGCGCCCAGCTCCGGGAACGGATGGTGGCGTTCTTCGGCGTCAGCGGCAAGACCGAGGGGGGCGCGCCCTGCCCCGGACTGGCCGCCGAGCTGGCGGCATACGCGGCGGAGGACATCGATCAGGCCACCTGCGCGCGGATCGAGGAGCACCTCAAGCACTGCGAGCGCTGCTCCGGCGCCTGCGCCGCGCTGCAGCGCACCGTCTCTCTCTGCAGGCAGATTCCCGGCGACGAGGTGCCCTTCGCCGTGCGCACCGCCGTCCGGGCGGCGCTGCTCGGGCTGCGCCCGCAGGCATAGCGTACCCTTTCCGCGGGCGTCGGCTCTCACGCATTGGCGGCCCTTTTTCGCCGCGCGATGGAGAACGGCATGCCCACGTTCCGCTGCAGCGTGTGCGAGGCGTTCAACCGGCTGGCAGATGCCGCGCCGCGCAGGTGCGCGGCCTGCGAGTCGAAGCTCGACGTGAGCGGCAATCCTCAGGAGGTGGATGCCGCCGCCCTGGGCCGCGCCATCGCACGATCTCCGGTGCCGCTCTTCGTGGACTTCTGGGCTCCCTGGTGCGGCCCGTGCATGATGGCCGCGCCGGTGGTGAAGGCGCTCGGCTCGAGGATGGCCGGAGACATCGTCGTGCTCTCGCTGAACGCGCAGGACGCTCCCGAGGCAGCCGAAGTCCACGCCATCTACTCCCTCCCCACCTTTGCCATCTTCCGGGACCGCGAGGAGATCGGCCGCCGCATGGGCGTGCTGCCCCGCGGCGAGACGGAGCGGTGGGCGCGGAGGATCATCGGCCTCGACGAGGCCGTGGCGCTCGCCTGATCCTGCGGGCTCCGGCGACCTCGGGGCGGCGCCGGCCCTTCCGCTAGCGGACTTCCAGCTTTCCGATCGCGAAGTCGCGCTGCGAGACGGCGTCGTTGCCGAGCAGGTCGCGCACCGCGGCGCGGAAGCCGCGCATCGGCAGGGAGCCGTCGAAGACGGTGCCCGGCGTCGCCGTTGCCGGCAGCGCGAGCCGGACGGAATAGTAGGTGCCGCCCGCGGCGACGGGCACGTCGGTCTTGCCTCCGCCCGCGCCGCCGGCCTTCTGGCTGAGCCCCGAATAGAGGACTCCGCCGGCGAGCCGGACGACCTCCGCCTTGGGGGGCGCCCCCGGGTCGAACAGGTTGCCCTCCACGAAGGGCACCGGGAAGAGGGAAACCCTGCTCGAGTCCACCGGCAGGTTCATGCCGACGGCAAAGCCTTTGGGCAGCGGCCGGGCCGCCACCAGATCGAGCTGGACGAGATGGGCGTTCGACGCCAGAGCGTTCACCACCAGCTTCACCGCCGGGCTGGATTGCACCGGATCGCTGTAGACGAATCCGTGCACGCGGACGTTGGCGGAGCCCGCGATCGAGGCGTTGGCGCCGTCCGCGGCGGACAATGTCTGCGCGCCCATGGTGGCAAAGGTGACCGGGAAGAGGGCATGGCCCTCCGCCACGCGGGCGGTCGCAGCCATCGTCGCGCCGGCGTCGCTCGAGACCAGGTTCACCGTGCCCGCATAGGAGGCCACCGGATTGCCGAAACCGTCCTGGGCGGCCAGGCTCGCGGTGGTGACGATGCCCGCGTTGACGTCGGCCGGCAGCGTGATGACGAGGTGCGGAGCGCCGGGCTGCACGGCGACGGCCGCGCTGGTGCAGGTGATCGCGGGGTTTGCCGCGTCGGTGGCGGTGAAGGTCTGGTTTCCGGCGGTGACCAGTCGCACGGCGACCGGATGCGTGCCCGAGTCCGCCGCGGAAAAGGACTGGTCGCCGGGGAGCTGCGCCGCGGCGTCGGTGGAGGTCACATGCACCGTGCCGCGGTAGCCGGCGACGACGACGTGCTGCGCGTCGGTGATGGTGAGCTGCGCGGCCACGGTGTCGCCGGCGGTGACGGAGGCGGGAACGCCGGCGAAGGCGCACGCCGCCGCAGGCGCGGGGCCGGGCGCCGGCGAGCCACCCTTCGACCCGCCGCAGGCGGAGAGCGCGAGCGCGCAAAGCATGCAGATCCGCTTCATGGAGTGCTCCCGATCTTGCCGAGGAGCGCGCTCAGGTCGGCGTCCTCGATCTGGGTTGCCACGCCGGTCAGGTCGAGCGCGGAGTCGTACCTGGGCGACGCAGGCACCGAAGTGCCCGCCGAGGTGCCCAGCCGGGAGGCGAGCGCGGCGAGGTCGAGGAAGTCGATGACGCCGTTGCGGTCCCAGTCGCCGTTGCCGGGCGCCGCGGCGGCCTCGCTGTGCGGGTAGATCTCCCAGAGCCCGCGCCCGTAGGTGCTGACGCGCAGGAGGCTCCCGTTCCGCGAGACGCTGATGTCGGTGATCCGCACGGTGGGCAGGTTGCCGTAGCGCGCCCAGGTCGAGCCGCCGTCGGTGGTGCGGTAGAGGCCGAGATCGGTGCCCACGTAGAGGGTCTGGTCGGTGGGGTCGCCCGGATCGAACCGCACCACGCCGATGGAGACGTTGGGGAGATCCATGGTGCCGCCGCCCGGAGCGGGAACGCCCGCGCCGTGGATGGGCGTCCAGCTGGCGCCGCCGTCGGCGGTCTTGAAGATGTGCCCCAGCGCGTCCGGAACCGGATTGCCCGCCGTGTCGGTCGTGTTGCCGGAAGTGCCGACATACGTGCTGCGGATGTCGCTGCCCCCCAGATTCGCCGGGTCGCGGGGAAACGCCACGCTGGTGGCGCCGAAGATGGTTTCGCCTCCGACCTGCATCGCCGTCGCCGACTGCGTGAGCGGGAACGTTCCCGACCCGTCGTCGACGATGGCGCCGAACTTTCCGCCGCTGGTGACGATGCCGTAGATGCGCGCGGGCTTGCCGGCGACGGTGTACGTGAAGGGCGAGGCGTAGACCGACTGGTTCTGCAGATTGAGCGGCGCGGAAGTGAGCCGCGTGTAGGTGACCTTGTCGGCGGCGTCCACGGCGATCTTCCAGGCGTACTTCGCGGTCGCCGCCAGCACCGAGGACTGCGCGTCGTACGTCGGGCTGAACCGCTCGAGGAACACCTCGCCATCGCCCGCGGGCATCTGCGCGACGGGGATGGAGGCGAACACCCAGTTCTCGGTCGCGCCGGTGGTCGGGGTGCTGCAGTCGTGCTCGTCCGGCCTGCAGAAGAGACGGCCGAACTCCACCGAGGCCCAGTAGACGGCGTTCTCTCCGTTGGCGTCGGTGGCGACCGCGCAGCCGATGCCGTCGCCGCCGATGACCTGGTCGAAGGTCCGCGCCGCCTCGGCGATTCCCAGCGTCTCGGGATGCGGGAGGCGGTAGCGCGTGCCGTTGTCCTGGAACCCGGCGTAGAGGACCTGCGCGTTGCCGCGGACCGGATCGCCGGTCGCGTGCGCGTAGGCGAGGTGCGTGACCAGGCCCACGTCGGGGAAGAGCCAGGAGGCGAGCTGCGTCCGTGCGGCGGAGAAGACGTCGGAGCTGGTGAAGATGCCGCCGTCGGTGCCCGCGAGCACCGTCGACCCCGCGACCGTGACGGTGTGCCAGTCGGCGTGCACGTAGGGAAGCGCGCCCGCGCCGTCCTGCGTATTGCCGATGCCCGCGGCGGGCAGCCAGTGCGAGGCGTTCTGCCAGGTGGCGCCGCCATCCAGCGTGCGCACGCTGCACAGGTTTCCGCCCGCGATGGCGTGGTCGGGGTTCGCCGGATCGACGCCGACCGCCAGGTTGTACCAGCTCTGGCCGTGGCCCAGGTCCAGCGTGCCGCAGTCGTTCTCGGTGGTGCCGTCGGGCAGGGTGACGGTAGAGGTCGGGTTGCTCAGGTTGGTGGAGAGCGGAGTTCCGAGCTTGCTCCAGGTGCCGCCGCCGTCCCGGGTGCCGAAGAGCAGGACGGTCCGCGAGTTGACCTCGTCCACCGAACCCGCTTCCGCGTACACGGTCGCCAGCGCTGGATTGGCGTTGGAGGCGGCGCCGAGCGCGATGCGGCCCACGTCGCCCAGGCCGGCGCTGTCGCCCGTGCCCCAGGCGGCGGCCTGGGTGGGCAGCTTGCCGGCCATGCGCGCGGAGGTCCAGGTGAGGCCGTCGTCGGCGCTGACCCAGAGGTCGCCGAGGTTGCCCCCCGGGGGCGGCGCGACGCCGAGGCCGTGATCGACGCAGCCCACCTGCGAGAACCCCGCCGGCGGCGCGAGATCGCCGGGGCAGGCGTAGGATCCGCTCACCATGAAGCTGGAGGCGCCCAGCCACACCACGTCCCAGGCCGCCTCGAGATCGAAGTCCGTGGCGCCGAGGCTTCCGCCCCAGAGGTAGCCGGCGGGATTGGGCAGGTCGATCCAGGTGAAGGTCGCGCCGCCGTCGGCGGAGCGGAAGAGGCCGGTGTCGGTGGCCGCCAGCACCACCAGGGAGTTCGCGGGGTCCACCGCGATGGAGCGGATGCTGCCGGCGGCAACGGGACCGAACACCTGCGTGGTCGCCACCAGCTGGACCGGGGCGCCCCAGGTGACCCCTCCGTCCGTCGACTTCACCACCGAGCCGCCCTGCTGATCGAAGGCGTCGCCGGTGCCGATGTAGAGCGTCAGGTGATCGGCGGGATCGATGTCCATCGCGCCGAGCGCGAGAACGCCCAGGCCGTCGGTGAGCGGTTTCCAGTCCGGCTGGCCGGTGGTGAAGTTGGTCGCCTTCCACAGTCCGCCGCCGGAAACGGCGACGTAGACCACGTTGGGATCGGCGGGATCGACGCGGATGGCGGTGGGGCGGCCCGTGTCGTTCGCCTGGTACGAGGCGCCGTTGTACTCGACATGGGTATTGGCCGGGCCGAGGCTATCCCACGAGAGCGTGGTGGCCGGCGTGGCGGCCGCGGTGGCGGCTCCGACGGGGCGGCCCTGGGCGGCGAACGCCTTGCGCTGCTGCAAGAGGGCCTTCGCCTTCGCGTTCTCGGCAGCGGCGAGCACCATCAGCTGGTGGCGGTAGGCGGGCGTGCGCGGGCCCTCGATCAGCAGATCGACGAGCCTGCGCATGTTGGGATCGTCGCGCTCCACGCCGGACCGCCCGGGCTCGGTCTCCATGCCGAACGGCATCGGCGGCAACGTCTCCTCGCCGCGCTGGAGCGCGGCCACCGAGGCGGCGATCCATGCCGCCCTGCGGCTCTCCTGCCAGGCCTTCCAGGCGCGCGCCACCCGCGGCGCGGCGAGCATGGCGAGGGACGCCGCGCAGGCTGCGGCTGCGGCGAGCTTCGAGGATTTACGCATGTGGCCAGGGCCTCCGGATCCGCGTTGACAGACGCGGAAACGGTGGCACGTCGATCGGGTAGGCGGTCAAGCCAGCGTGCGCGGCGCGGTGTGTGCGGACGGCCCCTCATGCACGACGGAGGGCGCGTTGCGGGTACACTCGGCGCATGAGCCGCGTGCGCGCCTTCGACTGGCTGCGAGGCCTGGCCGTCGTCGTGATGGTGCAGACCCATTCGCTGGCGCTGCTGCGGCCGGAGCTGCGCGGCGGCCGCCTCTACGCCGCGCTGCAGTGGATCGACGGGCTCGTCGCTCCCTCGTTCATCCTCGCCGCGGGCTTCGCGCTCGCGCTGGTGCTGGCGCGTTCCTCTGCGCAGCCGGGCGGGCGGGCGCGGCGGCTGCGGCGCACGCTGCGGCGGCTCGGCGAGGTGCTGGCGGTGGGGACGCTGGTGAACTGGATGTGGTTTCCCATCTTCCGCGAGCCGCGCTGGATCTTCCGCGTGGACATCCTGCAGTGCATCGGGGTGGCGCTGCTGCTTGCGCTGCCCGCGCTGGCGCTGCTCGCGCCGCGGCCGCGCGCCTTGCGCTGGGTGGCGCTGGCGCTGGCCGCTCTCGTCTTCGCCGTCTCCCCGTACGGGGAGCAGGTGCGCGGCCCGCTCGCGGCCCTCGCCAACGACCAGACCGGTTCGGTCTTTCCGCTCTTGCCCTGGGCGGGCTACGTCTATCTGGGCGCGGCGCTGGGCGCGACCTTCGCGGTGGGCGGCGCCAGGGCGACCGCGGTCTGGCTCTGCGGTCTCGCCGCAGCGGGCGCGGCGCTCTGGATGGCGACGCCCCAGCTCGCCGCGATCTATCCGCCGCACCACTTCTGGGTGACCAATCCCGCCAATGCCGCGCGCCGCTGGACGCAGGTGAGCCTGATCGCGCTCCTGCTTCTCGGGGTGGAGCAGCGCTGGGAAGCCGGGCTCCGCGCTTCGCTTCCCGTCCAGATCGTCGAGCTGTTCGGCACCTCGTCCCTGGCGGCGTACTTCTTCCACGAGATGCTGCTCTTCTACCGCCTCTTCGGGCTGTCGTTCGACCGCTTCTTCCGCGATCGCTGCTCCTGGCCGCAGTACTGGGCGCTGCTGCCGCTCCTGCTCGCGATGACCTGGGCGCTGACCTGGCTCGCCGACCGGCTCTACCGCCGGTGGGACCGCGCCATCACGATGCCGGCGCTGCGCCCGGCGGCGTGAGGTCGTGGGCGCAGAAGCGATCCACCGTCTCCAGCAGCCTGCGCAGATCGATGGGCTTCTTGAGGAAGCCGTCGGCCTTCATCTCCACCGCCGCGGCGCTGGCGTCGGCGTGCGCGCTCAGCACCACCACCGGGATCTCGTTGAGCGCGGGGTCGGTCTGCTGCTGGGCGCGGAAGGTCCTGCCGTCCATGATCGGCATCATCACGTCGAGGAGGATGAGGCATGGCTTGGGCTCGACCGCGCGCAATTCGGCCAGCGCCGCGGCGCCGTTGGAGGCGAGCAGCGGCCGGTAGTTCCGGTCCTCGAGAAGCTCGCCGATGGCGTCGCGGATGTCGCCGTCGTCCTCGATCACCAGGACGGTCCTGTGGCACCCCTGCGCGGTCATGCCCGGACCTGGGGAGCGCGCCCGGTCGAGCTCCCGAATCGGGGCAGCTCCACGGTGAAGGTGGATCCCTGTCCCAGGGTGCTGGAGGCGGAGATGGTGCCGCCGTGCCCCTCGACGATGTGCCGGGTGATGTAGAGGCCGAGGCCGAGCCCGCCGTAGTGGCGGATGGAGGAGGCGCGCTCGAAGCGGCCGAAGATGCGGTCCAGGTCCGCGGCGGGAATGCCGATGCCCGCGTCGCTGATCTCGATGCGGACGCGCCGCTCGTCTCCGGCGAGATTGACGCAAATGGGTTTTCCCGCCCCGTACTTCACCGCGTTGGAGAGCACGTTGACCAGCACCTGCTCCAGCCGCAGGCGGTCCCAGGAGCCCTGCAGCGAGGGCGGCGCCTTCAGCTCCAGCGGCGTCTGCGCCTGCGCGGCCGGCTCGCGGAAGTCGTCGATGACCTGGCGCACCAGGTCGACCAGGTCGAACGGCTCGCGCGACATCTCCAGCTTTCCCTGCGAGATGCGCGACACGTCCAGCAGGCGGTCGATCAGCCGCGCCAGCCGCTCCGCCTGCCGCACCGCAGCCTCCAGCCGCTGCGCCTCCTTGGTCCAGGTGCCGCGCACGTTGCGCTCCAGCCCCTGGAGCTTGAGGTGCAGGGCGGTGAGCGGGGTCCGCAGCTCGTGCGCGGCCACCGAGATGAACTCGTCGCGGACGCGCAGCGCCTCCTGCGCCTGCTGCGTCCGCCCCCGCTCCTCGATGGTGGCCCGCTCCGCGGCGCGGAGCTGCTGCTCCACGTGCGCGCGGGCGATGGCGGCGGAGACGACGTTGGCCACCGCCTGCAGGAAGCTCGCGTCGGCGCTGCTGATCGGGTGGCCCGCGCCCACCGCGAGAAACCCGTGGGGCGTCGCGTCGCGGTCGGCCGCATGGATGGCGACGCGAACCGTGCCGGGGTCGTTCGCCTCCTCCGCGCCGACGATGGCGATGTCGTCGATGCCCAGGGTCTCGCGCGCGGTCTGGACCGCGCGCTCCAGCAGCGCGGAGAGCTGGGTGCTCTGGACGGCGTAGAGGCCCAGCTCCGCCACCGCGGCCTGCTGGCGCGCGCGCTGCTCCATCTGCTCCTCGGCGCGCTTGCGGCTGGTCAGATCGCGGGTGACCTTGGCGAACCCGACCAGCTCGCCCTTCTCGTTTCGCACCGCGCTCAGCACCACGCTCGCCCAGAAGCGCGTGCCGTCCTTGCGCACCCGGATGCTCTCCTCCTCGAACTTGCCGGTGGCGGCGGCGATCTCCAGCTCGCGCGCCGGCTTGCCCGTCGCCAGCTCCTCCGGAGGATAGAAGCGGGAGAAGTGCTGGCCGACGATCTCGCCGGCCGTATACCCCTTGATCCGCTCCGCGCCCGGGTTCCAGGTGGCGACGTTGCCTTCGGGGGTGAGCATGAAGATGGCGTAGTCCTTGACGCTCTCGATCATCAGGCGCAGCCGCTCTTCGCTGGCCCGCAGCTCGTCCTCGGCGTTGCGCCGCGCCGTGAGGTCGCGGGTGACCTTGACGTAGCCGCGCAGGTCGCCGCTCTCGTCGCGCACGGCGGAGATCACCACGTCGGCCCAGAAGCGCGTGCCGTCCTTGCGCACGCGGTAGCCCTCGTCCTCGACGCGCCCGTCGCGGAACGCGGCCGCGAGCAGGCGCCCGGGCCGGCCCGCGGCCAGATCCTCCGGCGTATAGAAGCGGTGGAAGCTCTGGCCGATGATCTCCTGCGGCGCGTAGCCCTTGATCCGTTGCGCTCCCCGGTTCCACGTCATGATCTGCCCCGTGGGATCGAGCAGGAAGATGGCGTAGTCGTCGATGCTGTCGATGACCGCGCGCAGCTCTTGCGAGTCGACCAGGGGTTGGAGAGAGGCCACGTCAGCAGTGTCCATCCGAACGCCAGTCCTAACGACGAACGGCCGGGGCCGCCGTCCATTATCCCACACGGGCGCCCTGCGTCGGGGCGGGCGCCCGTCGTCTACGGGACACTGGAAAGCATGGGGCCCCTACGACATCATTTCCAGCCGGGGAACGGCCAGAGCGGCTTGCCGGTGGCGAGGTCCTTGGGCCACACGGTCACGAACTTGCCGTTCTGGATCTGCTCGACCAGCATCTGGTGCTTGTTCTGGTTGGTGTAGCCCTCGTAATCGGCGAACTTGATCGGACCGTCCAGCGTGTCCCAGCTGCCGCTGTCGAGGGCCTGCCGCACCTTCTCGCGGTCGCCGTTCGCGTTCGCGGCTGCGTGGGCCAGGACCCACATGGCCGCGTAGGCGGTGGCGGCGTGGTAGCTGGCCGGCTTGCCGTAGCGCTGCTCGTACGTCCTGGCGAACTCCTTGCTGCCCGTCCAGGAGACGGCGGGCGTCCACTGCGTGCTGGAGAAGATGCCGTGGGAGACGGCGGTCTCCTTGGCGAACTGCGCGTTGGAGAACCCGGCGCCGGCGCCGAGGAAGGCCTGTGGCGACAGCCCGATCTCGCGCGACTGCCGCATGAGCAGAATCGCGTCGGCCACGTAGGAGACCATGAAGACCAGATCCGGGTTCGCGTTCTTGAGGTTGACCAGCGTGGAGCGGTAGTCCGGCGAGCCCTTCGAGTAGGCCTCGTGGAAGACGACCTTGAGGCCCTTCTTCTGCGCGTACTCCTCGGCGCTGCGGGCGCCGGAGACGCCGAAGTCGGTGTTCTCGTTGAGGATGCCGATGGTCTTGGGCTGGCCGAAGGCGAGGGCCATGTCGATGAGGACGGCGGCGTAGTCGTTGGTGGTGGCCGAGACGCGGAACACGTTCTTGTAGCCCTGGCGGGTGATCTCTTCCTTCGATGCCACGGGGTTGACGAGCGGGAGCTTGAGGCGCTCGGCGCTCTTCGCCACGACGCTGGTCACCGCGGAGGTGTACGCCCCCACCACGCCCGCGACGTTGTCGCGCGTGGCCAGCTTCTCCATGGCGCTGATGCCCACCTGCGGTTTGCCGGTGTCGTCCTCCCAGACCACCTGCACGTCGATGCCCTTCTTCTTCAGATCCTCCACCGCGAGCTTGATGCCGTTGCTGATGTCCTCGCCGATGGGCGCCTCGGGCCCGGTGAGCGAGTCGATGACGCCAAGCTTCACGGGCGCCGCCGCGGCAGCAGTCGCAAGACCGGCCGCCACAGCGACCGCGAGGATGGATGCTCGAACCATGGTCACCTCCAAAAAAGGGAGGCGGACTGTATAGAAAATTGCCTGAGCCGTCGATGACGGCGCGCTGTCGCCGGGCGACGGAGCGAGCGCTACCGGTAGTCGGTCACCTTGCGGCGGGTCCCGCCGCGGCGGGGATCGCGCGCGCCCTGGCACTCGGCGCAGAGCGTCGCCTCGGGCATGGCGAGGAGGCGCCCCTGCGCGATCTCTTCGCCGCACTCCTCGCAGAGGCCGTATTCGTCGGGCTGCTCGTCGAGCCTGCGCAAGGCGCGGTCGATGCGCGCCACCCGCTCCGCCTGACCCTTGTTCCGCTGCGAGCTGATGGCCTGCAACATCTCCGAGAGCGCCTGCGCGTCCTCGTCCGCCACGCCCACCTCTGCGGCGTCGCGGCGGTTCGGCTCGACGCGCGCGGGCCCCTGCGCCAGGGCGTCGCGGCGCATCTTCTCCAAAGCCTTCCTGAACCGGACCCTCTGCGCTTTGTCCATCGCGCGCAAATCTAGCGCGTTTCTTGTTGCGGCGCGTCTGGAACGGTTTGCCGGCGCTTGCTAGGGTCCGCGCCGCATCGTCGATCAACCCGCTCGAGCACCTGGACGTGCGATGCGTCCCACTCACAGCGGAGACAAGCACATGAGGCTCCACCTGGCCGTCCTGGTCGCGGCGCTCCCCTTCGCCGCAACGGCGAACACCGTCACCCAGAATCTCTCCTGGACCATCAACCGCAGCGGAGCCACGCAGAAGTTCCGCGTGGTCGCGTACGGAGATTCCATCTTCGCGGGGTACCACGGCAGCATCTCCAACGTGGCCAGGCGCGCCGCGCCCTACGTCGATTCCGAGTACGCGCAGAAGACGTGGAACGCGAACATCGAGTCGATCCGGCGCGCCAAGTCCGGCGCGGTGGCCTCGGACATCTACAACAACAAGATCGTCAACGAGCGGTCGTACATGCAGACCGCCAACACCCGCATCGTGATGTTCGAGATGTGCGGCAACGACTTCCTCCAGGCCCGCTCCAGCTTCTCCGGGCAGACCGGCACCTGCAACTACGGCGTGCTCGACACCGCGCTCTCCAACTGCACCACCTACCAGCTCAAGGCGATGCAGTTCATCAACGCCAACGCGAACCCGGGAACCAGGGTGAAGATGATCGTGAACCTCTATTACCCGGGATATGCCGCCGACAACGTGAACTCGAGCTGCAAGGATCCGGTGACCGGCGTGCCCGTCAACAAGCAGCAGAAGTTCCTGCCCTACATCGCCCACTCCAACTGGCGCGCCTGCAACTTCGCCGCCCAGAACGGGTTCACCTGCGTGGATGCGTTTGCCCAGTACATGGGCGCGGACTTCGATTCCAACGGCGATGGCCTGGTGGATTCCGACGCTCTCGCCTTCCGCGCCGGCGAGAGCGAGACCGACTACGTGAACCGCATCTCGGTGACGCTGCGCGGAACGCTGCGCGACGCCAATACGCACTTCGTCAATGCCAGCACGAGCTTCGATTACATCCAGTCCGACAACACGCATCCGACCTACACCGGCAGCACGGTGGGCGTGGGCCTCTTCGGCGGCACCGGCAGCGGGTCGGGAGCGCCCGACTTCACCGACGCGCAGATCGTCAACGGCAAGAACCCGGTCTGGAACCAGCTCGGACACGAGCGCATGGGCTGGGCCACCTCCGGCGCCACGCCCGCGACGCCCTGAGCGGCCGAAGGGCGGAGAGGGGGAGCACGGCGGATCGGCGCCCTTGCGCCACGGCGCGAAGCGTCATGCTTCGGTGCTGGGCTCGAGCCGGCGGCCGCTGCTAGCGTACCCGCCGCATCGTTCCACAACTTTGTGCGCAAAACATCCTGATTTCGGTGCCCCCCTTTCCCCCGGAGACAAGCAGATGAGGCTCTACCTCGCGGCGCTCGCCGCAACGGTCCCCTTTGCCGCGGCGGCAAACACCGTGACGCAGAACCTGTCCTGGACCATCAACCGCCCCGGCGCCACGCAGACGTACCGGGTGGTGGCGTACGGCGACTCGATCTTCGCCGGCTACCACGGCAGCATCTCCAACGTGGCGAAGCGCGCCGCGCCCTACGTCGACGCGGAGTACGCGCAGAAGACCTGGAACGCGAACATCGAGCAGATCCGGCGCACCAAGTCCGGCGCGGTGGCCTCGGACATCTACAACAACAAGATCGTCGCCGAGAAGTCGTACATGCAGGCCACGAGCACGCGGATGGTGATGTTCGAGATGTGCGGGAACGACTTCCTGCAGGCGCGCTCGAACTTCGCCGGCCAGACCGGCACCTGCAACTACGGCGTGCTCGACACCGCGCTCGCCAACTGCACCACCTACCAGCAGCAGGCGATGCAGTTCATCAACGCCAACGCCTACTCCGGCACCAGGGTGAAGATGATCGTGAACCTCTACTATCCGGGATACGCGGCGGACAACGCGAACTCCACCTGCAACGACCCGACCACCGGCGCGCCGATCAACAAGCAGGAGAAGTTCCTGCCCTACATCGCGCACTCCAACTGGCGCGCCTGCAATTTCGCGGCGCAGAACGGGTTCACCTGCGTGGATGCGTTCGCCCAGTACATGGGCGCCGACTACGACTCCAACGGCGACGGCCTGGTGGACTCCGACGCCCTCGCCTTCCGCGCGGGCGAGAGCGAGGCCGACTACGTGACCCGCATCACGGCGACGCTGCGGTCCACGCTGCGCGACGCGAACACGCATCTGGCCGATGCCAGCACGAGCTTCGACTATATCCAGTCGGACGACACGCATCCGACCTACACCGGCAGCACTGTGAGCGTGGGCGTGCTCGGCGGCACCGGCAGCGGATCGGGAGCGCCCGATTACACCGACGCGCAGATCGTGAACGGGAAGAACCCGGTCTGGAACCAGCTCGGCCACGAGCGCATGGGGTGGGCGCAGTCCGGCGCGACGCCCGCGGCGCCCTGAGCTCTACAGCCCGAGCCTGAGGATCAAGAGCGCGGCGAGGCCGCCGTAGTACACCACGGCGGCCCCCGCTTCCAGGGCGACGCGGCAGCGCGACGCCCAGCGCGCAGGCAGCCCCTGGGTCACGAGCGCCAGAAGCTCCACCAGCACGCGCAGCGCCGCGGCGGTGACCAGCAGCATGGAGAACGAGTAGAGCGTCACGCCCAGGAGCGTCTTCAGCCAGCGGCGCAGGCCGAAGAGCTGCGCCTCGCCCATCAGGCCGCCGTAGGTGATGATCTGATGCAGGCGGAAGAGGATGGCGGTGAGCGCCGCCGGCACCGCGCCCAGCTTGACCGCGGGGCGGTGCAGCCAGCGCATCCGCGCGCGCGCCGCGGCGTCCGCCGGCGGCGAGACTCCGAGCGGGTGGGCGGCCGCTGCGGAGAGACCCAGCCTGCTCTCGCCTGCGGCGACGGTGAAGCCGGGCTCGGGCAGCGGAACGCGGAAGGCGCGAACGCCTCCGAGCGCGGCGAGCGGCACTTCGACGGAGCCCCACGGCGCGCGCAGCGACACCGCGCCCGCCCGCACCGAGAGCGTGGCGCTGCAGAAGCCGCGCAGCACCAGCCAGAGCAGCCAGGGCAGGAGCGTGAAGAAGAAGATCCGGCGCACCAGGAGCGGCAGCGGCGCGCGTTCCAGATCCTGCGGCGAGGAGGTATCGAGCAAGAGGCGCAAGGCCAGCTCGAGCAGGTTGGCGAGAGCAAGCGCCTGCAGGCCCGCCGCGGCTGCGCGCAGCCGGGGAGTGTACGCGCGCAGTCGGACCGCTTCGTCGGAGGGCACGGGCTGCGGTTAGGATAGCGCGGGATGCGCGCGGAGCGAACCAGGGACGGCGTGGTGCGTGGAGACGGGCCGGTCCGGGCGCGGGTGCTGGCGATCTGCGCGGCGGTGCTGGTCGCCCTGCTCGGGGCAGCGGGCTGGATGGCGCTGCAGCCCGGGCAGGAGAGTGGCCGGCAGCAAACGGCCAGCCGCCCGGCGCCGAAGATCGACGCGAAGGCGATTGCGCGCGAGCCCGCGCCGCTCGAGCCGGACCTGCAGCGCGTCGCTCCGCTTTCGCCCGCGCCGGAGCGCCCGCCCGAGGCCCGCGCAGAAGAGGACGGCGCCGACGAGGGCGCAATCGACGAAGACGATCAGGAGATCACCGTGGACCAGCTCCCCCGCGGCGACGGCACCGGCCTCGATGCGTTCCCCAGGCCGGGGACCAAACCGCTCCAGCGCGGGCTGATCGTGCCCGACGGATACGAGCTGCCGCCGGGGTTCGTGCGCCACTACCAGACCACCGACGACGGCGTGCAGCTCGCGCCCATCCTCAAGTTCCATCCCGACCACGTCCCGGAGGGTGCCCCCCCGGACGGCGTGGTGCCGCCGGAGCTGGCGCCCCGCGACATGCCGCAGCGCTGGCTGGATCTGCCCGCGCCGGAAAGGAAGCGGTGAAGGCGGTCGCAGGCGCGCTCTTCAGCGCCGTGCTCTTCGGGGCAGCCGCCCGCGTGCAGGGCGGCTCCTGGATGGCGGCGCTCGTGGCGTTCACGCCCTGGCTCATGGGGCTGGAGCGCGCCGGAGCGCGCGCGGCCCTGGCCTCGGCCGCGGTGCTGGCGGCCGCGGTGACTGCGCTGGCGTTCTTCTGGCTGCCTCCGGCGCTCGCGGCCTACGCGCACGTCTCGCTCGCGCAGGCGTGGATCTGGTCGCTGGCGCTTTCGCCGCTGATCCTGCAGCCGCAGTTTCT
>DATDMU010000177.1:0-37026 GCA_036518615.1 Myxococcales bacterium
TCGGTGGGCGGCAGCGTGACGGTGGACCAGGGAGCGCTGGTGATGGGGCAGGCCGTCGCGGTGCTCGGCAAGGTGGAGGTGGAGCGCGGCGGCCAGGTGATGGGCGAGCACGTCCAGGTCGGCGTGGGCAAGATCCTCTCCGGGCGCTCCTCGCGCCACCACAGCTGGCTGGGCGGGCTGGGCCTGTTCGGCTTCTTCCCCACCATCGCGCTCTTCGCGCTCACCTATCTCATCGGGCTGGTGATGCTGCGGATGTGGCCGGAGCGCGTGCGCAACGTGGGCTTCGCCATGTTCGACAACCCGGTGCGCAGCTTCACGGTGGGGTTCCTCTGCTGGCTGCTCCTGCTGCCGCTCACCGTGCTGCTCGCCATCTCTCTCGTGGGCATTCCGCTGATTCCGCTGCTTCCGGTGGCCGTGTTCCTCAGCATCGTCATCGGCCTGTCCTCGTTCGCGCTGCGCGTCGGCGAGGCGCTGCCGGCCGGGCCGGGACAGCGTTTCGTGCCGCCGGCGGCGCTGGGCATGGGAATGACGGTGCTGCTCCTGCTCGCCTTCGTGCCCTGGCTCGGCATCTCGCTCCTCGCGCTGCTCCAGTTCTTCGCGCTGGGCGCCTCCGTCAGCTCGCGGTTCGGGCGCGCGCTGCCGCCGCATCCCGCCGGTTGAGGCGTATACAGTAGGGTTCGTGCGTCGGGGGATGGTCGCGCTCGCGGTGATCGCGTCGGTGGGGTGTCGGGAAAAGGTTCCCGCCCCCGTGGCGCAGGCCACCGCGCCTGCGCCGGTTCCGCAGCCGGCCGCGGGCCGGAGCGACGCCGCGTGCGTGGCGCCGCTGGACTCGCCGGGCGCGCGGGAGAAGCTGCGGGCCGCGAAGGGCGAGCTGCGGCTCGGCGTCCTCGCCGGCCTCAAGGACGCCGACGACGAGAACGTGGCCTTCATCAAGCGGCTGGTCGCGGAGCTGGTGCGCCGCGGCGCCGAGGTGCTGATCGCCGACGGCGACCTGGGCGACAACTCCGACGAGCAGGAGACGCTGCTCGGCGCGCTGGCCGAGCCGGGGTTGCCGATCCTAGCGGTGGCGGGCAACCGCGAAGTCCGCTCCGATCTCGACGCCGCCGAGGCCGAGCTGCGCAAGAAGGGAGCGCGCATCGTCGATCTCTCGCACACCCGGGTGGTGGAGCTCGGCGACGCCACGGTGGTGGGACTTCCCGGCGCGTTCGAGCGGCGACAGCTCCACGCCGACGGCGCCTGCGTCTACGTGCAGAGGGACGTCGACGCGCTGGCCGCGGCGCTGGACCGGCTGCCGCCGCCGGTGGTGCTGGTGATGGCGGTGCCTCCGCGCGGGCAGGACGCCAACGCGCTGGACGTGAGCGACGGCCAGAACGTGGGCGACCCGCGGCTTGCGCCGCTGTTGCTCAAGGCGCCCTTTGGCGTGTTCGCGCAGGTGTGGGAGGCGGGCGGCAGGGCGGTGGACGGCAGCGGCGCGCGGGTGCAGCCGGGCGCCGAGTCCGGCAGGCTCTACCTCAATCCCGGCGCTGCCGACCATACGCCCTGGCCCATGTCGGACGGCCGCACGGTGGCGGGCCAGGCCGCGCTCCTCACCGTGCGCGCGCGCAAGGCGTCCTGGCAACCGATCCGGCCGGAGGAGAAGAAATGAGCCGCAAGCTCGGCGAGGTGCTCATCTCCCATCGCGCGCTCGACGAGGAGAAGCTGCTCGCGGCGCTGAGCGACCAGCGCGCCTTCGGCGGCAAGCTCGGGCGCACGCTGGTGGATCTGGGCTACGTCACCGAGGACCAGCTCGTGCGCGCGCTCTCGGAGCAGCTCTCGCTCGACACGGTGGACATGGACACCGCCGACGTGCACGAGGACGCCCTGCGCTGCCTTTCCGTGGACGTCTGCGAGCGCTACGGCGTCTTCCCCGTCCGCGTGGACAGCCGGCAGAAGATCCTCTGGGTGGCCACCGCGGAGCCGGACCGCCAGAGCCTTCAGGAGCTGGCGCAGATCGCGCAGCACACGCTGGAGCCGATGCTGGCCTCGATGAGCAGCATCGACCGGGCGGTGCGCCGGTACTACTTCGGCGAGCGCACCGGCCCCGCGCCGCGCCTCGCCGAGCCTCTGCGCACCGTACCCGACCTTCCGCCTCCGCGGCCCTCGCCGGCGCAGCCCCTCGGCCCCGTCGCCCCGGAGGGCGCGGCGCAGGACGGCGTGCAGGAGCTGCGCACGCTGCTCGTCCGCATCGAGAAGGAAGTGACGGCGCAGAGCCGCGCCTTCCGCGCGCTGGTCGAGCTGCTCCAGGAAAAGGGCATCATCCGCCGCGGCGAGCTGGGGCAGAGGGCAGCGAAGAAGTAGGACTGGCCGATTACCCACGCCCCGCCAGCTGTGCGCGCATTCGTGCCGGCCAGACTCTCTCGCCGTGCGCGACCACCTTTCGGCGCGTGAGACGGTCGTTGCTCCAGCGCGAATTGACGTGCACCTCTGCCGCGAACCCAATGCAAGAAGATCTGACGGGCGCGAAGCCCGCGGACCAAGCGCGCTTCCTCCTGGCGCAGGTTCGGCTGCAGCCTGACGCCATCCGCGGGCACGCGGCCGCTCGAACGGCGCCTAACTGCAGCTCTAGCCGACAGCTAACGAGCGCTCACGTCGCGCGGTCAGCCACGGCGAATCAAATGCAGTTCGTCCACGTGGTCGAGATAGCGGATAGTGTTTTGCCGCTTCACGGAGACATCGAGTCGGTCGGAGACCATCGCCTCGCAAATCCTGTACGAATCGCCGAGCGCTCCGGCGAAGCCCCTGTATCCGCGAATGGCGCGACAGTTATCGTCTCGAAGGACGTGCCTCCCTTAAGCGGAACACTGTAGCGCACCGCATAGGTTGACCAAACATCTGGCTTGTGGTTCGGAGCCGGTATGGCCAAGGCACTCGGTGCGCACCAAATGAACGCGCCTTCCGCAACGTTCATCAGTTCTGCAGCCTCATCGACAGCCGGTCCGATGATGAAAGAACCGTCAGTCAGGAGCTTACCCGCGGCAACCGTTCCCCGGTACACGAGCGGTCGGATTTCCTGAGCAGCCTTCCTGGCGACGTAGCTCAAAGCTTGGCACACCATGTCGAGAAGTATCGGCATCACCGCGACAGCCTCGGTGTCTTTCCAAATGCCCTTAAATCCAAGCGCGTCGATCATCCCTACGACGCCGGCCCGCAGCTGATCCATATGCGACCGATGGCAGCACACGGTATTGCGAGCCTGGTTCAGTCCATGCCGGCACAGCCGCGTCTTTTGCATCGGCCCGGAGGGATGGGCCCCAGGAAGTCTGTCGGTGGCTCTACGGTAATCAACGAATGCGCGGCGACAATGCCGGCGCGGAGTACGCAGCGCGCAAGAGCCGGCGGGGACGGTGGGGGGACGGCGGCGAGTTCACAAAACGCCCCGAACGGCCCGACGGGCGCCCGCCGTAGTCAGAACGCGTTTTGTGCATGTCTGAGCCGCCGCCCCCCACGGTCCCCGGCGGCGTCAGGGCGCTGCCAAAACACCGCGCGGCTAGACGAAGCTCATCCCGTCGTGGCCCTCGCCCTGGCCGTGGAGGATGGCCTCGGTGGCGCTCTTGCGCTGGTCGGTCAGGTCCGACACCAGCTCGAGGATCTGCGGGTGCGTCACCACCAGCTCCTGGAAGTTCTCCCTGGGCAGGCGCAGGACGAGGACGTTGCCGCGGGAGGAGACGGTGGCGGTGGCCGGCTTGCGCGTGAGCAGCGACATCTCGCCGAAGATCTCCCCCTCGGAGAGCCGCGCCAGCTCGATCTCCTTGCCGTCCTTGCGGGTGGAGACCTGGACTGCGCCGTGGAGCACGACGTAGAGCCCGTCGGAGTTGCTGCCTTCGCGGATGAGGACCTCCCCCGCGGTGGCGCGCTTCATGCGGAACTTCTCCACGATGGCCTTGCGCTCGCTCGGGTCGAAGTCCTTGAACAGGGGCGAGATGGCCATCACGTTGTTGAGCAGGCGCTGCCGGTAGAAGTTCTTCAGCGAATTGATCACCTGGGGGTACTTGGTCGCGAGCTGGCGCAGCACCACGTCGGTGACCTCGAGCAGCTCGGTGTCCTCTTCCGCCACCACGTTGGCGGTGCGCGGCGCGCCGGAGAGCAGCGCCATCTCGCCGAAGAATGCGCCCTCGCCCAGGTGCGCGAGCGTCAGCTCGTTCCCGTCTTTGGTCCGCTTGGAGACGCGAACCTTGCCTTCGACGATGACGAAGAAGCTCCGCCCCGGATCTCCGTCGCGGATGATGCGCTCCCCCGCGGGATGGCGGTGGTAGCCGACCTTGTTGACCAGCTCGACGAAGGCGTCCTGCGAGAGGTCGTCGAAGAGCGGCACCTTCTTGACCGGCACCCTCCTGGCCGCGGCGGGAGCCGCCCGATCGAAGGCCGCGTCGAGATCCTCTTCCTTGCGAACGACGGCGATCTCGGCGGTGACCCCCGAGAGCAGATCGGCGATGGGCCCGCCCGCCTCCTTCGCTCCGGCGCGCGGAGACTCGTCCTCGATCTCGATCTCCCCGGAGAAGCTGAAGGTCTCGCGCGGCGCCGGAGGCGACGGCTCCGGCTCCGGCGGCGGCACGCGCTCGTCCTGGGGTTGCGCAGGCAGATCTTCCGCCTGCCCGAGGATGGCGTCCTCGGGCAACTGCTCCGCCGGTTGCGACGACAGATCGGGATCGAGCTCCGGCGGCAGCTCGCGCGAGGACGGCGGCGGATCGAGGGTCGCTCTTCCGCGGCCCCTGGAACCGGGAATCCGCGCCGTGATGGTGGCGGCGCGCGGAGGGCTCGTGTCCAGCTCCAGCTCGGAACCGAAATCGGGCGGCGGCAGGTCGATGGCCTCCATCGGGCCGCCCGCGCGCCGATCGTCGAGCTCGAGCGGCTCGTCGTCGGCGGGCTGCGCCGGCGCGCGGGCCTCGGATGGCCCGGCGTCCAGCTCGATGGCGGCCGGGTGCAGCGGCTTCGCCACCGGCTTTTCCGCGAGCCCGGCGCTCTCCAGCGTGACCTTGCCCATGCGCCGGTCGTTCATCTCGGCGAGCTGCCGCTGCGCTTCCTGGTTGCGCGGCTCGATCTCCAGCACGAGCTTCACCGCGCCGATGGCCTTGATGAGCTGTCCCTCGTCCGCATAGAAGCGCGCCGCGTGCTGCCAGGCTGCGATCGCGCGCTGCCCGTCGCCGGCCCGGCGCAAGGTGTCGCCGAGCTTGAGCCGATGCGACATGTCCTTCGGCTCGGCGGCGATGAGCTGCTCGAGAACGGCGGCGGCCTTCTCGAACCTCGCCTTCTTGAGGTGGTCGGCGACCTCGTCCTTGAGCTTGCGGACGTCGACCTGCGGCTTCTTTGCCATCAGGACGTTTTTATCCCTACTTCCCGGGCAGTGTCTCGCGCCGCGTTTCCATGTGCGGGCTTGTGCGCGTCACTTGCGGCCGCGGCCGCGGCGCATCCTGCCGCCGGGGGCGGGCGGGCCATGGCCGTGGCGCCGCGCCGGCAGCGAGACCCTGCGCGGACGATCGCGCGCCTCCGCCTTTCTTACCGCCTGCTCCTTGAGGCCCTCGACCTCGGAGCGCGTCAGCTCGCGCACCTCTCCGGGTCGCATGCCCGCGACGTCGATGCCGCCGTAGTCGGCGCGGTAGAGCTTCTGCACCGGCGCGCCCACCGCCTCCATCAGCCTCTTGACGAGGTGGGGGCGCCCCTCCGCCACCACCACCCGCACCCACGTGTTGCGCGGCGTCCGCGAATGCAGGTCGGCTTCCAGCGCCCGCGCGCGGCCGTCCTCCAGGCGCACGCCCTTCACCAGCCGCTCGATCTGCTCGGGCGAAGGAACGCCGTGCACCTTGGCGAGGTAGGTGCGGCGGACGCCGAACTTCGGGTGCATCATCGAGTAGGCGAGGTCGCCGTCGTTGGTGACGATCAGCGCGCCCTCCACGTCGTAGTCGAGCCTCCCCACCGGATAGACGCGCTCGGGAATGCCTTCGAGGTACGTCTTGATGGTGGGGCGGTTCGCGGGGTCGCTCAGGGTGGTGACGCAGCCGACGGGCTTGTAGAGCACGAAGTAGACCTTGTCCTGCGCCTCGCGCAGGGTGCGGCCGTCCACCTCGATGACGTCCTCGGCCAGGTCGGCCTTGCTGCCCAGCTCGCGGACCACCTTGCCGTTCACGCTGACGTGGCCGGTCTCGATCAGCTCCTCCGCCTTGCGGCGCGAGGCCACCCCCGCGCGCGCGAGGATCTTCTGCAGCCGCTCCGCGGGCATCAGCCGCCCTTTCCCGGCCCATCGCCCGCGTCTGCGGGAGCGGGCGCCTCCTGGGGCGGCGGGGGCGGCGCGAGCGCCGACGCGGTGGTCCGGGCGGACGCGTCTGCCTCGTCCATCGCGCTCTCCAGCTGCGCCAGGGCGCGCTCGCTCTCCATGCTGGCCTGCGCGATGCGCTCCGCCACCGCCGGGTCGTGCGCGAGATCGCTCAGGCCCGCGACCGGCGGCGCCGGCGCCTCCTCCTCGACGATCTTGCGCGACTCCTCGGAGAGCTCCTGGAACTCGCGCAGCGTGGGGAGCTGGGTCAGGTCGCGCAGGTTGAAGAGCTCGAGGAACTCGCGGCTCGTGCCGTAGAGCAACGGGCGCCCCGGCTCGTCCTTCTTGCCGAGGATGCGGATCAGCTTGCGCTCGAGCAGCGCCTTGGTGATGGCGCCGCAGTCCACCCCGCGCAGGTCCTCCATCTCCGGGCGGGTGATCGGCTGCCGGTAGGCGACGATGGCGAGCGTCTCCAGCGCGGCGCGGGTCAGCCGCAGCGGCTTGACCTGCAGCATCCGCCGCACGTAGGCGCCCACCTCGGGATGGGTGCGGAGCTGCCAGCGCCCGCCCAGGTCCACCAGGGTGACGCCGCGCGCGCCGGGCGCGTACTGCTTGCGCAGCTCGGCGAGGCCGGCCTCGAGCAGCTCGGCCGAGAACTGCGTCGCCTCCTTCAGCGCCGCGAGATCGAGCGGCTTCTCGGCGGCGAAGAAGAGCGCTTCCAGCACCTGGACCGCGCGCTCCGGAGTGGCGAAGCGCGCCGCTTCCTTGAGCTGCTGCAGCTCGGTCTGCGCCGCGTCGCGCAGCTCCTGCTCGTCGGCAATGCCGCCGCCCTCCGTCATGGCTGCGCCTTCGGCCGCTTCTCCGCTCGCCGCGCCCGCATCCTGCCCGAGCGGCAGCTGCAGCTCCTTCTCACCCTCGGTAGTCAAGCCCCGCTCCTTCCGCCGACGCGCCTTCGAGCGCGTCGGTCCGCCCGATGTAGATCTCCGCGTGCCGCTCCGGCTGGTGCACCTTCACCAGCTTGAGCCGCGCCATCTCCAGCACCGCGAGGAAGGTAGGCACCACCCGGTGCCGGTCGCGCTCGCCCAGGTCGCCGAAAAGCGAGGTGAAGGTGATGCGCTCCTCCGATCGGAGCCGGTCGGTGATCACCGAGATGCGGTCGCCGATGGAGAGCCGCTCGACGAACACCTCGTGCGGGATGTGGATCTTGCGCTCCTTCAGCACGCGCGCCATCAGCTCGATCAGCCGGTAGACGGACAGCTCGGGCGACTTGAGATACGCGGCGTCCTCGCTGGCGAGGGGAAGCTCCTCCTTCGCCCTGCGCACGAAGACGTCGCGGCCGAGCTGCGCCATGGCGCCGATGCGCTGCGCCGCGTCCCGGTACTTCTGGTACTCGAGCAGCCTGCGCACCAGCTCCTCGCGCGGATCCGGCCCGGGCTCGCCGGCGTCGGGCGCGTCGGCGGCCTCTTCGCGGGGCAGCAGCATGCGCGACTTGATGTGGGCGAGCGTGGCCGCCATCAGGAGGTACTCGCCGGCGAGGTCGATGTTGAGCGCTTGCGCCGCGTCCATGTACTCGAGGTACTTGTCGGTGACGAAGCTGATGGGGATGTCGAAGACGTCGAGCTTGTGCTCCTGGATGAGCGAGAGCAGCAGATCCAGCGGCCCCTCGAATGCCGGCAACGACACCGCGAAGGCGCCGTTCTGTGCGGCCTGCGCGTCCACTCAGGCCAGCTTCACCGCGTCGCGGACGGCGATCATGGTCTCTTCGGCCACCGCTGCGGCCTTCCTGGTGCCGAGCTGCACCAGCTCGTCGATGCGGCCGGGGTGGCGGTCCAGCTCCGCGCGCGCGGCGCGGTGGCTCTCCAGCGAGGGGATCAGGTTCTCCAGCAGCATCTTCTTGCAGTCCACGCAGCCGATGCCGGCGCTGCGGCATTCGCGATCCACCAGCTCCACCATCTCCGGAGGGCTGTACGCGCGGTGCAGCCAGTAGATGGGGCAGACGTCGGGGTGGCCGGGATCGTGCCGCCGCACGCGCGCCGGGTCGGTGACCGCCACCATGATGCGCTTGCGGGCGGAGGCCGGGTCCTCTCCCAGCTCGACGGCGTTGCCGTAGCTCTTGCTCATCTTGCGCCCGTCGAGGCCGAGGATCTTGGGCACGTCGGTGAGGTAGGGGTACGGCTCCACCAGCACCGGCTTCTCGCCGGCGTAGTGGTGGTTGAACTTGCGGACGATCTCCCGCGCCAGCTCGAGGTGCGAGACCTGGTCCTGACCCACCGGCACCGCGTCGGCGCCGTAGAGGGCCACGTCGGCGGTCTGCAGCACCGGGTAGCCGAGGAACCCGTAGGTGTTGAGGTCCTTCTCCTTGAGCTGCTCCTGCTGCTCCTTGTAGGTGGGCACCCGCTCCAGCCAGCCGAGCGGCGCGATCATGCCGAGGAGGAGGAACAGCTCCGCGTGCTGCTTCACGTGGCTCTGGATGAAGAGGGTGCAGCGCTCGGGGTCGAGGCCCGCGGCGATCCAGTCGGCGAACATCTCCCGCTGCGACTCCGCCAGCCTGCTCGTGTCCTTGTACTCGCTGGTCAAGGCGTGCCAGTCCGCGGAGAAGAAGAAGCACTCCGCTTTCCGGGAAATGTCGATCCAGTTCTTCACCGCCCCGTGATAGTGGCCGAGGTGCAACCGCCCGGTGGGGCGCATTCCGGAAACGACCCTCTTTGGCGCGTTCTGCGGTGTCATGGTGGTCGGGCCGCGCACCATAACATCCGCGGCGATCCGCCACGACGGCTTTTCTGGAAGCGCCCGGCGGCCGTCCGACTCAGGCCCGGGGGTGCCGCGCGATCACCGCCTCGAGGCGCCCCTCGTCCACGTGCGTGTAGATCTGCGTGGTGGCGATGTCCGCGTGCCCGAGCATCGCCTGCACCGCGCGCAGGTCGGCGCCGCGCTCGAGCAGGTGGGTGGCGAAGCTGTGCCGGAGCGTGTGCGGATACACCCTCTGCCGCAGCCCCGCGGCGCGCGCGTACCTGCCGATCAGCTTCCAGAATCCCTGCCGGGTCATCCGCCCGCCGCGAGGGGTGACGAACAGGTCGGGCGAGCGCCGCGCCCGCAAGAGCTGCTGCCGCGGCCCGGCCAGGTAGGCGGCGAGGGCGTCGCGGGCGCGCTCGCCCACGGGAACGATGCGCTCCTTGCCGCCCTTGCCGCGCACGCGGACGATGCCGAGCTGCGCGTCGATGGCGCTGAGCGGCAGCGCCACCAGCTCGGACACGCGCAGGCCGCTCGCGTAGAGGATCTCGAGCATGGCCCGGTCGCGCGCGCCTGCTGCGGTTGCCGCGTCGGGCGCGAGCAGCAGCCGCTCCACCTCGCCCACGCCGAGGAAGTTGGGCAGCGGCCTCGACCCGCGGGTCGCGCCCACGCCTTCGGAGGGATCCAGCGGGGCCATCCCCTCCGCGCTGGCGAACCGGTGCAGGCCGCGCACGGCCGCGAGGTGCCGCGCCTGAGACGCCCGCGAGAGCCCGCGAATCTGCAGCGCGCCCAGGTGCTGCAGCACCATCGGCTCGGTGACCTCGGCGAGACGCAGGACGCCCTGCCGCGCCAGCCAGTCGCAGTACTCGCGCAGGTCGCGGGCGTAGGCTTCCAGCGTCGCGTCGAGCAGCCCGCGCTCCACTTTCAGGTGCGCGAGGAAGCGGTCGAGCGCGTCGTCGAGCGGCGAGGGCGCGGAAAGGTCGGCCTGCATCACGCGATCACTCCTTCGACGGGTCCCTTGCCCTGCCGCAGCAGCACGGGCGCCGGCCCGGTCAGGTCGAGCACGGTGGAAGGCTGGTTGAGCGTCACCCCGCCGTCGAGGATGAGGTCGATGCCGTGTCCGAGGTGCTGCTGGATGTCGTTGGCGTCGATGAGCGGTTCCTCGCCGGGCAGCGCCGCGCTGGTGGTCGCGAGCGGCCGCCCCAGCGCGCGGACGAGCGCGATGGCGACGTTGGCGTCGGGCACCCGCACTCCCACCTGCCGCTGCCGGGTCAGCGAGGTGCGCGGCGTGAGCCGGGTGGCTTCGAGGACCATGGTGTACGGCCCGGGCAACAGGCGCCGCATCAGCCGGTAGCTCTCGTTGGAGACGATGCCGTACTTCGCCACCTCGCCGAGGTCGGCGCAGAGGAATGCGAACGGCTTGCGGTCGTCGCGCCGCTTGAGCAGCGCCAGCCGCTCCATCGCCTTCTTCTGGAAGAGGTCGCAGCCGAGCGCGTAATAGGTGTCGGTGGGGTAGGCGACGATGCCGCCCTGCTCCAGCACCGCCACCGCCCGCGCGACGTGCCGCGGTTGGGGATGCAGCGGATCGATCGGCTGGATGGGAGCATTCTTCGCCAATGCCGCATTGTTGCTGAGCGGGCGTCGAAGAGCAAAAAACGCGATCGGGAGCTCGCGAGGTGCGCTCGCGGGATTGGGTGCGGTGCGCGTGCGCGTGCGGGTCGGCGTGAAGGTTCTGGGGTCCCGGTTCGGGATTCGGAAACAGAATGCGTCCGGCAGGAATGGAGCCCGAGCCCGGGACCCCAAGGCGCGCACCCAGACGCGCACCCGCACTCGCACCCAATCCGCGTCGCGCGAACGCGCGCGGCCCGATCACAATCACGGCCCCGCGAAGCAGGAAGAGGCGGGTCCTCCCGGAAAACCCGGAAAGAACCCGCCTCGATCCAACCCCCGAAGGCTTCGCCGCTACTCCTCTTCCGGCCCCTTGAGGTTGCCTTCTTCGTCGAGCCTGGCCCGACCGGCCGACTCCCGCGCCATCCGCTTTCCCTGCTCGATCAGCTCGCGCACCTTCTGACCGCCCTTGTGCCCGATCTGCGAGTAGAACTCGGGTCCGCGCGCGGCCCGGACGGACTCGCCGCCCTTCTTGCCGATCTGCTCGTAGAACTCGTGCCCGCGCTCGGCCTTGACCGTCTCGCCGCCCTTGCGTCCGATCTGCTCGTAGAACGCACGGCCGCGCTCCTGGGCCACCTTCACGCCTCCCTTTCGTCCGGCCTCTGCAACGGTCATCCCGCCCTTCTTCTCTTCCGCCATTTCCCTGCCTCCGGTGGTTGGAAGGAACCCCCCTCCCCTCCGCCTTCGGCTCCTTCAGTGACGTGCCAACAAGCGCATCACAGGATGCGCTTCTTGCCCTGCTCGATGAGCTCTCGCACCTTCTGGCCGCCCTTGCGGCCGATCTCTTCGTAGAACGAGGGGCCGTACTTGTCGCGGACGGCCTCACCGCCCTTTCTCCCTCCGAGCTCACCACCCTTCCGGCCGATCTCCTGGTAGAACTCCACGCCGCGCTCGTCGCGGACGCGGACACCGCCTTTCCTGCCGGCCTCGGAAACCGTCATGCCGCCCTTCAAGCTGCCGCGGGTCTTGATCATCCAGTTCCCCCTTCCCGCGGCTATTCGACCGGCTCGGTGACGACCTCGCCACCCGGAGCCGCAATCCTGTCTTCTTCCACCTTCGCCGCGGCAGCTTCCGTCGCGGCCTTCTTGCCCTCTTCGATCAAGGTGCGGACGCGATGCCCGCCCTTCTTGCCGATCTCCTCGTAGAAGGGAGTGCCGCGCTCGGCCTTCACCGCCTCGCCGCCCTTCTTGCCGATGGTCTCGTAGAATCCGGCGCCGCGCTCCGCCTTGACGGTGTCGCCGCCCTTCTTGCCGATCTGCTCGTAGAACGCGCGGCCGCGCTCAGCCTTCACCGTCTCCCCGCCCTTGCGGCCGATCTCTTCGTAGAACGAGTGCCCGTACTTGTCGCGCACAGTCTGCCCGCCCTTGCGGCCGGCCTCGCTCACGCTCATCGAACCCTTCTTCTTCGTCGCATTCTCTTCCGCCATCCCCCACCCTCCCCTGCAGGCCCCTGTCGGAGCCGATTTGGATTACCTGCCCGCCCGTGCTCCCGGTCGCCGCCGCGTGCGCTGGGTCGCCTTGCGCCCGGCCGCGATCAGATCGCGGACGCGCTGGCCTCCCAGCCTTCCGATCTCCTGATAGAACTCGACCCCCCGCTCCGCTTTCACCGCGAGGCCGCCCTTGCGGCCGCCGATGAGCCCCCCCAGACGCCCTGCCTCGCGGACGGTCATCCCCCCCGCCCGCCGGGACATTTTCAATTTGGATGCCGGCCGCCTGCTCGCCTTGCTGCCGGCCTTTCTCGTCCCCATTTGCCCGACTCCGCTCTGCAAGCAGGCTGCCACCTGCACCTACATCCGCCTGCATCAGGTGTCGCTCACCTCACATCGACAGACGGAAGCTAGGTCGGCGAGCGCCGCCCCGCAAGCTGCCAACCGACTGTGACCGCTGGGGAATTGGCTCAGCCCCGGCCCGCGAGAGAGGCGATCGCCGCCTCCACCGTCTGGACGACGGCGGCGCGGCGGCCGGCGTCGGTGATCTTTCCCGAGCTGGCAGGCGGGCGAGCGGAAAGGTCGCGCAGGTAGAAAGCATCGGTAGCGCGGTTCCCTTCCGTGGCGATCCGGGCGACCTCGATGCTCACTCCTGCCCTGTGTAAAGCGTCGGCAATGGTGTGCAAAAGTCCGGGCCGATCCTGGGTGAATACGTCCAGAATCGTCATCGTCTCGCTGCTCACGTCGTCCACCCGCACCTTCGTTTCCACTGCCGGCGCAGCGGCGCTGGCCCAGCCGGCCCTGCGCAGCCGCTTCTGCACCAGGCGGTGCGCGTCCTCCGCGCCGGAGAGCAGCCGGAGCAGATCGGCCCGCGCCGCTTCCCAGCGCGACGGCGAAGGCGCCCCGCCGCCGCTCTCGCGCACCACGAAGGTGTCGAGCGCCATGCCGCTGGAGAGCGAGTTCACCTCGGCGCCGAGGATGTCGATGCCGTTCGCGGTCAGCGCCGCGGTGAAGAGGGCGAGCAGGCCGGGGCGATCGACCGCGAGCAGGGTGAGATCCGCCTCGCCCGCGGCGGAGCGGTGCAGCTCGCCGGCGAAGTTCGTCTTGCGGGCGGCGACCCAGAGCGCGAGGTGGCGCAGCGCGGCCTCCGGCTGGGCGGTGCCCAGGTAGCGTTCGGGCAGCTCCCGGACGAAGGCCTGGACGCTGCCGGCCAGCTCGCCGGCGAGAGGAAGCAGGCGATCGGCCAGGCGCTCGCGCCGCTCTTCCACCGACTGGGCGTGCTGGGGGGCTCCGAGGCCCTCGGCGAGCATGGTGGCGTGCGTCTTCTCGAAGAGGGTGCGGAGGAGGTGCGCCTTCCACTTGGTCCAGTTCTCCGGAGAGACGCTGGCCATGTCCACGTAGGTGAGCAGGTAGAGCATCTCCAGGCGCTCGGGCGTCTCCACCTCGCGGGCGAAGGCTTCGATCAGCGCCGCGTCCTCGAGGTCGCGGCGCTGCGAGAGGTGGCTCATGCGCAGGTGCGCCGCCACCAGCCACTCCACGTCGCGCGCGTCGCTCGGGTCGAGGCCGATGCGCTGCGCGTAGGCCCGCACCAGCTCCGCGCCGCGAGCCGAGTGGTCCGAGCCCAGGCCCTTGCCCAGATCGTGGAAGAGCAGCCCGAGCATGAGCACCAGCGGCCGCTGCTGGGCGCGGGCCACGCGGGTGAGCTGCGGCTCCTCGTCGGCCAGCGCACCGGAGCGCAGCCGCATCACCCGCATGAGCGCGAAGACGGTGTGCGTGTCAACTGTATATACGTGGTATAAACTGTGTTGCGCGTGCGCGCGCAGCCGGGCGATCTCGGGGAAGAGCGCGCCCAGCACCCCCAGCTCGTGGAGCGGCTGGAGCGCGCTGCCGTCGCCGCCCTCGCGGACCAGCAGTTGCCAGAGTTCGAAGTGCGCCTCGCGGTCGGTGGCGAGGGTCGGGCCGATGCGCTGCAGCTCGGAGACGAGCAGGTCGCGGGCGTAGCTGTAGACCGGCAGGCCCCAGCTCTCCGCCACCGCATAGAGTCTCACCATGTCCGCAGGACGGCGGGCGAAGACCTCCTTGTCGTTGACGGTGACGCGGCCGTTCCAGACCTTGAAGGCGGCGTCGATGGGCTGCGGCCGCGGCACGCGCTTGAGCGCGCTCTTCGGCGAGTCCTCGAAGGCGCAGCGGTCGATCAGCGCCTCCGAGGCGCGGGCGATCTCCTGCAGCGCGATGTACGTCTCGCGCATCAGCGTCTCCACGCCCAGCTCGCCGCCCGCGATGTCGGCGTAGCCCAGCGCCTGCGCGAGGCGGCGCTGGTTGTCGAAGGTAAGGCGGTCGTCGCGGCGGCTGGTGGCGTAGTGCAGCTCGTTGCGCAGCCGCCAGAGGAGGTCGCGGGCGGCGCGGGCGGCGGTGACCTCGCGGTGGGGGAGGAGGCCGCGCTCGCCTGCCTCGCCCAGGCCGGCCACCTTGTGGCGGACGCGGGCGATCCAGAGCGCCGCCTGCAGGTCGCGCAGGCCGCCCTTGCCCTGCTTGAGGTGCGGCTCGAGCAGCCAGACCGAGCCGCCGTAGCGGCGCCTTCGCTCGTTGAACTCCTCCAGCTTGTCGGCGATGAACTCCTCCACCCGGCGCTGCTCCAGCTCGGTGACGGTGGCGCGCTCCAGCCCCTGGAAGAGCGTCGCGTCTCCGCACACCAGCCGGCAGTCGAGCAGCGCGGTGCGGATGGTGTGGTCCTCGCGCGCGGTCTGCACGCACTGCTCGAGCGTGCGCGCGGCGTAGCCCGCTTCGAGCCCCACGTCCCAGAGCGCGCGGTGCAGGTGCTCGGCGATGAGGTTGGCGCGGCTGCGGGCGGCAGGGTCGGCGCCGCTGCCGGGAAGGAGCGCGAGCAGGTCGATGTCGGAGCGCGGGGCCAGCTCGCGGCGGCCATAGCCGCCGGTCGCCACCAGCGACACCGGCGCGGGCCCTCCGCCCGGCGCCTCGGCGGCGATGGCCTGGAACAGGTCGGAGATGACGCCGTCGGTCAGCGCGGAGATCGCGCGAACCACCTCCTGTCCGCCCGCTCCCGCGCGGTGGCGTTTCAGGATCGCGGCGCGTCCCTCTTCCAGGGCCGACCGCGCCCTGCCCAACGCCACCTCATTGGCCATGCCGGGAAGGATAGCAGCTTCAGGAGAATCAACCCGCCAGGCACCACTTCCCACAAAGTTGTCCCCACCAACCAGACCACAAACCAGAACCACCAACCAGAACGAGAACCCGAACCAGAACCTTCAAAGGGGCCGTTCCCGTTCTCGTTCTGGTTCTCGGGCAGCCTCGCGCGGGCCTTCGGCCGTCACTGCGGTGCAGGTCGTTCTGGAGTCTCGTTCGTGGGAGGATCGCCTTGCCCGGGCGACGGTTTCGGCGGTTCCCGCCGCTCCGGTTCGCGAGGCGGTGGATCCTTCCGCGGCGGTTCGCGCGGTTTCGGATCGCGCGCGGGCGGAGGCTTGGGGTCGGATTCGGGCACCACGGCAGGCTACTACGGACCAATCTTTTCCTGGCGTGTCCGGCGTGCCCGGCGTCTGATTCGAGTCTTCAGGGCGCGCGGGCGATGCGCAGGCGTGACTCGACGAAGTCCTTCACGCCGCGCGCCACCGCCTCCGCGGTGCCGTCCTGGAAACGCGCGCTCCTGAGCCGCGCCTCCTCCGCCGGGTTGGAGATGAAGCCGGTCTCCACCAGGATGGACGGCATGTGCGTTCCCAGCAGCACGTAGAAGAGGGCCTGCTTCACTCCGTGGTCGCGGACGGGGCCTGTGCGCGCCCGCAGCGTGCGCACCAGCGACGACTGGACCGACTGCGCCAGGTCGCGCGCATCGCCCGCGTTCGCCTTGGTCGCGAGGTCTGCGAGGATGAGGCGGAGATCGCTGACCGTGCGATCGGCCTCGGCGTTTTCGAAAGCAGCCAGCCGCGTGGCGTAGCGGTCGCTCGACACGTTCAGCGTCCAGGTCTCCACGCCGCGGAGGGCGCGTCTGCGCGCGGCGTTGCAGTGGATGGAGACGAAGAGGTCGGCGCGCGCCTCGTTGGCGATGCGCGTGCGCTCGTCGAGCGGCACGAACACGTCGCGGTCGCGCGTCATCACCACCTGGAAGCCCAGCCGCGAAAGCCGCGCCGCCACCTTCTTGGCGATGGCGAGCGCCACGTCCTTTTCGCGCGTCCCCCTGGCGCCGATGGCTCCGGTGTCCTTGCCGCCGTGCCCCGCGTCCACCACCACCCGGCGGATCTTGAGGCCGAGCTGCGCCGCGAGCGGGGTTCCCGCGAGCAGCGCCGTGGAACGCATCTCCCGCGCCCTGGCAGCGCTGGCCGGTTCGTCGTCCGGCTCGGTCAGGGCGGCGACCGCGCTCTTGACCGCGCGCACGATGGGCGTGCTTCGCGAGGGAGGGTTTGCCGGCGCCTCCTCCTCCGGCGGCTGTTCTCCCTCGTCGTCGTCCGGGCCGCTTTCGGCCTTGCCATCGCTGCCCGCCGCGACGCCGCTGTCGCCCTTTGCCCCGGCGTCGGCCTTCGCCGAGCCGGCGGTTCTCGCCGGGGCCGCGGGTTCGGCGCCGCCGGCAGCAGCGCGGGCGCTGGCCCTTGCCTTCGCGGCCTGGACGATCTCCTCGATGGCATCGGCACCGCGCCGGTCCGAGGGCGGCCCGTCGTCGTCGTCATCCGCCTCGACGGGGATTTGCGGCGCGGCCGCGCCCGCGGGCTTGTCCGCCACGCCGGGCGTCCGCGCCGCGACCGGCTGCGGCCCGGCCGCTGCGCCGGAGACCTTTCTCGCCTCCTGCGGATATCTCTCCAAGAGCCTGCGCAGGACCGCGGCGCGGTCTTTCGTCTCGTGCGTGCGCGTCGCAAGCGAGAGGGCAGCAAGCAGCGCCTCGGCACCGGCAGGACCGGGATAGTCCTCGTCCACCTTGCGCAGGGCAGCGATGGCCGCCCGCGCGTCCGCCGGAGAGCGCGATACTTCCCAAAGCTCCACCCTGGCGCGCGCAGCCGCAGCCGCTGCCTCCGGCGCACGCGGGCCGTTGGGCGCGGCCTTGACCGCTCCCTCGAAGAGACGCAGCACCGCCTCCCACCCGTCGCGGTAGCGCCTGCGCCGCGGGTCAGTCCGGAGCCTCTCGAGCGCGGATTGGCCTTGCTCCAGCTTGCGCGCCTGCACGACCGGCGCGGGCACCGCGAGGGCAGCCCCCGGCACCAGCGCAAGAGCGAGAACGACGGCGAGCGAGCGCACCTGCGCAAGCTCGCACGGTGGATCGTTCCGTCAACTTTTCCGCGCGCCGCATCGTGCGCTCACCGATACCGCCGCATGCCCGCGGCGGCGAAGAGGCAGCGCGAGAGCCTTTCCGCCTCGCGCCATCTGCGCCGCCGCGCCGACTCGCGCGCCAGCGGCCACGCCACGATGGCCACCGCCAGGGCGAGCACGGCGGCGCTCATTGCAGCACCACCGCGTCGATGTGCAGGTCCAGTTGCCCGCGCACGGCGCCCCCCGCCACCGGCTTCAACTGGCGTCGGCTCCCGCACCGGCACCGCTTCAGCGACGCCAGATACGCCGGCCACGTCGCCTCGCGCACGAACTCCGCCGACCTCGTCCGCGCCCGTGCCACCAGCTCCTGGTGGCGCGCCCGCGCGTAGTCCACGCTGCGCTCGACCAGCAGCCGGTTGCAGGTGGGGCACCGCCAGATCCTTGCCGACTCCGCCGTCATGGCCTCCTCCTTCACGCGATGCGAGGAGGCTACCGGAGGGGTCTGACAATCCGTTCAGTGCGCCATACAACAGCCTGTAACTACGGCGTTTTTACTCGAATCGCAGCGCGTCGATGGGATCGAGCCGCGATGCGCGGAGCGCCGGATAGAACCCGGCCACGACGCCGGCGAGCCCGGCCAGGAGAACCGCTCCCACCATCACGGCAGGGGAAAGCAGCGTGGGCCATCCTGCCTTCGCCGCCATCAGGCCCGCCGCAGCCGCGCCGCCGAAAAGGCCCAGGAGCCCTCCCGCCGCGGCGAGCGCCACCGCCTCGGCCAGGAACTGGATGAGCACGTCCCGGCCCTTCGCGCCCACCGCCATGCGGATGCCGATCTCGCGCGTGCGCTCGGTGACCGAGACCAGCATCACGTTGGCGATGCCGATGGCCCCGACGATCAGCGAGATGAGCGCGATGGCGCTGAGGAGCAGCGAGAGCGTGCGGGTCTGCGAGTTGGCGGACTTCTGCAGATCGGCGAGGTTGCGGATGCGGAAGTCGTCGGGATCGTCGCCGGTCAGGTGGTGCCGCTGGCGGAGCAGGAGGCGCACGCCGCGCTCCGCCTCGTCGATGACCTGCGGCGAGCGGGCCCCGACCAGCAGATGCCCGAGCACCTGACCCTGCACGCCCTGGACGCGGCGCACCAGCGTGGTCCAGGGCATGACCACGACGTCGTCCTGGTCCTGCTGCCCGTTCCCCGCGCCCTTGGGGCTGAGCACGCCCACCACCCTGCAGGGCATGCGCTGCACGCGGATCTCCGCGCCGAGCGGCGACGCGTCGCCGAACAGCCTCTCGCGCACCGTCTGCCCGAGCAGGCACACCTTGGCGCCGGTGGCCACGTCCTCGTCCCCGAACGAATCGCCCATCGAGAGCGGCCAGTCGCGGATGGAGAGATAGGCCGGCGTGGTGCCGAACACCGGCGCGAACCAGTTGTTGGCGCCGGCGATGATCTGCGCCCCGCCCTTGTTGAGCGGCGCCACCGCCGCGACCACCGAGTCCAGCTCGCGCTCCACCGCGTGCGCGTCCTCGAGCGTGAGCGTCTGCGCGCCGCCGGCGCCCGAGGAGGTGCCATGGCTGCTCACCGCCCCGGGCGAGACGGTCAGCATGTTGAGCCCGAGCGAGGCCATCTCCTGCGCGACCTTGACCTTGGCGCCGGCCCCGAGAGCGACGGTGGCCACCACCGCCGCCACGGCGATGACGATGCCCACCACCGCCAGCCCCGAGCGCAGCTTGTTGCGGCGGACGGCCCGGACGGCGGTCCGCGCGGAAGCGGCGGCGTTCATGGCGCCACCTCCAGGTGCCGGCCGGCGATGCGCCGGTGCTTGACCTGCTCGTCGGAGAGGATGAGGCCGTCCTTGAAGGTGACGATGCGGCGGGCGTGCTCCGCCACGTCCGGCTCGTGGGTGACGAGCAGGATGGTCAGGCCCTCGTCGTTGAGGCGCTGGAAGATTCCCATCACCTCGATGCTGGTGGCCGAGTCGAGGTTGCCGGTGGGCTCGTCGGCGAGGAGCAGCGAGGGCCGGTTCACCAGGGCGCGGGCGATGGCCACGCGCTGCTGCTGGCCTCCGGAGAGTTGTCCGGGCGTATGGTCGAGCCGCCCGCCCAGCCCCACGCGGGCCAGCGCCTCCGCCGCGCGCCGCCTGCGCTCGTGCGCGCCCACGCCCTGGTAGAGCATGGGCAACTCCACGTTCTCCACCGCGCTGGTGCGGGGCAGCAGGTTGAAGCCCTGGAAGACGAAGCCGATGCGGCGGCCGCGCACGTCGGCGAGCGCGTCGCGGGAGAGCCGGCTCACGTCCTCTCCGGCCAGCAGGTAGCTGCCGCGGGTGGGCCGGTCGAGGCACCCCATGATGTTCATGAAGCTGCTCTTCCCCGAGCCGGACGCTCCCATGATGGCGACGAAGTCGCCGCGCCGGAGGTCGAGGGAAACGCCGCGCAGCGCCGCCACCGGGACGTCGCCGTTGCGGTAGATCTTCTCGATGCCCTTCGCCGAGAGGACGAGCGAAGGCGCGTGCGCAGGTGCGAGGGAGAGCGCGGCGTTAGAAGGGCCCATGCTTGCCTCCCTTGGACGCGACCGTGTCGGCCAGGATCACCTGGTCGCCTTCGGCGAGGCCGGAGATGACTTCGGTGCGCTGCCCGTCGGAGATGCCGGTCACCAGCGGCACGCGGACCGGATGCCCGGACACGAGCTTCCAGGCGAAGACCCTGCGCGTCCCCGGACGCGTCTCTGCTTCCTGCGGCGGCGCCGTGTCCGCCCATGCCTCGGAGACGAGCGGCACCTGGTTGTGCGCCACCTTGGGAGCCGCGGCGTCTTGCGAGGGATGGTAGCGGAGCGCCGCGTTCGCCACCCGCAGCGCGCTCTGGCGCTGGCTCGTGACCATGGTCACCGCGGCGGTCATGCCCTGGCGCAGCTTGCCGTCGGGGTTGGGCGCGTCCACCACCGCGGCGTAGGTGACCACGTTCTGGATCGACGCCGGCGCCTGCCGCACCTCGCGGATGCGCCCGTGGAAGACCTCGCCGGGAAACGCGTCCACCGTGAAGCGCGCGGCCAGCCCTTCCTTCACCCTGCCCACGTCGGCCTCGTCGACGTTGGCGAGCACCTGCATGCGAGAGAGATCGTTGGCGATGACGAAGAGCGTGGGCGCCTGCAGGCTGGCGGCGACCGTCTGCCCCACGTCCACGTTGCGGGAGATGACGATGCCGTCGATGGGGCTGCGGATCCGGCACAGCGCCACGCTGGTGGCTGCGGCGTCCCGGTCGGCGCGGGCCTGCAGCACGCGGGCCTCGGCGCCGCGGAGCGCGGCCTCCGCCCCCTCCCGCGCGGAGACGGCGGTCTCCAGATCGGCGCGCGCCACCAGCGATCTCGCGAACAGCTCGCGCGTCCTCTTCTCGGCGCGGCCGGCGTCGGCCAAGGCGAGGCGCGCCTTCTCGCGATCGGACTCGGCGGCGTAGAGGCCGGCGAGCGCGCGCTGGTGCGCCACCTCGAACAGGCGCGGATCGAGATCCGCGAGCACCTGCCCCTCCTTCACCTTGCTGTTGAAGTCCACGTAGAGCCTGGAGATGATCCCCGACACCTGCGAGCCGATGCTCACTGTGGTGACAGCGGAAACTTCTCCGGTGGCGGAAACCACCTCCGCGATGGGCCCGCGGGTGACCGGCTCCGACTTGTAGCTCGCTGCCGGCGCGCGACTGCAGGCGACCGTGGCGAGCGCAAGGATTGCCGTCGAACCGAAAAGACTGCGCGTCATCTGCGACCTCGTGCCGGGAGTTGTGAGCCGGCTTCGCGTCGTTCGACACGGGCAGCGTCGCGCAGGGAACAAACAAATCGGATCCGCGAATGACCCGCAGATTTCTGTTCCGGCGCCGACCGGCGTGGTGTCGGAACCTACAAGCCCGCGATCGAAAGTGCGCCGCCCATGCCGATGGTGAAACCAAGCGATGTCGAATGCGCGAAACCTCCGCGCCGCCTCGCCCGTCCCCGCATCGCCGTCGCCGCCGAGCCGCGCTACCTGGCGCAGGCGCAGCCCGCCGGACTCTCCGGCGCGCTCTGCAGGCTCGGGCATCCGGCCACGGTCCTCGATCCGCAGGATCCGCGGACCCTCGATCTGAGCGGCCTCGACCTGCTGATCGCGCGCGGCCGCAGCGAGGCGCTGCTCGACCTGCTCGACCGCGCCGAGTGCATGGGCATCGCCACCATCAACAAGCGCGAAGCCATCCTCTCGGTGGTGGACAAGGCGCGGATGGGGCGGGCCCTGGCCATGGCCGGCCTCCCCATTCCGCCCACGCGCCACGACTCCATCGCCGCGCTGCTCGATCACTCGAGCGACGAAGACTTCCCCATGGTGGTGAAGCCGATCTACGGCGACAACGCGCGCGACGTCCGCATCATCTACAACCGCGACCAGCTCGCGGCGCTGGAGTGGGTCGAGCCGACCGCGCTGGCGCAGCCGCTCATCCCCTCCGACGGCTTCGATCTCAAGCTCTACGTCGCCGGCGACGAGGTGCACGCTGCGCGCAAGCCCTCTCCGCTCTCCCCGCAGGCGGGCCTTGCCGCCCAGCCCGCGCCGATGACCGCGGAGCTGCGGACCCTCGCGCTCCGCTGCGGGAAGGTGTTCGGGCTCGACTTCTACGGAGTGGACTGCATCCAGACCGCGGGAGGGCCGCTGGTCATCGAGGTGAACGACTTCCCCAACTACTCCGCGGTGCCCGGCGCCGACGAGTGCCTCGCCCGCTACGCAATCCGCTGCGCCCAGCGCGCGCACGAGGAGAAAGCGCGATGAGGATCGGCATGCTGATGACGCCCAACTGGAGCACGCGCCGCAGCCCGCTGATGCCGGAGGTGCTCACGCTCTTGCGCCAGTGGGGCGCAACGGTGGAAGTGATCTACGCCGAGGATCGCTGCACCGAGCTGGGCTCCCTGCGGGTGGAGCACGACCTCTACGTGCTCAAGACCGACACCGAGCTGGGCCTGAGCTTCGCCGGCGCCCTGCACGCGGTGGGCGCGCCCATCCTCAACCCGTGGCCGGCGGCGATGATGATGAAGGACAAGATCGCCGCCATGCGCCGGCTGATGGCGGCGGGCGTGCCGGTGCCCGAGACCTGGGTGATCTCCTCGCCGCAGCGGCTCGCGCGCCTGCTCGAGGACGGCCCGCTCGTCATCCGCCCCTGCAGGCGCTCCGGCGGGCGGGCGGCGCGCATCGTCTGGGACACCGACGAGCTGGACGAGGCCGGCGACGGCCCGGTCCTCGCCCAGCGCTACCACCGCCCCGACGGGCCCGAGGGCATCGACCGGAAGATCTACTCCATCGGCGGCCAGCTCTTCGGCGTGCTGCGCCGCTGGCCCGCCCGCACCTTCCGCGAGAAGTGCGGAGAGCCGTTCACCATCACCAGGGAGCTGCGCGACATCGCGCTCGGCTGCGCCTCCGCCTTCGGGGTGGAGCTCTTCGGCGCCGACGTCATCCTCAGCGAAGGCCGCTTCTATCTCGTCGACATCCACGGATTCCCCGGCTTCAAGGGCGTGCCCGACGCCGCCCTGCGGCTGGCCGACTACATCTACGCCAGCGCCCGCCGCGCCATGGCGGGCGACGTCACCTTCACAGCTCCCTCGAAGCAACTGAAGGCGGTGCCGGCATGAAAGCGATCGTGATCGGACCTGGACGCATCGGGTGCGGATTCGCCGGGCAGGTGCTGCGCGCGTCCGGTTACGAGCTGACCTTCGTGGGTCGCGGCGCCATCGTCGCCGAGCTTTCCCGCGCGGGGCGCTACCGCGTCCGGCTGACCGACGGCCGCCACACCCGGGACATCGAGGTGCCGGGTGTGCGCGCGCTGGACGTCTCCGACGCGGAGGCGGTCTCCGCGGCGATCGCGGAAGCCGATCTGGTGGCCGTCTCGGTGGGCCCGCGGAACCTGGCCGGCGTGGCGCCGCTCCTCGCCGCGGGCCTCTCGAGGCGGTCCACGCCGGTCAACGTGATCGCCTTCGAGAACTGCGCCGACCCGGGCGGCTGCCTGCGCGAGGCGGTGTTCGGGGAGGCGCCCTCGCTGCGCGGCGCGGGCCACGGGTTCTCCGGCGCGCTGGTCAGCCGCATCGTCACCCGGCGCATGGGCGATCCCGAGCGCGGCGAGCCGCTGGTGTTCCTCGGCGACCCGCCCACCTCCTTCATCGTGCACGGCCCCTCGATGTGCGCGCCGCTGCCGAAGATCGAGGGCATGCAGGTGGTCAGCGACTACGGCGCCTGGCTGATGAAGAAGCTCTATACGTTCAGCGCCGGTCACGCCTCCGCCGCGTACCTGGGCGCGCTCAAAGGCTACCACTACGTCCACTCCGCCATCCGCGATCCGGAGATCCGCGCCGCGGTGCTCGCCGCCATGGAGGAGGGACAGCGCGGGCTCCTGCAGCGCTACGGCCCCGAGCTGGCGGGAGGGCGGGCGGAGCTGGAGGAGATCATCGCGCGGTTCGAGAACGCGGAGCTGGACGACCCGGTGTCGCGGGTCGGCCGCGACCCGCTGCGCAAGCTCGGGCCGGAGGATCGCCTGGTCGGCGCGGCGAAGCTCGCGGCGGAAGCGGGGGTGCAGCCGCGCAGGCTCGCGCTGGTGGCGGCCGCGGCGATGTGCTTCCTCTGCTCGGAGAATTCCTCCGCCGGCAGCGAGGCTCCGGACGCGTCGGTGAGGAGCATCTCCGGCCTCGATCCCGGCCGCGGGCTCGGGCGCGAGGTGGTGGAGGCGTTCGACAAGCTCGCCCAGGGGCGGGAGCAGGACAACGTGCTGCTCAGCCTCAAGGAGCTGGTATGGAGCTGGACGCGCGACCGGGTGAAGGCGCAACCGGTGCCGATGCGGAGGACGGCGTGAGCGCACCCACCGGCAGGCGGCTGCGCTTCCTCGTCGCCCGCAGGCCCGACGGGCCCAGCGAGATCGTGACCCGGACCAGCGCGATCCTCGAGGCGCGCGGCTTCGACGTCTCCTCGGTCATCGCCGAGGAGGTGGTGCAGAGGCCGGAGCGGATGGGCGCCGAGGCGGACCTCTTCCTGCTCAAGTCGTACACGCCGCTCTCGCTCAGCCTGGCCGCGGTGCTGGAGCGGGCGGGAGCGCGGGTGCTGAACCCGCATCGCGCCTGCCTCGCCGCCCGCGACAAGATCATCGCCGCGCAGGTGCTCTCGGCTGCCGGCATTCCCGCGCCGCGCTGCTGGGTGACAGGCGATCTCTCCCTGCTCGCGCCGCTGGCGGAAGAGACGGCGCTGGTGGTCAAGCCGCACATGGGCTGGCGCGGCGAAGGCGTGCGCATCGTCCGCGGCGCCGCGGAGCTCCTCGCGCTGCCGCCCGCGCGCGAGCCGCTCTTGGTGCAGGAGTTCCTGCCCGGCACCGGCGTGGACCTGCGCGTCTACGTGGCCGGCAGCCGCGTCTTCGCCACGCGCAAGCCGTTCTCCTCCAGCAGCTTCTCGGTTCCGGGCGAGCCGGCGGCGGTCAGCGAAGAGGTGCGCGACATCGCGCTCCGCTGCGGCGCGGCCTTCGGGCTGGGGCTCTACGGCCTCGACCTGATCGAGACGCCGCGAGGGCCCTTCGTCGTCGATGTCAACTACTTTCCCGGGTACAAGGGCCTGTCCGACGCGGCCGAGGCAGTTGCCGACCACGTCACCTTGTATGCGGGGGCGGAGGACGTGCCCGGCGCTGTGGTCTCCCCCCCGCACAGCGCCGGGCCGTCCTGGGTGGGAGCGGCGCGATGAAGCGACCCGCCGCAACCCGGGAAAAGCGCACCGATCCCGCCCTGCTCGCCATCGTCGGCGAAGGGCTCTTCTCGCGCCTCGCCTTCGGCGTGCTCAGCTTCGCCTTGCCGCTCTACGCGCGCTCGCTCGGGCTGTCGCTCGCCGAGGTGGGCGTGCTCATGTCGATCAACAGCGCGGTGGCCATCGGGCTCAAGCCGGTGCTGGGATGGACCGCCGACCGCTTCGGTCCACGGCGCACGCTCCTGGTGGCCGCCACGATGCGCAGCGCGGTGTCGCTGTTGCTCGTCTTCTCCAGCGCGCCGTGGCAGCTCTTCGCCATCCGCTCGCTGCACGGCGTCTCGATGGCGCTGCGCGATCCTGCGGCCAACGTGCTGCTCGCCGATCGGGGCGGCAGCAAGAAAGTGGCCTCCGCGTTCGCCTGGTATCAGACCGGCAAGACGGTGGCAGGGTCCACGTCGAAGGCCTGCGCCGGCATCCTCATGGGCCTTCTCGGCACGCGCTACCCCATCATCTTCCTCGCGGGATTCGTCCTCTCCTCGGTGCCGCTCCTGGTGGTGGCCCGCTACGTGAAGGAAGTGCCTCCGGCACCGCCCGCTCCGCGCCCGGCGGCCGCCGCCAGGCCGCAGCCGGGCACGGGCATGCGGCCGGTGCTCGCGGTCGCCGGGCTCGGCGTGCTCGTCGCGAGCAGCGCAGAGATGCTGGCCGGCCTCTTCCCGGTGCTCGCGACCGAGTACGCCGGCCTCACCACCACCCAGACCGGGCTCGTCTACGCCGCGTCCACCGCGGTCGCGGTGAGCGCGGGACCGATCTTCGGCTGGCTCTCCGACAACGTCAGCCGCAAGCTGGTGCTCGGCATCCGCGGCGCCGCCAACACGCTCTCCTCCATCCTCTACGTCGTCTCTCCCTCGTTCGCCGGCGTGGGCTTCGCGCGCTGCTCGGACGACCTGGGGACCGCGGCGTTCCGTCCCGCCTGGGGCGCCTTGATGAGCCAGGTCTCGCACCTCGACCGCAGCAAGCGGGCGCGGATCATGAGCTGGCTCTCCATGGGCGAGGACGCGGGCGGCGTTCTCGGCCCGATGCTGGCGGGGTTTCTCTGGAACGGCTGGGGCGTGGTCGCCTTGATGGGCGCCCGCGTGCTGCTCGCCGCCACCAGCGAAGTGTACGCCTTCGCCGTCATCCGCAAGACCGTCCCGCCGCCGCAAGCCGAACCCGTGAGGAGCACATGCGTATCGCCCTGCTGATGGTGAAGCACCCGCCCGAGCGCAAGAGTCCGATCATGCCGGAGGTGATCGACCGGCTGCGCGCGCGCGGAGCGGAGGTGGACGTGCTCTTTCCCGACGAGTCTCTCACCGATCTTTCGCGGGTGACGGTGGAGCACGATCTCTACGTGCTCAAGTCGGGCACCGACCGCGCGCTCAGCCTGGCGGGAGCGCTGCACGCGCAGGGCGCGACCGTGCTCAACCCGTATCCGGCGGCGGCGGCGCTGCGCGACAAGGTGGTGTCGACGCGGGTGCTGCAGGCGGCGGGGGTTCCGGTGCCCGCCACCTGGCTCGCGCGCGATGCCGCGGAGCTGGTGCCGCTGCTGAAGGACGGCGCCCTGGTGGTGAAGCCGTATCGCGGCTCGCAGGGGCGCGGGGTCTGCGTGGTCCGCACCGCGGAGGAGCTGCTGGCGCTGCCGCCCGCCGAGTCGCTGCTCTTCGCGCAGCGCCATCACGCGCCGGACGGTCCGGACTGCAAGCTCTATTGCGCCGGCGGCCGCGTCTTCGGCGTGCGCCGCATCTGGCCTCCGAAGACCTACGAGGACAAGCTGGGGGAGCCCTTCGCGGTCAGCCGCGAGCTGGAGAAGATTGCGCTCGCCTGCGGCGCGGCGTTCGGCGTGCGGCTGTTCGGGGTGGACGTGGTGATGAGCCAGGGACAGCCCTACGTCGTCGACATGCAGGCGTTCCCCGGCTTCAAGGGAGTGCCCGACGCGGCGGTGCTGCTGTCCGAGGAGATCTGGGCCGCCGCCAAGGCGGCGCCATGGGCGGCAGCGGCCTGAACCGCTCCGGCGCCGGCGAGCGGCGCGCGCCCGTCAGATGCCGACGAACGCAGCGGGCGAGATGCGCGTGCCGGGAATTTCGCTGTTGCCGAAATCAGACCAGACGGCGACGCTGGGAAGCAGGCGGTGGTCGTCGCGGTCTACGACGACTTCGTAATAGAAGCCCGGTTCGAACGGCTTGCCGGGGCCCACGCTGTTCGCATTGTGGGACGCCGCGCCCGGATTCAGGCTCTGGGTCAACGGCCCGGGAGCCACGACCGTCTTCGGGCCGACGCCACACTTGAACACCGTCACGGTGAAGGTCTGCGCCGCCTGGGCGTCATTGACCACCATCCAATCGACCGACTTGGCGTTGGCGGGCAGACTGAACAAGCCGCTGGAAACCTTGTATTCCATAATCCACCCCAATGCCGAGGCCAAAGGGTGCCTCCGCAGCGGAATGCTTATTCCCCGGCGATGCGCGTCACAAGTCACGGCCGGTGCGGCCGAATGCCACCCATGACACGGGAGATGTCCCGCGAGCAGGCTGCTGATCCCGGTGGGCACGGTGAACGGCGCCGTCCCGAATCGTAATCGAGATGGGCGATCCAGCTCTCGAAGATCGGGTTGGGCGTTCCGTCGATGGCGGGCAGGTCGCGATAGCGGCGTCCGCTCAGGTAATACTCCCGGTCGAGCTGCTGCCAGCGCTTGCGGGCGCTGTAGATGGCATTGTCCAGCCATTTGCCGTCGGTGGTGAAGAAGGGCCACGGATGGACGAAGTTCCAGAAGATGCCGTTCTCTGGTCAGTTCGAGCAGGGTGGCGAGCTTCGGCGGTGCCTTTCTCGGCCGCAGCACCAGGCCACAGAGCGGGCCGATGCGCACGTCCTTCTCGACGATGTAGCGGCGCGCGTCGTCCTCGGCCACCATGCGGGCTGGTCGCGAATCGCCCGCACCGCGTAGGCGGCGGCCGCGTCGTCGAACCACGCCAGGACGAGGAGGAGCGCGAGCATCGAGAGCCTGCATGGCACCCCGCGGGTTCAGCGCGGGAACCACGCGTCCCGCTGCCGGCAGAGCCGCCGCGCGATGTCGTCGTAGCTCGTCCAGTCGTCGGGAGACTGGTGGATGCGGACGTGCGAGAGCGCGCCGGGCAGCTCGCGCATCAGGAAGGGCAGGTCGTGCCGCTCGCGGACGAAGTAGTGCGACGGCCGCTCGAGCGCGCAGGCGTAACCCGCCTCGAAGAGGGCGCTGCTGGGGAGCTTCTGGGGATAGATGAGCACGAAATAGCGGCTCGCCTCCAGGGCGCGGACATCGCCCGTGACGGAGACGTCGATGGTCTCGAAGTCGGCCAGCCGCTCGATCTTTTCGGCTGCCCAGTACACCCGCAGCCCGCACTCGCCCTTGAGCGCGTCGAAGATCTTCTTCACCTCGAGACGCGCCGGCACGTAGCTCGCGTCGTCCGGGTACGCGGCCATGGGCGCGGAGAGGAACACGTCCCAGGAGTACTTTGCCGCGGTGTCGCCCGCCCTGGCCACGGCCTCGCGGAGCACCGGCTCCAGCTCGCCCCAGCGCGCCTCGAAGACCGTGTCGAGCTGCTCGCGCTTCATCGCCGACCTGCGCATCTGCGAATTGAGCGCCCGCGCCAGCTTGAGCACCTCGGGCTTGCTCACGCCGCTCGCGTTGCGCTGGAGCAGCGGCCCCTTCAGGTCGCCGGGATCGAGGCCGATGAGGAGCGGCGTCACGCGCGAATCCTTGAAGTGCTTGGAGAGCGCGCCCGCCTCGTAGAGGATCCAGGCGGCGTTCATGTTTTCGCGGGTGAGGCAGAGGATGCCGTAGTCGGTCGACTCGAGCACCTCGTCCAGCCGGGACATCCAGCGGTCGCCCGGGTCGATGTCGCTGGAGGAGAGGAAGACGTCGTCGGCGTCCAGTTTCGGGAGCACCTTCGGGAGCCATCCCTTCAGCGCGTCCGCCACCTGCTGGCTCACCGGGCCCGACCAGCTCACGAAGATCTTCACCACTCCCCCTCGCGCGCTCGTCACCAGAGCGTAGCAGAGCGCGGCGGGGGCGTGCCACACCGCGCCGCTCCGGGGCGCGGCGCGGCGCGGAATCGGGTCAGGGCAGCAGCGTCAGCGCCTGCGTGTAGCGCGGCCCGACCCGCAGAGCGCCGAAGTCCCGCCGGTCGACGGTGAGCACTCGCAGGACGCGCCTGCGCTCTGCGACGGCCGCGACCGTGCCGTCGACGAGGCCGATCTGCAGCTGATGGAATTTCGCGTCGAGTTGGAGCGCACGGGCCAGATCGGAAGCCGAGACCGGCTCCAGTTCGTATGTGGTGGCCGGGTCCACGATCTCCCGGATCAGCTTGCGCATCGCAACCCTCTCGGCGCGAAGGAAATCGTCGACCTCGGCGAGGACCAGGGCAGGGACGATCACCGCCGACGCATCACGGAGGGCGTCCTCGTACTCCGGCCAGGTGGCGCGCCCATCGGGTCGACGCGCCAGCGCGCGGAGAATGCCGCCGGTGTCGGCCACCAAAGGAGCGCTCACTTCTCCAGATCCCGAAACAGCTCCGCTTCGTCCCCGAGCTTCGTCTCGACGGAGGGAAAAAGCCGCGTCGTGGGCGGACGGCGGCGTTTTCCGTAGTATCTGGCCGCGACGACGCGAAGTCCGCGCCGGATGAGCTCCGACGAGGAAACTCCGTCCTTCCGCGCCCGCGAGAGCGCCCGGAGATCCTCCGGATCGAGGCGGACGGTGGTGAGGCGCTTTGTCGCCAACGTCAACCGGTTCCGTCGCCACGCCCTCCTTCAACGGACGCGCAGCCGCGACCGCGGCGCCGGACCAGCACGAGGGGCCGGCGGCCTTCGGCGAGCGCTCGCGGGTCCACGTTGGCCGCCTCACCGAGCACGCGAAATCCCCGCCGTAGCAGCATCCGCACGCGGTGCTCGTCGTGCGTGCAGCAGGCGACGGTCGCGCATTCCTTTGCCGCCGCGAAGTCCAGTCGTGCGTCGTCGAGGCGCCCTGCCAGCCCCTTCCGGCGGTGGCTTGCGGCCACGACGAGTCGGTTCAGCGATCCGATCGGCGCCGTCTCCGGACCGAAGCCGGCGAAGAACCGCTCATCCGGCAGCTCGCCCAGGCTCTCGTGCACGCAGAAGCGCGCCGCCGCGACCAGCGCGCCGCCGTCGACGACCGCCCAGTGAACCCCGTGCGCATCGTGCTCGTCCGTCCACCGGCCCGTCGCGAACCCGTCCGGCGCGAGAGGACTCCAGACGGCCGCGCGCAGCCGGAAAATCCGGTCGAGCAACTCCGGCTCCCGGGCCAGGACGAGCTCCACGGCGCCAGATTAGCCTGCACCATGCGGTGACGCACCGGCCGCCGCTCAGAGACTTTCAAGGAACGCCTTCCCGGCGGAGGGCGCGATCAGCGGCCGCCATGTCGCTGCAGGATCGACCGAATCGCGATACGCAGGGGAAGCTCCGCCCAAAGAATGCGGAAGTTGGTGGCCATGCGCCCATCAGCGCAGCTTCTTCTGCTGGGCGTGGAGCCAAAGCAGGGCGTCGAGCGGGGTGGTGCGGGAGAGGTCGAGGGCGCGGAGGGCTTCCTCGACTTCCGACGGAGGCGGAGGAGGTGGAGCGGGCGCCTCGAACAGGCCCAATTGCGCGCGCTTGTTGCGGCGCGGACCTGCCAGCGACGGCCGCCCCGTCTCGTCCAGCTCCTGCGCCTCGAGGTTGCCGAGGATCTCCCGCGCGCGCTTGAGCACGCTCTCCGGCAGCCCGGCCAGCTTTGCGACGTGGATGCCGTAGCTGCGCGAAGCCGCGCCGGCGACGATCTTGCGCAAAAACACCACGCGGCCGTCCACCTCGGTGACCGCCATGGTGAGGTTCACCACCCGCGGCTTCTCGCGGGCCAGATCGCAGAGCTCGTGGTAATGCGTCGCAAACAAGGTCCGCGCGCGGGCCACGTCGTGCAGGTGCTCCGCGATGGCCCACGCCAGCGCGAGGCCGTCGAAGGTCGAAGTGCCCCGCCCCACCTCGTCCAGGACGAGCAGCGAGCGCGGCGTGGCCTGGTGCAGGATGCGCGCGCACTCCGCCATCTCCACCATGAACGTGCTCTGCCCGCGGGCCAGATCGTCGGCCGCTCCCACGCGGGTGAAGAGCCGGTCGACCACCCCGATGCGCGCCCGCGTCGCCGGCACGAACGAGCCGGTCTGCGCCAGTATGGCAATCAGCGCCACCTGCCGCATGGCGGTGCTCTTCCCCGCCATGTTCGGCCCCGTCAGCACGATCAGCCGCTTCTCCGCGTCGAGCAGCACGTCGTTGGGCACGAAGGGCCCTTCGCCCGACTGCGAGAGAGCGCGCTCCACCACCGGATGCCGCCCACCGGCGATCTCGATCACCTCGCTGCCGTCCACCACCGGCCGCACCCAGCCGGACTCCGCCGCAACTCGTGCCAGCGACAAGAGCGCGTCCGCCTGCGCCGCCGCCTCCGCGCAGGCGCGCAGCCCCGCGCTCCGCGCCAGCACCGCCTGGCGCAGCTCCTCGAAGATCTGCTGCTCCAGCGCGGTGCGCCGCTCTTCCGCGGAGAGGACGCGCGCCTCGTGCTCGGCGAGCGCCGGCGTGACGAACCGCTCCGCGCCCACCGTGCTCGACCGGCGCTGGTAGCCGGCGGGCACCAGATGCAGATTGGGCTTCGTCACCTCGATGTAGAAGCCGAAGACCTTGTTGTAGCGGACCTTCAAGGAGGTGATGCCGGTGCGCTGCCGCTCCGCCGCTTCCATGGCGGCAATGGCCGCGCGGCCGCCCTGCGCCAGGTCGGTCAGCTCGTCCAGGGCGGGACGGAAGCCGGGGCGCACGAAGCCCGGCTCGCGCCCCACGGGCACATCGTCCACCAGCGCGCGCTGCAAGAGCTCGCAGAGGTCCGCCAGCGCGCGCAAGGGCGGCGCAAGCTCCGCGAGCAACGCCGAAGAGCAGCTCGCGAGCCGCGCGGAGAGCTCCGGCATCTCGCGCAGCGAAGCGCGCAGGCCGGCCAGATCGCGCGGCGCGCCCTGCCCTACCGCGAGCCGGCCCAGAAGCCGCTCCACGTCGAGCATCGAGCGCAGCCGCTCGGAGATCTCCTCGCGCAGCACGGCCGCCTGCGACAGCTCCTCCACCGCATCCTGACGCGCGCGGATCTCCGAAAGCTCCAGCAGCGGCGCCGAGAGCCAGCGCGCGAGGAGCCTCCCTCCCGCAGAGGTGAGCGTCCGATCCACCACCGAGAGCAGCGTTCCCGTCTTGCGTCCGTCGGGCCCGCGGAACAGTTCCAGGTTCTGCACCGCGCCCGGATCGAGCACGAGCTGCCGCTCCGGCTGCGTCACCGAGATGCGCACCACGTGCCGCGCCGCCGAGCGCTGCGTCTCTTGAAGGTACGAGAGCGCCTCCGCGGAGGCCTGGGCGGCGAGCGCGTCGCGCAGGCCGAAACCGTCCAGGGTGGCGACGCCCAGATGGCGCTTCAGGAGCTGCTCCGCCCCTGCCCGATCGCGAAAGCTGCGCTCCTCCACCCGCGCCCCGAAGCTGGCGCGGCGGACCGCGTCGGCAAGAGCAGACCCCTCCGCCACCAGCACCTCGCGCGGCCGCACCCGCGAAAGCTCGTCGAGCGCCGCCTGCAGGGAGCCGGCGGGCAGCGCGCGCAGCTCGCCGGTGGATGCGTCGAGCAGCGCCACCGCCACCTCGTCTCCCTGCGCCGCCACCGCCGCCAGCCAGAGCGGCTCGCGCGCCTCCAGCGCGTCCTCGTCCACCAGCGTCCCGGGCGTGACCAGCCGGACGATCTCGCGCTTGACGAGCTGCTTGCCGGGGCCCGGCACCTCCATCTGATCGCAGATGGCCACCTTGTGACCCGCCGCCACCAGCCGCGCCACGTAGGCGCGCGCGGCGTGGTGCGGCACTCCCGCCATCGGCACCCGGTCGTCGCCCTTGGCCCGCGAGGTCAGCGTGATGCCCAGCACCTGCGCGGCGATGCGGGCGTCCTCGTAGAACAGCTCGTAGAAGTCGCCCAGCCGGAAGAAGAGCAGCGCGTCGCGCGCCTGCGCCTTCGCGTCGTGGTATTGCCGCAGCATCGGCGTGGCCGCCGCCTCCGCCGCAGGCACCTGTGAAACCGGCTCCGCCACCGCGTCACAGATACCACGAGAGGCCCGGCGCCCCGCGACCCCATGAAATGTCCCTGCCCCGCCGACGTTGTGAAGCGCCGGATGCGCGCTCTCGCACCGGCGCTGTTGGTCCTGGCGCTGCCGGTGCGCGCCGCGGAAGCGCCCGTTCCCGCGAAGGAACTGCCCCCGGAGTCCTCCTACGTGCGCACCGCCCACGCCGCGCGGCGCACCGGCGGCCCCATCACGGTGGACGGGCGCATGGACGAGCCGGCCTGGCAGGCGGCGCCGCTCGAGGACGACTTCACCCAGGTCAACCCCGACGAGGGCCGGCCCGCGAGCGTCCACACCGCCTTCCGCGTGCTCTGGGACGACGAGTACCTCTACTTCGGCGCCATCTGCGACGATCCGGAGCCGCCCACGAAGACGCTCAGCCGGCGCGACCGCTTCATCGAGGGCGACACGGTGCAGTTCGACCTCGACACGACGCTCGACCGCCGCACCGCCTACCACTTCCAGGTCTTCGCCGCCGGCCAGCAGCTCGACGCCATCCACTTCAACGACACCGACTTCACCACCGACTGGGATGCCGCCTGGGAATCGAAGGTGGCGACCACCGAGCGCGGCTGGTCGGTGGAGATGAAGATCCCGCTGCGCGTGATGCGCATCCCCGAGGGCGCGACGGTGATGGGATTCAACGTCTACCGGATCCTCTCCCGCCGCCACGAGGAGGATCAGTGGCGCTACCGGCCCAACGGCCGCCCCGGCGACATCAGCCGCCTCGGGCTGCTCGACGGCCTTCAAGGCATCCATCCCGTCCGCGCGCTGGAGCTGCGGCCCTACGTGGGCCTGAAGGGGCTGCGCAGCACCCCGGCGTACGCGACGCCGCGGGGAGAGCTGGGGAGCTGCGCCACCATCGGCTTCGATCCGCAGCGGCAGGGCGGCTTCTGCGCCGGCCTCGACCTCCGCTACAACCTGGCCAGCGACCTGGCGCTGGTGGGCACCATCAACCCCGACTTCGGGCAGGTGGAGGCAGACCAGCGGGTCCTGAACCTCACCACCTTCGAGACCTTCTTTCCCGAGAAGCGGCCCTTCTTCCTCGAGGGGCTGGACCTGTTCCAGCCGGCGCTGCGCGTGGACGTGGGCGGCCCCTACGGCGGCAACGCCTACCAGATCTTCTACTCGCGGCGCATCGGCCGCGGCACGCCCACCGCCGACGACATCGGCCTCGATTCGGCCACGCAGAAGCTGGTCTACCAGCAGCCGAGCGTCCCGGTGCTGAGCGCGGCCAAGCTGACGGGGACCGTCGGCGCGACCAGCGTGGGGGTGCTCACCGCGCTGGAGCCGCGCGTCTCGGCGCAGGTGCTGGAGAGCGACGCGCCCGACGAGCTGCCTGCAGTCCATGACCGACGCACGGTCGAAGCCCGCCACGACGCGGTGGCGCGGGTGCGCGCTCCTCTGGGCGACAACGCGCTCCTCGGGGTGACCGGGACCGCCCTCGATCCCATGTTCGTCTCGCCACGCCTCGGCCTCACCCGCCGGCACGCGCACGTCGGCGAGGGCGACCTGACGCTCTTCACCCAGGACCGGTCGCTGGAAGCCACCGTGCAGGCGGCGGGGTCGCACCTGACCGGGAACGCAGTCGAGACGCTGCCCGACGGCACCCTGCGCGGCCCCACCGCGAGCGGCTTCGCCGGCTCCGGCAAGATCAAGTACGTGAGCGAGCACTGGTTCTCGGCGCTCTTCGGCGACCTGCTCACGCCGAACTTCAGCGTCAACGATCTCGGCTTCATGCCGCGCGCGAACCTCACCCGCGTCATCGGCTACGTCGGCTGGCGCGACCCGCACCCGGGTCCGCTCTGGCAGTCGTCCCAGCTCATCCTCGCCGCCCGCGAGATCCGCGACGCGCCCTTCGACCTGCGCCTCGACCGCGACGCCATCGTGGAGTTCTGGGTCAACACCAACTCCTTCTGGTTCCTGGACACCGGCGGCATCGTGCAGGCGCCCTTCGTCGACGATCGCGAGCTGCGGGACGGCACGCCCATCGAGCGGCAGTCTGCCGCCGCCTGGTTCGGCAACATCTCCACCGACCCGCGCAAGCGGCTCCAGCTCCAGCTCTCCTGGACCGAGGGGCGCTCCTGGCCGCGCTTCGAGCGGCAGAACCAGCTCGAGGCCACGCTCATCTTCCGGCCGCTGCCGCAGCTCGACGGCAGCTTCGACCTCGCCTACAACGAGAACGCCGGCACCATCCGCAGGGTCCGCACGGCCACGGCGCCGGGGACCGACGACACCATCGACGCGTCGATTGCCAGCCGCGTGCCGCGCACATATCTAATGGCGCCGCAGCAGGCGCGCAGCGTCAGCGCCACCCTGCGCGCGACCTACGCGTTCACGCCGCACCTCACGCTGCAGACGTACATGCAGCTCTTCAGCGCCGGCATCTCCTACGGCCGGATCCTGCGCGCGCAGGTGAACGAGCCGTTCCGGCGGACCGTGCGCCTGGACGAGCTGCAGCCTGCCACCACCGCCGACAAGCCCAAGGACAGCTACGACGACCGCCAGGCCGCCCTGAACGTGAACCTGATCCTGCGCTGGGAGTGGCGCACCGGGTCCACCTTCTATCTCGTCTACGCGCACCAGAGCTCCGCCGACGTCACGCCGGCCCTGCCCTCGCGCCTCGACCTCGGGGCCGAGCTGAACACGCTGTCTTCGGCGGGCGTGACCCACGGCGACACCATCCTCGTGAAGATGGATCTGCTCTCCGCGCTGTGAGAGAACCCGGCCGTGATTCAGGCCGTCCAGGATCTGCGCCGCCTGCGGGAGATCAGCGCGGTGGTGGTGCGCCACGGCTTCGGCGAGCTGTGGGACCGCGCGAAGATCTGGGACGTGCTCGGGCGGCGCGAGGACCAGGGCCCGGTCCGGGAAGCCGCCCGCGCCACCACCGCGCGCCGCTTCCGCGACACGCTGGCGGAGCTGGGCCCCACCTTCATCAAGCTCGGCCAGATCCTCTCCGCGCGCCCGGACATCCTGCCGGCGGACTTCATCGCAGAGCTGTCGCTCCTCCAGGACAGCGCCGCGCCCATGCCGGTGTCGCTGGTCTTCCAGCTCATCGAGAAGGGGCTGGGGCGGCCCGCCGAGCAGCTCTTCGCCGCCATCGATCCCGAGCCGATGGCCAGCGCCTCCATCGCGCAGGTGCACCGCGCCCGCCTCGCCTCCGGCGACGACGTGGTGGTGAAGGTGCAGCGGCCCGGCATCGAGGAGCAGATCCGCAGCGACACCGACCTGCTCTTCTACCTGGCGCGCTTCCTCGAAGGGGTGATCGAGGAGACCGGCATCTACACGCCCACCGGCATCGTGAGCGAGTTCCGCGCCGCCATGCTCCTGGAGCTGGATTTCGACAACGAGGCGCGCAACATCGAGGAGTTCGCGCGCAACCACGCGGAGCGCCCCTACGTGGTGATTCCGAAGCTCTACCGCGAGCTGTCCTGCAGCACGGTGATCACCCTGCAGGAGCTGAAGGGCGCAAAGCTCAACGCGGTGCTCGACGACCCGGAGGCCGCCGGCGTGGACCGCAAGCTGCTGGCGCGAAACGTGCTCGAGGCGAGCTTCCACCAGCTCTTCACCGACGGGCTCTTCCACGGCGACCCGCATCCCGGCAACGTCATCGTGATGGAGGGCAACCGCATCGGCCTGCTCGACTTCGGGCTGGTGGGGCGCCTCTCCCGGCAGATGCAGGAGTCCATCGTCCTCTTCGTGCTGGCGGTGTCGCTGCGCGACCCGGACACGGTGGCGCGGCTGCTCTACAAGGTGGGCGTTCCCGACGAGCGCATC
>DATDMU010000178.1:0-20682 GCA_036518615.1 Myxococcales bacterium
GTGCAAGACCGTGCGCGACTGCGCCAACACCCAGCGCTGCGTGAACGGGAGCTGCGCGGAGATCTCCACGCCGGGCGCGATCGGCGAATCGTGCAGGACGAGCACCGACTGCCAGGCGGGCCTGTCCTGCAACTCCAACGAGCAGGGCTACCCCGGCGGGTACTGCACCGCCGACTGCGCGGCCAACTCCTGTTCGACCGGTGCCTGCACGACTATCGGCACGGCCGACCTCTGCGCCGCGCAGTGCACCAACGACAGCACCTGCCGCCTGGGCTACGGCTGCTGCGCCACCCTGAACAACGTCTGCGTGCCCTTGGGAGCGTGCACCCCGGCGGCCTGCACGAGGCCGGTCGTGCCGAGCGCCATCGCCGCCTCCATCCCCGGCGCGCAGGTGGTGGCGCTGGGAACGCACAAGGTGGGCGATGCCGTCCCGTTCGACGTGCCGGCCGGGACCGGCAGCGTCACCATCGTGCACCAGGCCGTGATCGCCGACCTGACCCTCACCTTCAAGGGACAAATCATCGACAACTCCGCGGTGCCGCTCAGCGTGACGATGCCCGGCGGCGGCGTCGCCTACGACGACAACGTCCAGATCAACGGGTCCGCGGACGGCGGCAGCGACTACTCCGGGAGCTACGCCTTCTTCGGCGGCGACACCCCCAGCACCGCCGCGTTCACCTTCCCCAACACCACCGCCTCGCTCGACGCGGGCGTGCCGGCAGGCGCCTGGAAGTTCGTGGTCAACGACTTCGCCAACGAGTGCCTGACCACCCCGGGGTGCACCGACGGTGGCACCAACGCCAACACCTACGACGTGTCGGTGCTGCTCCGTCCGCTCCCCGCCGGCTCCAACCTCGATGTGTCCTTCTACATCGTGGCCGACATGACCACGCTCGGCCGCCAGCCCTTCACCGCCGCGAATGCGGTGAACGATCCCAGCGTCCAGCAGATGGTGCGGACCTACAAGGCGCTCTTCCAGAACGGGATCCTGGGAAACAACAAGCCGGGAATCACCGTGCGCAACGTGAGCTTCTTCGACGTCAGCGCCGCGGACCGCTCGCGCTTCGGCACCAACATCTCCGCCACCGACACCGGCCCCTGCGACGAGCTGAACCAGATGTTCCTGCTCTCCGGCGCTCATCCGGGAAACACGGTGAACATCTTCCTCGTCCAGAGCCTGCGCTTCAGCGCCCAGGGCGGAGGAACCATCGTGGGAATCGACGGCACCATCCCCGGACCGTCCACCCTCAACGGCACCGTGCACAGCGGCGCGGTGGTCTCCGCCGCCGACCTCTTCGCGCCCACGCTGCAGACCTGCGCGGCCGGCGCCCTCAACATCGCAAACTGCGGCCCCGACCGGGTAGCATACATCGCCGCGCACGAGACCGGCCACTTCCTCGGCCTCTTCCACACCACCGAGCAGAACGGGTCGGATTTCGATCCGCTCGGCGACACCCCCAAGTGCCCGTGCATTCCCTGCTCCGGCGCCGACCAGAAGAACTGCGCCGACACTCCCGGACCGCTCGCGCCCTTCCTCGCCGCCGACAAGTGCGTCGGGAGCGGCGCGGCCTGCCCGGCGGGCGGAGGCGACAACCTCATGTTCTGGCAGCTCGAGCCGGGTTTCTCCACCGGCGCCATCACGCCGCAGCAGGCGCAGGTGATGAAGCTCAACCCGGCGGTGGTGCCGTGAGGAGGCAGCCTTGATCGCCCTCGTGCTCGCAGCCCTGCTCGCCGCGCCGCGGGCGCCGCGCCAGGCGCCTGCCGATCGGCCCGCGCAGGTCCAGGAGACCCTCAGCGACGCGGAGTTGCAGCGGCGCGTGGACACCTATCTCAACGTGCTGGACCGTCCGATTCCGAAGGCGCGCTGGCAAGAGCTGGGCGAGCGCGCGGCGCCGCTGCTCGAGGCCGTGATCGCCAACGAGAACGAGTTCCCCTCGCGCCGCGCCATGGCGGTGGACGCGCTCGCCGCGGCAGCTCCCGCCCGCGCGCGGCAGCTCCTCGGCAGGATGGCGCGCGACGAGGCCCAGCCGGCGGTGGTCCGGGTCGCGGCGCTGCACGGGGCGGCGGCGCTGCTCGATCCCGACCAGGCCGTGCGCGAGCTGGGGCCGGTGCTGCGGACGGCGAGGAGCGCGGGCATGCGCGCGGAGGCGGCGGACGCGCTCTCGCAGAGGAGGGCGGGCTGCGCCGAGGTGCGCGATCAGGCCGCGCGCGAGAAGCTGGAGCACCGCGCCGCGTTCGACCGCTCGGTGAAGAGGTGCGCCGAGTGATTCCTGCGGGGCTGGCCGGACGCGTCCGTGCGCTCGGCCGGGAGTTGCCCTCGGGACTTGCAGTCTTCGACGCGGACGGAACGCTCTGGCGCGAGGACGTCGGAGAGGCCTTCCTTCGCCACCTCGTCTCGCTCGGGTGGGTGAAGCTGCCCGGCGGGGGCGACGCATACGAAGCGTACGAGCGCGCCGTCGATCGAGATCGGGCGGCAGGCTATGCCTATGCGGCGCAGCTGCAGGCAGGACTGGAGGTCGCCGCGGTCCGCGCGGAAGCGGAGCGCTTCGCCGGCGCGTGGGTGCCGCCGCGGCTGATCGGCGACACGCTCGCGCTCCGCGCGCTCTGCGAGGAGGCGGGCCTCGTGCCCCTGGTCGTCTCCGCGAGCGCGCTGCCCATCGTCCTCGCCGCCGCGCCTCTCGCGGGAATCCCCCGCGAACGCTGCCGCGGCATCGAAGTGCAGATCCGCGACGGGCGCTTCACCGCCGACCTGATCCACCCGATCACGTACGCCGCCGGCAAGATCGCCGCGGCGGAGAAGGCCGGCCGCCTCGCCCTCGCCTGCGGCGATTCCTTCACGGGCGACTTGCCGATGCTCGAGGCCGCCCGGCTCGCGGTGGCGGTGGCGCCGCGCTCCGGCTCGCCCCTCTCGGAGGAGGCCCTCCGCCGCGGCTGGCCGGTCCTCGAGTACTGAAGGGTGTCCCGCGCTCTACGCGGGCTTTGCGATCGGATCCACCGCCAGCGGCGTCGGCGTCATGCCGAGGCGGCCGGCGGTGTCCAGCGCCGCCGCGGAGGGGAAGCGCAGCACGAACTCGGTGCCCTCGCCCACCCGGCTCTGCACCTCGATGGTGCCGCCATGTCCCTTGACGATGCGCTGCGAGATGGCCAGCCCCAGGCCGGTCCCCTTGGTCTTGGTCGTATAGAAGGGGATGAAGATCCGGTCGAGCGCATCTTCGGGGATGCCCGCGCCGGTGTCCGCGAAGCGCACCTCGATCTGATCGGCGGAGTAGCGCGGCGTGGTCTCCGAAAGCCCCAGCTCCACCGGCGCGTGCGGCCTGCGCGAGCGCACGGTGAGGCGGCCTCCGTCGGGCATCGCCTGCACCGCGTTGAGCGCCAGGTTGATGAACACCTGCTTGAGCTGCTCGGCGTCGGCATGCACCGCCGGCAGATTCGGCGTCAGGTCCAGTTCCAGCGCCACGTTCTGGGGAAGGCTGCTCTCGATCAGCTTCATCGTCTTCCAGAGCACGTCGTTGATGTCGGTGTTCTGGAACTTGCCCGACCCGACGTTGGGGAAGGGGCGCGAGTAGTCGAGGAACTGGGCCACCACGCCGTCGAGGCGGTTCACCTCCTCGACGATGATCTGCAGGATCTCCGCGTCGCCGCCCTGGAACTGCCCGGGGTCCAGGTACTGGGCGGCGCCCTTGATGGCGCCGAGCGGATTGCGGATCTCGTGGGCGAGGCCCGCGGCCATCTCGCCCAGGGCCGCCAGCCGGTCCCGCTCCTTCATCTTCTCGTAGAGGCGCGAATTCTCGATGGTGATGGCCGCCTGGTCGCCCACCTCCAGCATGGCGGCCAGCTCGTCGGAGGCGAAGGCCTCGGGGACGCGGTCGTCGAGCAGGCAGAGGAAGCCCACCACGCGCCCCGACGCGACCAGCGGAATGGTGACGCCCGCGCGCATCGCCGCCATGGCGGCGCCGATCTCGCTCAGCCGCGTCCGCTCGTCGGAGAGGGCGCTGGATTCGGTGTCCGACTCCGGCAGCACCTGCCGCAGCTCGGTGAGCCTGCGCTCCACCAGCTCCACCAGCTGCGCCTTCTGTCCCGCCTGCGCGTTCTGCACCAGCGCGCGCACGGTCGCGGCGTCGATGTAGGGCGTGGGCGCGGGGCCGCGGTATTCGAGCCTGCGGTAGCCGAGCCCGTCGTCCGCGAGCAGGTAGATGGAAGCGTGCGTGACCCGCCGCGTCTCGTAGAGGCCGTCCAGCACCACCTGCCCGAGCTCGCGCACGTCGATGATGCCCGCCATCCGCTGGCGCAGCGCCGCGAGCGACTGCACGAACTCGAAGCGCTCGGCGAAGAAGAAGGCGAGCACCTTCTCCTCCACCTTGGCCTTGAGCGGCTCGAAGAGGATGAGGATGACGAACGACGCCACCATGGTGTTGAAGAAGAAGAGGCCGGTGGAGGCGCTCCCCGTCCAGCGCACGAGCACGCCGAAGATCAGCGCGAGCACGAGGCCCACGCAGCCGAGCACCACGATCTTTCCCAGCAGCTCGTTGAGATCGAGCAGCCGGTGCCGCTGGATGGTCTGGGAAAGGAAGTACAGGTAGATGGTCATCGCCACGTTGGCGAAGGGCGGCGGCGGCCAGCCGGCCACGCGGATGAGCAGCTCGCCGAAGGTCAGGCCCACGCACAGCGCGGCGCCCACCCACAGGTAGAAGAGCCGCGCCCGTTCCGTGCGCGAGGCGGCGCGCCGCATGCGCGCGTAGAGCAGGCTGACCGCCGCGGTGAGCTGGACGAAGACGGCGGCCGACGCGGTGACCCGCGCGGCGGGGATCATCGCCAGGGGCGAGACCGCCACCGCCGCCACCGCGAGAGCGGTGCCGGTGGCAAATCGCCGCAGGCCGATGACCCGTCCGGCGGACTCCCCCTGGAACTCGACGATGAAGCCCAGCACCGCAACCGGAATGAAGGCCGCAGCACCCAGGGTCAGGCGCAGCGCCCAGGGGCGGCCGGCGCCGACGATTCCGTAGAGGAAGTCGCCGATCTGGTAGGCGAGCAGCGAGACGTTCAGGAGCGCGAACGCGGTCCACAGGCGCGTACGGCCATGGCGAAGCAGCATGGCGAGCGCCAGGGCGAGGCACACCACCGCTGCAAGCAACGCGCTCTGTGTCCGTGCATCCACCGTGCGGACGTTAACACGGCAGGTCGGGGAATCCTTACCGTGCCCACGGCGGTTTGCGGACTGGACGAGAACTCCCTGCGATGCCACATTCAGCCGAGCGAGCGAGCCCCCGGATGATCCCCCGCCTCTGCATCCTGGCCGTGACGGCCCTCAGCCTTGCCTGGGCGCCTGCCAGGGACGCGCTCGTCAACGACGGCGGCGACGAGGCGGTCGAGCTTGGGCCCGCCATCGGGGACGCGCAGCTCGCGCCCTATGCGCCGGGCGATCCGCAGACGCGCCTGGTCAAGGCGCTGGCGCTGCGCGAGACGCGGCCTGGCGCCGCGCGCCTGCTCTTCGAGAAGATCGCGCTGGAAGGCGGGCCGCTCGCCGATCGCGCCCTGCACCTGGCTGCGCTGTGCGCCATCGACCAGGGCGACGGCGCGGCGGCGGAGCGGCTGCTCGGGCAGGTGTCGCTGCGCTACGTGGACGAGGACCAGGTGCTGCTCGAGCGCGCGCGGCAGCTGATGCAGCTGCGGGTCGCAGGCCCGCGCAGCGCGGCGCGGGTGGAGGAGATCCTCGAACCCATCTTCGCCGGCAAGGTTCGCGCGGACGTGGCCTCGGCCCATCTGATCGCCGGCGACGCGCAGCGCGCCGCGGGGGCCAAGGACAAGGCGCGGGCGCACTGGCGCGCCGCCTGGGTGGAGCATCCCCTCTCCGCGGCCGCCGAGTCCGCCCGCCACCGCGAGGCGGCCCTCGGCGCGGGCCCGCCCATCGCGCCGCAGCTCCTCCTGCGCCGGGCGGAGATGCTGCTCGACGCGCACCGCAATCGCGAGGCGCTGGATCAGCTCGCGCGCATCCCGGTGCAGTCGCTCTGTCTGGGCGGTTGCCCCGGCGACCGCAGCCCCGGCGGTTTCCTCAAGTCCGCGCTGGAGGCGCTGGGCGCGTTTCCCGCCCAGCACGAGCCCACGCCGGAGGACGTGGAGAGGAGCCCGCCGCAGCCCGCCGACGCGCTGGCCTGCAGGGTGAAGCTGGACCAGGGCCGCGCCCTGCGCAAGGAGCACGAGTACTCCCGCGCGCGAACCGCGCTCGCGCCGGTGGTGCTGCGCTGCGCCGATCCGGACGTACGGGCCAGGGCGCTCTACCTGCTGGCGCAGCTCGAGTCGATGGCGGGCAAGCCCACCGCAAGCGCGCTCTGGGAGGCGCTCTCGCGCAGGTATCCCCAATCGTCGCTCGCCGACGACGCCGTCTACAACCAGGCCATCGCCGCGCGCCGCGCCGGCGACGTCGAGAAGGAGCGCGCGCTGCTGCGCGACGTGGTCGACCACTACCTCGACGGCGATCTGCGCGCCGAGGCGCTCTTCCGTCTCTTCTGGTCCTACCGCTCCGAGGGCAAGGCGCGCGAAGGCCTGGTCTGGCTGGACCAGCTCGCGGCGCATCCCGACTCCGACGGCTACGACGAGGAGCGCGCCCGGTACTGGCGCGCCCGCTCGCTGCTCGAAGGAGAGCCGGGGCAGAGCGAGCTGGCCAGGGCGGCGGCGCGGGAGGCCGCCCGGGCGGACCTGACCTGGCTCGTCTCCGAGAGACCGCTGACCTACTACGGCCTGCTCGCGCACGGGCGGCTCGCCGAGCTGGATCCGGACCGGGCGCGCGCCATCGACGAGGCGCAGGACCGGATCGTGCAGACGCCCGCGCCCCGCGCGCTGCACGCGGGTGCGCTGGCGAGAGATCCGCACCTGCTCGCCGCCATCGAGCTGCTCCGGCTGGGCCTCAAGCCCGAGGCGGTGCGCGAGCTGAACGCGGTGGACCGCTCGGTGGCGCGCGAGGCCGGCGAGGCAGGATACGAGCCGCTCACGCTGGTGGCCGAGCTCTACGCGCGGGCGGGAGATTTCCGCAACGCGCACGCGCTGGTGCGCACGGATCTGCGGGCGCTCTTGCGAAGGCCCGCATCCGCGCTGGCGCTGCACGCCGAGGCGCTGGCGTACCCGCTCGCGTTCCGCGAGCAGATCTCGCGCGTCTCGCAGGGCGCGGCGATTCCGCCCGACCTCCTGCAGGCCTTGATGCGCGAGGAGAGCGCGCTCGACCCGCGCGCGCTGTCGGCCACCGGCGCCGTCGGCCTCACCCAGCTGATGCCGTCCACCGCCCGCGCGCTGGCGCGCAAGTACAAGGTGCACGGCTACCAGAGCTCGCGCCTCGTGGAACCGGAGGTGAACATCCGCATCGGCGGCGCCTACCTCGGCGAGCTCTACGCGCGCTTCCAGCACCCGGCGCTGGCGCTGGCCTCGTACAATGCCGGCCCGGGCGCGGTCTCGGGCTGGCTCAAGGCGCGCGGGTCCTTGCCGCTCGATGCGTTCGTCGAGGAGATCCCGCTGGAGGAGACGCGCGGGTACGTGAAGCGCTGCCTGCGCAGCTTCGCCGCTTACCAGTTCCTCTACTCCAACGGCCACACCCCGGCGCTCGGGCAGACCCTGGCGGCCCGGTAGGGGATTTGGCAGGCCCGCCGGGGCCGCTTAATCTCCGGCCGTGAACGAGCACCTGCGCAGCCTTCCCTCGGTGGACGAGGTCCTCGCCCGGCCCTCGGTGCGCGCGCTGGCGGAGCGGGTGGGCCGGCCGGCGGCGAAGGCGGCCGTGCGCGCGGCGATCGCGGAGGCGCGTCTTCGCTTGCAGGCGGGCGATGCCCCTTCCGCGGACGCCGTGTCCGATGCCAGGGTGCTCGAGCTGGGCGATCGGGAAGCATCGCCCCGTCTCCGCCGGGTGATCAACGCGACCGGCGTGGTGCTGCACACGAACCTCGGCCGCGCGCCGCTGCACCCGGACGCCGTCGCCCGGGTCGCCGAGGTGGCCGCGGGCTACTCCAACCTCGAGATCGATCTGGCCAGCGGACGCCGCGGACACCGCAGCGCCCACGTCGAGCCGCTGCTCTGCGAGCTGTTCGGCGCGGACGCGGCCCACGTGGTGAACAACTGCGCCGGGGCCACGCTGCTGGCGCTGGGGGCGCTCGCGCGCGGCGGCGCCGCAATCGTCTCGCGCGGCGAGCTGGTGGAGATCGGCGGCGGCTTCCGCGTGCCGGAGATCCTCCAGCAGTCCGGCTGCACCCTGGTGGAAGTCGGCACCACCAATCGCACCCGCCTCGCCGACTATGCTGCCGCGCTCGACGCGCATCCCGGCGCTCTGGTCCTGCGGGTGCACCGATCCAACTTCGCCCTGGTGGGCTTCACCGAGATGCCGAAGGTCTCTGAGCTCTCGGCGCTGGCGCGGGCGCGCGGCTCGCGATTCCTGCACGACCTGGGCAGCGGCGCCCTCGACCCGGCGCTGGGCGAATTCACCGCGGTCCAGAGCCTGCGCGAAGGCGCGGATCTCGTCCTCGTCTCCGGCGACAAGCTCCTCGGCGGGCCGCAGGCCGGCATCGTGCTCGGCAAGCGCGAGCTGGTGGAGGCGTGCCGCCGGCACCCGCTCAGCCGCGCGCTGCGCGTCGACCGCATGCTCCTCGCCGCGCTGGAGGCGACGCTGCGCCTCTACCGCGACGGCCGGCAGGGCGAGCTTCCCGCGCTGGCGGCGCTGCACGCCTCGGCGGCGGAGCTGCGACAGAAGGCGACGCGGCTCGCGCTCGAGCTTCAGCAGGGCGGGGTCGGCTGCTCGGTCGTCCAGACCGAAGGGGAGGTGGGCGGGGGCTCGCTCCCGCTGCGCAAGCTGCCGGGCGCCGGCGTGGCCCTGGAGGGCGAACCGGCAGCCCTGGTCCGGGCGCTGCGCGCGGGCAGCCCGCCGGTCATCGCGGTGGTCCGCGACGGCCGCGCGGTCCTCGACGTCCGTTGCGTACGCGACACCGGGGAGCTGGCGCTGGCGGTCGCCGCGGCTGCCGTGCGTGCAGCCGGGCCAAAAGGCGCTAAACTAGATGGGATGCCCGAAGGGAGCGTTGCGCCTGCAAAGTCGGCTGAGGACGGGAGCGACTTCCCGCCCGGAACGGAGGTGTAGGGTTGCTGTCGACGAGCGTGCTGGTCCTCAACCGCCTCTACCAGCCGGTGCACGTCACCTCCGTGCGCCGCGCGCTCATCCTGCTCTACCGCGGCGCCGCCAAGGCGGTGGACGAGCAGTACCAGACCTTCGATTTCGAGAGCTGGGCCGAGCTCTCCGCCGCGGTGCACGAGGAGTCCATCGGCACCACCCGCAAGCGCATCCGCGTTCCCCGCGTCATCCTCCTGCAGGCGTACGACCACCTGCCGCGCGCGCGGGTGCGCTTCAGCCGCCTGAACATCTACGCCCGCGATCGCAACACCTGCCAGTACTGCGGCCGCCGCCCGGCGCGCGCGGAGCTGAACCTCGATCACGTCATCCCCCGCAGCCGCGGCGGCGTGACCAGCTGGGAGAACGTGGTCTGCTCGTGCGTCCCCTGCAACCTGCGCAAGGGCGGCCGCACGCCGGAGGAGGCGCACATGCGCCTGTTGCGGCTGCCGGTGCGGCCGCGCTGGACGCCCTTCTTCCGCGGACCGCCCAGAAGCGGCGCGTTCTACCAGCAGTGGCTCCCCTTCCTCACCCTCTCCGACATGGCCTACTGGCACACCGAGCTGGCGGAGTAGCCCGCCGGAACATGACGGTCCGGCGCGGCTGCGATAGATTGACGCCATGGCCGCATTGATCGAAACGCCCGAGGCCGCCAACCGCCTCGCCCGCGCCATCGCCTCCGACCTCTCGCTCTACAACGAGGCGAAGATCAAGGAAGGCATCGAGAACGACACCTTCTTCACCGTCCTCCAGGACGAGATCGCCGAGGGTCGCGCTCATTACGAGAGCCGGGTGGACCCGAAGATGCTCGCCAGCACCAACTTCTACGACCGGGCGCTCGTCGATGTGATCCTCGCGCGCAAGGGGCACATCAAGTCGAAGATCTGGTGAGCCCCCGGGGGCGCCCTTCGCGGCGGCAGCGCGAGCGGCGCGTGGTTGCGCCCGCGCCCACGGCGGAGGAGCGCACCTTCGTGGCCGGAGGCTCCGGCGAGCGGCTCGACAAGCTGGTGGCGTCGCGCTTTCCCGACCTCTCCCGCGCTCGCGTGCAGCAGCTCGTCGCCGCGGGTCTGGTCGAGGTGGACGGCGCAAGGAGCACCGCCTCGATGCGCCCTCGCGAAGGCGCGGTGGTCCGCGTCCGCATTCCCGAGGCCGCCGCGCCGCGGCTGCATCCGGTGCGGCTCGACCTGCCGGTGCTCTACGACGACGCGCACATCGTGGTGATCGACAAGCCCGCCGGCCTCGCCGTGCATCCGGGGGCGGGCGGTGAAGGGACCACCGTCGTCCACGGCCTGCTCCATCAGATCTCCGACCTGCGCGGCGTCGGAGGAGAGCTGCGGCCGGGCATCGTGCACCGGCTGGACAAGGACACCTCGGGATGCCTGGTGGTGGCGAAGACCGAGCCGGCGCTGCGCGCGCTGCAGGCCGCGTTCAAGGCGCGCGAGGTGGAGAAGCGCTACCGAGCGCTGGTGCACGGCGCTCCTCCGGACCGAGGGACGATCGACACGCCCTACGGCCGCCACCCGGTGCACCGCAAGCGGTTCTCCTCGCGGGTGCGGGAAGGAAAGCGCGCCATCACCCGCTTCGCCGTGATCTCCCGCAGCGCCCATGCCGCGCTCCTCGACGTGGAGCTGCTCACCGGCCGCACCCACCAGATCCGCGCGCACCTGGCCGATCAGGGCTGGCCGCTCTTTCGCGACGCGCTCTACGGCGGAACCCGCAAGGAGGGCCCGCAGGCGCCGGACCCGGTGCGGCGCGCGGCCGTGGCGTTGGGCCGGCAGGGCCTGCACGCGTATCGCCTTGCCTTCGCGCATCCGCTCACCGGCGCGCGGGTGGAATGCGAGGCGCCGCTCCCCGCCGATCTGAAGGCGGCGCTGCACGAGCTGGGGTTATCCTCGCCGCCGTGAGCCTGGACACCTACGTCCCCGCGCTGCTCCAGCGCGCCCGCGCCCTGCTGGGACTGCCCGGCGGTCCCTCCCAAGAGCTGTCGCAAGGGGAACTGGCGCCCGCTGCGCGGGCAGTCCTGGAGCTGCACGAAGGGCTGGTGGGGCATCGCCTGCTCGCGAACCCGCGCACCTACCAGGGCGCGCGGCTGGGCGCGTATCTCTTGTGGTGGTGGCCGCAGACGTGGGTCAAGGTGCAGGCGGCGCTGCGCATGGTGGCGCTGCCGCGGGCGCCGCGCATCCTCGACGTCGGGTCCGGCCCGGGCCCTGCGGCGCTCGCCGCCGTGGACGCGCTGGGCGGGGAGGCGACCTGTTTCGACGCCAGCGAGGCCGCGCTCGCGGAGGCGCGAGCTCTCGGCATCCGCCACACCGTCCGGACCTTGCCGGCCGAGCCATTCGACGTGGTGGTGGCGGCGAACGTACTCTCCGAAGTCGGCAACCCGATCGAGCTGGTGCGCAAGCTCGCCGGCACGGTGGTGGTGGTCGAGCCCGCGCTGCGCGAGACGGGCCGGGCGCTGCTGCGCCTGCGCGACGCCCTCCTCGAGGAAGGCTGGAGCACGCTCGCTCCCTGCCTGACGCAGAAGCCCTGTCCGGCGCTGGCATCGCCGAAAGACTGGTGCACGGCGGAGGTTCGCTGGAGCCCGCCGGCATATTTCCTCCAGCTCTGCCGCGCGACGGGGCTGCGGGCAGACGAGATGATCTCCTTCGCCCCGCTGATCGTTTCCCGCTCCGCGCCGCTGCAGCCGCCCATGGACACCTGGCGCGTCGTCGGCGCGCCGCCGCCGGAGAAAGGAAAGAAGCGCCTGTGGATCTGCAGCGACGAAGGCCGCCTCCCGCTGGTGCGCCTCGACCGCCACGCCGCGGCCGAAAACGCTGCCTTCGACGAGCTGCGCCGCGGCGACCTGGTGCGAGTGCGGGGGAGTGAACGGCGCGGCGACGGCCTGCGCGTCGGCCCGGGCAGCAGCGTGGAAAGCCCCTGAACGATCGCGACCGCAGGCGGATGCGCTTCGCGGGCGGCCGTGCTGGCGTGCGCGTCCATGGACCTGCCGCACGGACCGTGCATCCTGGCGTTCTGCGCCGCGACCCCGCGCATCGAGGAGGCGCTGCGCGCGGAGCTGCGGGGCCTCGGCGCCACCCTTCTTCTCCTCTCCCCGGAGACCGGCGTGCTGCTCGGCGCGGCCGACGAGCCGCGGGAGGTCGGTCCGCAGCCCCAGCTGTGGTGCGCGCACGGGGCCGGGTCGGCGGCGCTCACGGTGGTGCTGCTCGACGCGCAGCACCGCGTGCGCCTTCGCCGCGAGGCGCCGGAAGCGCTGGGAACCCTGCTCGCCGCAATCCGCTCGGCCGGCCGCGCCGTGCGCGAGGCGCCGCGCGGGATCGGCAGGCGCGAACTGCTGGTGTCCAGCCTCGCCGTGGCCCTGGGCGCGGCGGTGCTGCATGCCTGCGCGTCCTCGCCGCCGCGTCCGCAGGGCGGCTCCGCCGCGACGGCGGGGCCGGGCATGCTCGAGGTGAACCTGATCGTGAACGGCGAGAAGCGCGCGCTGCGGGTGGAGCCGCGCGTCGTGCTCCTCGATGCGCTGCGCGAGAACCTGGGGCTCACCGGCGCGAAGAAGGGCTGCGACATGGGCCAGTGCGGCGCCTGCACGGTGCTGGTGGACGGACAGCGCGTCAACTCCTGCCTGAAGCTCGTCGCCCAGCTCGAGGGCAGGAGCATCACCACCATCGAGGGCCTCGCGCACGGAGCCGAGCTGCACCCCATGCAGCAGGCCTTCCTGGAGGAGGACGCCCTGCAGTGCGGCTACTGCACTCCGGGGCAGATCCTCTCCGCGGTCGCGCTCTTGCAGGAAGGCAAGCCGGCCTCCGACGACGAGATCCGCGAGCGCATGAGCGGCAACATCTGCCGCTGCGGCGCGTATCCCAACATCGTGGCCGCCGTCCGCTCGGCGGCGAGGAGGGCCTGACCATGCGGCTCTTCACCTTCCAGCGCGCAGGGGAAGTCGCGGACGCGGTGGCCGCGGGGCAGGGCGCGGCCTTCCTCGCGGGAGGGACGAACCTCGTCGATCTGATGAAGCTGGAGGTGCTCAACCCGGAGCGCGTCGTCGACGTCTCGCGGCTCGATCTCGCGGGCATCGAGGTGGCGGGCGACGTGCTCCAGATCGGGGCGATGGCCACCAACACCGCAGTGGCCGAGCACCCCGAAGTGCGCCGGCGCGCCCCGGGGTTGTCCGAGGCGCTCCTCTCCGGCGCATCGCCGCAGCTTCGCAACGCCGCCACGGTGGGCGGCAACCTCCTGCAGCGCACCCGCTGCGCCTACTACCGGGACCTGGGCACGCGCTGCAACAAGCGCGAGCCCGGCTCCGGCTGCGACGCGATGGAGGGCTGGACGCGCATGCACGCCATCCTCGGCACGAGCGACAGGTGCATCGCCGCCCACCCTTCGGACATGTGCGTCGCGCTCTACGCTCTCGCCGCGGTGGTCCGCATCCGCGGCTCCAGAGGCGAGCGGCAGTTGCCCGTCTCCGATCTGCACCTGTTGCCCGGCGAGCACCCGGAGCGGGAGTTCGCGCTGGAGCCCGGCGAGCTGATCACGGAAGTCCGCATTCCACTCGGCCCGATCGCCGAGCGCATGCGCTACGTCAAGGTGCGCGACCGGCAGTCGTACGCCTTCGCGCTCTCCTCCTGCGCGGCCGCGGTGCAGGTCGAGGGCGGCGTGATCCGCGATGCGCACTTCGCGCTCGGCGGCGTGGGAACCAGGCCCTGGCGCGTGTCCGAGGCGGAGGTCTCGCTGCTCGGCCAGCCGGCGACGCGGGAGTCGTTCGCGCGCGCGGCGGAGCTGGCCCTCCGCGGCGCGCACCCCCGGCGGGACAACGCCTTCAAGGTGGAGCTGGCGAAGCGCACCGCGATCCGCGCGATGACCTTGAGCGCGAAAGGAGCCGCATGAGCCAGGACATCGGCAAGCCCTACGTCCGCGCCGACGGCCGCGCCAAGGTCACCGGCGAGGCGCGCTACGCCTACGAATGGCCGGCGGCGGGCGTCGCCTACGGCGTGCTGGTGACCAGCAACGTGGCGCGCGGGCGCATCGTCGGCATCGACGCCAGAGCCGCCGCAGCGGAGGCCGGGGTCCTCGCCGTGCTCACGCCCTTCAATGCCATGCGGCTGCCCGGCGGCGCGGCGCCGGCCGACAAGGCCGACCGGGTGGTCCAGGTGCTGCAGGACGACCGCATCGCCTTCAGCAACCAGCCGGTGGCGGTGGCGGTGGCCGACACCTTCGAGCGGGCGCTGCACGCGGCGCTGCTCGTCAAGGTCCGCGCAGAGGCCGCCTCCGCCACCGTGCGGATGGAGGACGAGCTCGCAAACGCCTTTCCCCACGACATCCAGAACGCCGCCGGGAGCCAGCCCGCCGACCAGCTTCGCGGCGACGTGGACAAGGCGTTCCGCTCCGCGGAGCACAAGGTGGAGGCGCTCTACGAGACGCCTCCCGAGACGCACAATCCCATGGAGCCCCACGCCACGCTTGCGGCATGGAGCGGCGACCGGCTCACCGTCTGGGACGCGACCCAGGGCATCTTCGGCGTGCGCAAGAAGCTCGCCCACGCCTTCGCGCTGCCGCTCGAGAACGTGCGGGTGATCGCCAGGTACGTGGGCGGCGGGTTCGGCTGCAAGGGATCGGCCTGGTCGCACGTGCTCATCGCCGCGCTGGCCGCGCGGCAGCTCGGCCGGCCGGTGAAGATCGCGCTCACCCGCCCGCAGATGTTCGGCATGGTGGGAGGCCGTCCGCACACGCGCCAGAAGGTCGCGGCCGCCGCCGCCCGCGACGGCAGGCTGGTGGCGCTGCGCCACGAGAGCACCTCCACCACCTCGCGCTTCGACGATTTCCTCGAGCCGGCGGCGCTGGTCTCGCGGCACCAGTACCGCTGCGAGAACGTGGAGACGAAGCACCGGCTGGTCCGCCTCGACATCGGCACCCCGACCTACATGCGCGCGCCGGGCGAGTCGAGCGGCAGCTTCGCGCTGGAGTCCGCCATCGACGAGCTGGCGCACGAGCTGGGCATCGACCCGCTGGAGTTCCGGCTGAAGAACTACGCGGAGATCGATCCGACGGAGGGCAAGCCCTTCTCCAGCAAGTCGCTGCGCCGCTGCTACGAGATGGGCGCGCAGCGCTTCGGCTGGGACAAGCGCAACCGCACGCCGCGGGCGGTGACGCGAAACGGGATGCTGGTCGGCATGGGCATGGCCACGGCGTCCTATCCGGCCAACTACACCAGGGCGCAGGCGGTGGCGCGGATGGATCCCGACGGCAGCGTGCTGGTCCAGAGCGGGGCGGTGGACATCGGCGGCGGCACCTATACGGTCATGGCGCAGGTGGCCGCCGAGACGCTGGGCGTTCCCTACGAGAAGGTGAGGTTCGACCTCGGCGACACGCAGATGCCGGAGGCGCCGCGATCGGGCGGGTCGATCACCGCGGCCAGCGTCGCCTCCGCGGTGGAAGCGGCCTGCAAGGCGCTCAAGGAGAAGCTGGCGGCGCTGCCTGCGGGCAAGCTGGCGGCGCCGGTGGAGGCGCGCGGCGAGGTGGCGCCGTCCGAGGAGCGGAAGAGCTTCTCGCTGCATTCGTTCGGCGCGGACTTCGCGGAGGTGGAGGTCGATCCCGAGCTGGGCATGGTGCGGGTGGCGCGGCTGGTGGGAGCCTTCGCGGCCGGCCGCATCCTCAACGCGCGCCTCGCGCGCAGCCAGTTCATGGGCGGCATGGTGTGGGGCATCGGCATGGCGCTCCACGAGCACAGCGTCTACGACGAGAAGCTCGGCCGCATCATGACCCGCGACCTGGCCGACTACCACGTGCCCTCGCACAAGGACGTCGTCGAGGTGGACCCCATCTTCATCCCCGTGGAGGAGGATGCGCACGTGGATCCGGCGGGAGTGAAGGGCATCGGCGAGATCGGCATCACCGGCGTCGCCGCGGCCATCGCCAACGCCGTCTTCAACGCCACCGGCAGGCGCATCCGCAAGCTCCCCATCACGCCCGACAAGCTGTTGTAGATTGCCCGGCGTGCAGCGGCTCGTGGTCATCGCCGGCCCGACCGCGTCGGGAAAGACGGCGCTCGCGGTCGAGATGGCGGAGCGGCTGGGCGCGGAGATCGTCTCCGCCGACTCGCAGCAGTGCTACCGGGGCCTCGACGCCGGCACAGCCAAGCCAGGCGCGGAAGAGCGGCGCCGCGCGCCCCACCACCTGCTCGACGTGGCGGATCCGGAAGATCAGCTCGACGCGGCGCGCTTCGTCCGGCTGGCCGACGCGGCCATCGCGGAGATCTCCGCGCGGGGCAAGCGGGTGATCGTCGCCGGCGGGACCGGGCTGTGGATCCGCGCGCTGCTGCGCGGGCTCGTCGATGCGCCGGGCGCATCGCCCGACTTTCGCGCGGCCCTGCGCGAGCAGTTCGAGTCGCAGGGCGTGCCCGCGGTGCACCGGCGGCTCTCCGCGGTGGACGCGGAAGCCGCCGCGAAGATCCTCCCCAACGACCGCGTCCGCATCGAGCGGGCGCTGGAAGTGCACGCGCTCTCCGGCCGCCCGCTGAGCGAGCTGCAGCGCGAACACCGCTTCGCCGCCGCCCGCTACCCGGCGCTCACCTTCTTCCTCGACCCCCCGCGCGAGGTGCTGCGCGAGCGCATCGAGGCGCGGACGCGCCGCATGTTCGCCGAGGGTGGGCTGCGCCGCGAGACGGAATGGCTGATCGAGCGCGGCGCCGCCCGCGCGCTCGGCATCATCGGCTACGCCGAGATGGCCGAGGCGCTGCGCACCGGAGACTTCGCCCTCGCCGAGGAGCGCGCGCGGGCGCGGACCTGGCAATACGCCCGCCGCCAGCGGACGTGGTTCGCGAAAGACGCCGGTGCGCCCGTGGGTTGGCCCTTCGACGCGCTGCGCCTTTGCGAGTCCGCGGCGCAGTGGTACGAGGGCGCGCCTTCGGGGGCGGAAGGAAAGGCATGAAAGGGTCGATGGCCACCTACGCGCTGGACTTCGAGAAGCCGCTGCTCGAGCTGGAGGCCAAGCTGGCCGAGCTGAAGCGGCACGCCGCCACCGGCACCAGCCCGGGCAGGGAAGATGCGCTCGACGGCGAGATCCGGAGGCTCGAGCGAAGGTGCGCCCGCCTGCAGCAGGAGATCTTCAACGAGCTCTCCCGCTGGCAGGTGGTCCAGCTCTCGCGGCACCCGAACCGGCCCTACATGCTCGACTACGTGCAGCGCCTCTTCACCGACTTCATCGAGCTGCACGGCGACCGGTCTTTCGCCGACGACCAGGCGCTGGTGGGCGGGCTCGCGCGCTTCGACGGCGAGGCGGTGATGGTGGTGGGCCAGCAGAAGGGACGCTCCACCAAGGAGAACATCCTCAGGAGCTTCGGCATGCCGCGGCCCGAGGGATACCGCAAGGCGCTGCGGCTGATGAAGCTGGCGGAGCGGTTCGGGCGGCCGGTGATCGCCTTCATCGACACGCCGGGCGCCTATCCCGGCATCGACGCGGAGGAGCGCGGGCAGGCCGAGGCCATCGCCGTCTGCCTGGAGGAGATGGCAGCGCTCCAGGTGCCGGTGGTCTCCGTGGTCATCGGCGAAGGAGGCTCGGGCGGCGCCCTGGCCATCGGCGTGTGCAACCGCCTGCTCATGCTGCAGTACAGCTGGTATTCGGTGATCTCCCCCGAGTCGTGCGCGGCCATCCTCTATCGCGACGCCAGCAAGGGCGAGAAGGCCGCCGAGGCGCTCAAGCTCACTGCCCGCGACGCCTTCGATCTGGGCATCGTCGATCAGCTGGTGGAGGAGGCGCCCGGAGGGGCGCACCGCGACCCGGATCTCACGGCGCAGAACCTGGGGGCGGCGCTGCGCAAGCACCTGCGCGAGCTACGGCAGCTGCGGCCGGGCGGGGTGGTGGACGACCGCTACGACAAGTTCCGCCGCATGGGCCCGATCACCGAGCCGCAGACTCCCGCGCGCGCCGAGCACGGCAGGTAACGCAGACAGAGAGACTAGAACGGCACCTCGATGGTGGACCGCTCCGAGCCGATCTTCGGCGCGCGCAGGTCGGTGCCGGCCATCCGCTCGCGGGCGCGATTGCGCGGACGCGACGGTTCGCCCATGGGGCGCGGATGGGCGGCCTGCCTGCGGGCCGACTGGCCCTCGCCCGGCGCCTTCTTGCGCGACACCTTGCGCGCGGCGAGCCCGGCGCGCGCACGGACGCTCCGGCTCTTCTTTGCCGCGTGCCCGCTCCTGGCGGCACGCCCCAGGTCGGTATCGCGGATCGCGGCCGGCACGCCTTCGCGTTTGGCCTTCTTCGCACGCTGCTGCAGCGACTTGATCGGCGTGCGGCGAAGCTGCGCACCTGCCTGCTACCTGGCCAGATCCTTCGCGATCACGTCGACGAAGAAGTCCGCCTTGACGAACCCGTTGCCCCACGGCGCCCAGGGCGCGAGCACGTTTTCCTTCTTCAACTGCTCGACCGGCTTGCCGGAGGCCAGCCCCTTGCGCACCGCGCCCACCGCCTCGTCCAGCATCGCCCGGAACTTGCGCAGCTCGGGAACGCCGGTCACCGGACCGTGGCCGGGAATGATCTTCGCGTCGGCGGGGATCTGCCCGAGGATCACGTCGAGCGACTCGATCAGCTTCACCACGCTTCCCCCGCTCTCCAGATCGACGAAGGGAAACATGCCCGAGAAGTAGTCGTCGCCCATGTGCACGACGTTGCTCCTGGTGAACCAGATCACGCTGTCGCCGTCGGTGTGCCCGCGGCCGGGATGGATGGCGCGGATCTCCTCGCCGTTCCACCAGAGCGAGAGGCCCTGCTCGAAGGTGACGATGGGCAACGCCGCCGCGGGCGCTGGGGCGACCTCGCGGTCGAGGACCTTTCCGCCCGCCCGCAGGCGCTTGCGCACGTTGGCCTGGGCGAGGATGGTGGCGGTGTCGGCGAAGTCGGCGTTGCCGCCCGTGTGGTCTCCGTGCCAGTGCGTGTTGATGACGAAGCGCACGGGCTTCGGCGAGAGCTTCTGCAGGGCGGCGTGGATCTTCGGCGAAAGCGGCGCAAACTGGTCGTCGATGATGGCCACGCCGTCGTCGCCCACGGTCGCGCCGATGTTCCCGCCGGCGCCGGTCAGCACCCAGACGTTCCCGGCCACCTTGGTGGCCTTGATCTCGACCTTGGAGAAGTCCTGCTGCTGGGCGAGCGCGCTGGTGGCCGCGAGGAGGAACAAGACGAGGAGTCGCATGGGAGCCCACGATAGCAAACGCCTGCCCGCTTGTCCGCCCTGCTGCACTAGCCACCCAGCGCCCGGAGCGCACAGCTTCCGGCCATCATGGAGCCACTCGCGCTCGCCTCGATCGCGGCCCTTGCCCTCGTCCTCCTCTTGCGGAGGCCGGGCGTGTTCTCGCCGGCCCTGGTGGCCGAAGCGACGGGTCGGATGCCGGCTTCGGCGGTGCCGGGCGACGAGGAAGAGCAGCTTCCCGAAACCGATCGCGCTCCGCGGCGGTGGCTGCCCTGGGCGGTGGCCGCGGTGGCGATGCTGCGGGTGGTGCTGCTCGTGACGCTGCACGCGTAGCGGCTCGCGTGGTATGTCGCGCCGGTGAGCGCGCCCATCGTTGCCATCGACGGTCCCGCCGGGGCAGGCAAGAGCACGGTCGCCCGGCAGCTCGCCCGGAGGCTGGGCTTCAGCATGATCGACACCGGCGCCATCTACCGGTCGGTCGCCCTGGTGGCGCAGCGGCGGGGCGTCTCCTGGGACGACGACGAGGCGCTGCGGGGAATGCTCGCAGCCGGCCTGGGCCTCGAGTTCCGGGGCGACCGCGTGCTGGTGCAGGGCGAGGACGTGAGCGAGGCCATCCGCACCCCGGAGATCAGCCGCGGCGCCAGCGTGGTCTCCGCCCGCCCGGTGGTGCGCAAGGCGCTCCTCCAGCTCCAGCGCGACCTGGGCCGCGCGGCGAGCCGCGGCGCGGTGCTCGAGGGCCGGGACATCGGCACCGTGGTCTTCCCGGACGCGGACGTGAAGTTCTTCCTCACCGCCTCGGACGAGGCGCGGGCAGGCCGCCGGCACGCCGAATTGCTGGAGCGCGGCCTCTCCGTCCCCATCGAAGAGGTCCTGGCCGACCAGCGCCGCCGCGACCGCGACGACAGCGAGCGGGCCATCGCGCCCTTGCGTGCCGCCGCCGACGCCATCCGCGTGGACACCACCGGCCTCGACCTGGAAGAGGTGGTGGAACGGTGCTTCCGCGAAGCATTTGCGCGGCTCGCGCATCCCAATTCCGGGCAGTCTTGACACTCCGAGGGGTGTTCAGTAGGGTCCGCCCCCGCTTTGCTGGCAGGGTTCTCTCTTCCCGCCGCTCGCCACCACTCCCCGTGGCTTGCGGCGCATCACATTCAGGGGGCGCAGTGACAAAGAATCGCAGGCAAACCTTTACATGGCGAATCCGCAAACTGATCTGATCGGCGGCGAGGAAGAGAACTTTGCCGCCATGCTCGAAGAGTCCTTCAAGGGGAAGGGCACCGCCAAAGGCGGCGAGCTGAAAGAGAACGAAATCGTCCGCGGCACCGTGGTGCAGCTCACCAAGGACTACGCGGTCGTGGACATCGGCTACAAGAGCGAAGGC
>DATDMU010000179.1:0-16888 GCA_036518615.1 Myxococcales bacterium
CGCCGGAGGTGGTGGCGCTCACGGTGGAGGAGTGCGAGCTTTCGCCCGCGCTGTTCACGGCGGTCACCGAATAGCTGTAGGTCGTGCTCGGGCTGAGCCCCGAATCCGTGTAGCTGGTCGAAGTGACGCCGCTGCCCACTCTGGTGCTGCCGCGGTAGACGCTGTAGCTGGTGGCGCCCGGGCTCGAGCTCCACGAGAGCGAGGCCGAGCTGCTGGTCACCCCGGTGACGGCGAGCCCGGTGGGCGCCGCGGGCACGGTATTGCCCCCGCTTCCGCCGCCGGCGAACCCGCTGGTGATGCGGTTCACCATGGCGACGATGGCGGCCATCTGCACGCCGCCATGCTGGTCGGCATTGGAGCCGTACCAGCCGATCCAGTCCCAGCAGCCATTGGGGTTCGCCAATGAGCCGCTCGCCCAGGTTGCATGGGCCGCATTGTCGGGTTTCGCCTGCGGGTAGAGGATGACGATGGCGTTGGTGTCGGCCCACTTGTTGTAGCCGGTGTTGTTGACGAACTGCATCTGGATGTTGCTGTAGCTCTGCAGGCAGCCGTGCAGCGCGACGTGCAGCTTGCAGACGGTCGTGCCTCCGGGAGCGCAGGCGGCGGGGACGTAGAGGTAGCCGGTCGCGTCCATGCCGTTGCCGGACACGAACGCGGTCTGGTCGAACGGCACCACGCTGCCGCCGAGCGCGCCGTTGTTGCGCGCGTTGAGGGCGCCGTACATCCACCTGAGCGCCGCGCCCGCGCCGTCGTAGCCGCAGTTGCTGATGTACGGAGAGACCGCGCTGCTGCAGGAGTTGTCGCCGGTGGCGGTGAAGTCGGTGGGGAAGGTGTGCGCGGCGCCGCTGGTGGTGACGTAGCTCACGTTGGCCGCGGTGTCGAAGTTCCCCAGCTCGGAGCGGAGCTGCGACTCCACATTGGGCCCCACCGTGGTGTCGCTCGAGCCCACCCACAGGTAGATGCGGCGGCTGGCGAGGTTTCCGGTGGAGTCGATCTGGCTCCCGCTCCAGCTCCTCATGTTGGAGACGGGCGTCGAGATCGAGGGCGTCGCGTTGTACATGCACGCCGTGTAGTTCTGGTTGCGGGCGCAGTCGTACGGGCCGCCGGCAAAGACGCCGAATCCGGCCCGGAAGGTATTGGAATACGCCACGCCGAGCTGCGCCGCCATGAAGCCGCCCGAGGAGAGGCCGGAGACGGACACCGTGGCAGGATCCACGTCGTAGGCGGAGAGCGGGTTGGCGGCGCGGGCGGGCATTCCCAGGGCGAGCAGGGCGCATGCGGCCGCTGCGGTGCGCGGGGTCTTCATTGAAATCTCCTTTCAATGGGGCGTCGCGCAATAGCAAAGCATGAAAGGAGCAATGACGCGCAAGGCCGGGCCCGCGTCCGATTGCCGCGGCGGCGACGACGGGCCGAGGGTGCTCCGGTCCTTGCGGCAACGAAGGCGCGGTGCAGGCACGCGATGACCTGCGGGAGCTCGGTGTAATGGCTGAGCGGGACCTGCGTCCTCCCGAACGCGGGCACGTCGGCCGGCCGGCCGGCAGCCCTTCAGGAGGATGACAATGGGAACCATGGCCCGTACGGTCGCCGCCGTTCTTGCCCTGTTTGTTGCGTCCGGGTGCGGCAGGAGTGAGCATTCCATGTCCCACCACGACGAGTCGCTCGCCGCGCCGACGGAGTTGACCGCGGCAATCGTCGCGGGCGGCGTTCACCTCACCTGGCGCGACAACTCCACGGCCGAGGATGAGTTCATGGTCCTCCGCAAGGACGCCGCGTCTGCCTGGATTGCGGTGGGCTCCAGCGCCGCCAATGCCAGCTCGTTCCACGACACCTCGGTCGTGCGCGGAACGACGTACAGGTACGTCGTACACGCGATGCGCGCGAACACAACGTCCATGCCCTCCAACGAGATCCTCGTCGCGGTGCCGTGACGTTTCGCGCACTATCTCTTCGCGGTCGCCTTCGTGTCCGCCAGCCCCCGGTACTGCAAGAGCGGGCCGATCTCCGGCGGCCCGCCGTAGAAGTCCTCGAACAGCACCAAGGGCTCCCGGGTGCGGCCGCGCGAGAGAACCTTCTCGCGGAACGCCTCGCCGTTCTCGCGGGTGGCGCCGCCGTGGTCGTGGAACCACTTGCCGCTGTCCCGCGCCAGCACCTCGCTCCAGATGTACGCGTAGTAGCCGGCGCTGTAGTCGTCGCTGGAGAAGATGTGCAGGAAATACAGCGAGTGATACCGCGGCGGCACCGGCCCATAGTCGATGCCGTCCTTGTCCAGCACAGACTTTTCGAACGCCGTCACCTTGTCGGCGGCGGGAATCTGGTCCGCCGGCGCCTGGTGCCAGCCCTGGTCGACCATCGCCGCGAACAGGTACTCGCCGGTCAGGTAGCCGGTGTCGAAGGTCTGCGCCGCGAGCACCTTCTTGAACAGCTCGTCGGGCATCGCCGCCCCGGTCTGGTAGTGCTTCGCGTAGTTCTTGAGGATCGACGGTTCCCGCGCCCACATCTCGTTGAACTGGGAGGGGAACTCGACGAAGTCCTGCGGCACCGCCGTCCCCGAGAGCAACGGATACTTCGTGTTCGCGAACATGCCGTGCAGGGCGTGGCCGAACTCGTGGAACATCCCGGTCACCTCGTCGAACGTCATCAGCACCGGCTCGCCCGGCGAAGGCTTGGGGATGTTGAGGTTGTTCACCACCACCGGCTTCTGCCCAAGCAGCGTGGACTCGTCCACGTAGTTGCTCATCCACGCGCCGCCCTGCTTGTTGTCGCGCTTGAAGGGGTCGAAGATGAAGATCGCGGTCGGCGTCCCGTTCGCCTCGCGCACTTCGTAGACGCGCACGTCCTGCTGGTAGACGGGCAGGTCGTGCCGCTCGGTGAAGGTGATCCCGTACAGCTTGTTCGCCGCGTAGAAGACGCCGTCCTGCAGCACGTGGTTCATCTCGAAGTACGGCTTCACCTCGGCGTCGGAGAAGTGGAAGCGCGCCTTGCGCACCTGCTCGGCATAGAAGGTCCAGTCCCAGGGCTCGAGCTTGAACGGCTTGCGCCCCTTGGCCTTCTCCTGCGCGTCGATCACGTTCTGGATGTCGGCGGCGTCCTTCTTCGCCTTCGCCAGCGCCGCCTTTGAAAGCTGCGCGAGCATGTCGTTCACCGCCTTGGGCGTCTGCGCGGTCTCCTCCGTCAGCTCGTAGGCGGCCCAGTTGGGATAGCCGAGCAGCGCCGCCTTCTGCGCGCGCTTCGCCACGATCTGCGCCACCACCTCGCGGTTGTCGGCGTCGCCGCCGTCGGAGCGGCGCACCGAGGCCTCGAAGATGCGCTGGCGCAGCGCGCGGCTCTTGAGCTGCTCGAGCGCAGGCTGCTGCGTCGTGTTCGAGAGCGTGACCACCCACTTGCCTTCGAGCTTGCGCGCCTTCGCCGCCTCGGCCGCCGCGCCGATCTGCTGCGGCGAGAAGCCGTCCAGCTCCTTCACGTCGTCCACCACCACCGCGCCGTCCCTGGTGGACTTGAGCACGTTCTGGCGGAACTTCGTGGTCAGGGTGGAGATCTCCCCGTTGAGCTTCTTCAGCGTCGCCTTGTCGGCGTCGGAGAGCTTCGCGCCCGCGCGGAGGAACTGCTTCTCGTAGCGCTCCACGAGCTGCAGCGATTCCGGATCGAGGCCGAGCTTCGCGCGCTGCTGGTAGACCGCGTCGACGCGCGCGAACAGCGCCGGGTCGAGCAGGATGGCGTCGTTGTGCGCGGTCAGCCTGGGCGCCATCTCCGTCTCCACCTTCTCCATCTCGTCGTCGCTGTTCGACTGGACGAGGTTGGTGAACGCCCGCTGCGCGCGGGTGAGCAGCGCGCCCGACTTCTCCAGCGCCACGATGGTGTTGTCGAAGGTCGGCGCCGCCGGGTCGTGCGCGATGGCGTCGATCTCCTTGCGCTGGTCGGCCATGCCTTTCTCCAGCGCCGGCGCGTAGTCCGCGTCGCGCAGCTTGTCGAAGGGCGGGTAGTGGAAGGGAAGCCTGCTCTCCTCGAAGAGGGGGTTCGCAGCGGTCTCGGCCGCGGGAGGAGCGGCTTTCCGGGGAGCTCTCTCCGCAGCGGGCGCAGGCGGTGGAGCGGCCTGCTTCTCGGACGTGGCACAGGCGACCAGGATCGACGCAGCGACGACGGCGGAGTTTTTCACGCCGGCTGCTTACGCCAGCGCCCGCATCAACTCAAGCGCGAAGGCGGGCCAGCGGGAGCGATCTGGGCGACAATCGCCGCGGATGGGCTCGACGATCGCGAACGTGCAGGTCTGGTCCGACGTTCCCCGCGAGGCCGTTGGCCAGGCCGTGGAGCGGATCGAGGCAGAGCGGTACGTGCGGGCCGCGCCGGAAGAGAAGCCCGACCGTACCACCTTGATCTTCCCCGGGCGCCGCTGGAGCAGCGTCTTCGACGAGCTCCTCGACGGCGGTGGCCCCGACGCCGTCGAACGCATCGCGGCGGAGCTCTCCCGCGAGCTGCGGACCTGGGCGCTCGGCATCCGCGTCGACGACGACGAGCTGCGGCTGCGCCTCTTCCGCGACGGCGCGCTGGTCGACGGCCTTGGCGACCACCCGGCGCCGCGCGCGCAGCGCTGGAAGGAGCTGCTCGCGAAAGGATGCAAGAGCAGCCAGCTCGCCGCGGCTTTCTCGCGCAAGCGCCGGTTCGCGGAAGGATGGCTGGAGGAGCTCGCCACGCTCCTCGATCTCGATCCGCGCCTCGCCGCGCTCGGCCGCTCCACGCTGGCCGAAGCGGCGGTGGATCCGGCGGATGCGGTCCGGGTCCCGCTGCGCAGGCTGACGCAGGCCGCGCCCGAGCCGCGGCTGACGAGCAAGCCGTCGGCGTTCGAGCTCAACTGGCCCTTCGACGGCGAGCGCTGGCCGGGCGAGCAGATCATGCTCCAGCCCTTCTTCACCTCGAAGGTTCCGCTTTCGCGCGGCTTGCGCCTGGAAGTCTCCGGCAGCGCGCTCGATTCCGGCCTGATCGAGATCGCCGATCGCGGCTCCGCCTCCGCCCAGGATCCGGGGGCGCAGACCACCGGCGCGCCGCACCCCTTCCGGCTCGAGGCGGCCTCTCCCTCCGGACCGCGCGTGCTCGCCGCGGAGCTCTCCGCCTCGCTGCTTCCTCCTGCGGGGCCGCCGAAGGACCCGGCCGCGGACCGCGTCTCCGTCCAGGTGACGCTCCATGCCGTCGCGCGCGCTCCGGGAGAGGGCCAGCTCGTGATCCGCCTCGTCCCGGAGGAAGCGCCTGCGGGCGTGGCGGAGCGTCTCTTCCGCTACCGCGTCGTCGAGAGACCGCCGATCGATCTTCCCGCCGGAGCCCGCGCCGGCCACGCGCCGGCGCTGCGCCGCCTGCACGCGCCGCGCGTGCTCTCGCTGCTGGCGATCCTCGAGGGCGGCGCGTCCCGCCTTCCGGACTACGCGCCCCTCCTCCTCCGCTGGGCGGGGTTCATCCATCCGCAGGGCGGCGGCACCTGGCTGGCCGCCGGCAAGGAAGGAGCCGAGAGGTTCGAGGCGCCCGCGGAAGGACTCGGCCGCAGCGCACGCTGGCTGGAGCTGCTCGCCGCCGCGATGCGCGGCGCGCGGCTGCTCTGCACTTGCCTGCCGCCCGAGGGCGCGCCGCCGCCGCTGCCGTACGGCCATCCGCGGACGCCGCGGCGTGACGGATTCTCCGCCTCGCGCATCGCCAGGGACGCCTTCCAGCTCGGCTTCTGGGCTCGTCGCGAGCCGTTCACGCCGGAGCGTGAAGAGGCAGCCCGCGCCCTGCTCCGTGAGATCGCGGCGTCGCTCGCTGCCGGCGGTGGGCTCCTGCAGGCCGCGATCGTGCGGCAGGACTGGGCGCCAACCGGCGGCGCCGTCGCGAGCGCTCCGACGCCGTACGAGGAGATCCTCGGCTCCGCCCGCGCCGAGGCCCAGCCGCCCGACCTGCGCCGCCAGCTCCGCCAGGTCGGCGAGGAGCTGTGGCTCGGTCCGGCGATGCGCGCGCTGGCCGGGCGGGCTGCGCTGGAGCGGGTTGCGCAGCTGGAGGAAGCCGGCGACGCATGGTCGGTGCGGCTGCGCGAAGGGCGCGCCCTCGCAGATCTCGAGCGCGCCCTCGAACCGCTGCTGCCTAGAACCCGCCCATGACCTCGACCTCCGCGTCGAGCGCGATCTCGTCCTCCACCTCCGCCATCTCCGCCTCCTCCGCCGCCTGGATCTCCTGGCGGATCTGGTCGAAGTCGAGCAGCTTGTAGAGGATCACGCCGGCCCTGGGCGGGTCGATGATCGCGTAATCGCCGGCGGAGATCGGCAACGCCGCCGGCGGATCGTAGAGCACGCCGGGATGCCAGGGCATGCCGGTCATGGCGATGAGCAGCGTGATGTAGCCGTCCAGCTGCGCCTCTCCCGCCGCGAACGAGCCCGCCGGCTTGATCTCGTACGCCTCGAAGTTGCAGCGGTCGGTGAGGTCCGGCCGCAGCAGGCTGGTGCCCGGATCGCGCACGATGGTGCTGATGGCGCGGTTGGCGAGGCGGCAGAGGCCGGCGGGATCGGGCAGCGTGTAGTGATAGCCGATCGCCTGGTGCACGAGGATTCCCGCCAGCCAGTCCGGCAACAGTCCGCTGGGATCCCGCATGTCGACGGGATCGCCGTCGGCGTACACGTACCGGTGCACGCTGCGCGGATCGCGCGGCTGCGGATCGATCCGGTCGCGGGTGAGGAAGCGGCCGCTGTCGTTGTTCAGGTAGCGCGCCCGCAGGTAGGTGAGTCCGAGATCGGGATCCACCTGCTCGCCGCCGTACCGGTAGTCGTTCGGCGTGGTGCCGGTGACGCGGAGCGGGACGCCGAACGCGTCGTAGTCGTAGCGGTCGGTGACGTTGCCCGCGGCGTCGGTGAGCGCGCGGACGTTGCCCTGCCCGTCGTAGAGGTAGAAGCTCGAGGCCGCCGACGCGCCCGCGCGCCGCCGCTGGACGAGCAGCGCGTGTCCCCAGGTGTTGGCGCTGCGGACCACGCCCCCGGAGATCTCCTCCAGCACCTGCGGGTATCCGGTCGGATTCACCTCGTCGACCAGGTAGAAGGTGGTGACCCCGGACGCGGTCTTCGCCGCGCGGTTGCCGTCGCCGTCGTAGACCACCGACACCGCGCCGCCGTTCTGCGACACCAGCCGATCGTCGAAGTCGTACGACCAGGCCTTGCCCGCGGAGGCGATGGTGTTGCCGTTGGCGTCCACGGTGTCGGCGGCCGGCCGATCGTCGGCGTCGAAGCTGGCCGTCCCGCTCGCCACGCCCGGAAGCGTCGAGCTGCGCGACAACCGGTTGCCGCCGGCGTCATAGGTGTACGCGACGGTTCCGGCGATCGCGTCTCCCGCGACCGTTTCCCGGGTCAGGCGGTAGAGCGCGTCATACTGATAGTCGACGGCGCGCCCGCCCAGCTCCGCCGCGTGCGTGCGGTTGCCCGCGGGACCGAGCACGTACGTGTAGCTCGTCAACGCGGTCGTCCCCGCGCTCGAGGCCATCGAGGTGAGCCGGTTCAACGCGTCGTAGGCGAGATTGGTCTGCACGCCATTCGCCGCCGACCAGCCCGTCAGGTTCCCCGCGCCGTCCCATGCATACCCGGCGGTGCCCGCTCCGTTCGCGTCGCTCACGGTGGCGAGCCGGCCGTTCCCGTCCCAGGTGTAGTCGACCGCCGCGCCGCCCGCGTTCGAGGTGCGAACCGAGAGCAGATCTCCCGCCGCGTCGAAGGCGTGGGTGATGGTGCCGTGCGGAGTGGCCTTCGCCACCATGCGGTCGCGCAGGTCGTAGGTGTACTGCGTGGTTCCGCTGGCGTCGGTCATCGCCAGCCGCCTGCCCGTCGGAGACCAGCTGTACCTGATCGCCGCCTCGCCGAACGACGGGTCCGGCGTCCGGCTCAGCATCCGGCCGTCGCTGTCCCAGGCGAACGACGTCACCTTGCCGGCCGCGTCGGTGTGGGTGCTCATGTTGCCGGCCGCGTCCCAGGTCCAGGCCTCGCTGCCGCCGCGCGGGAACGTGCGCCGCGTGCGCCGCCCCATCGCGTCCCAGGCCGAGGTGGTGGTGTGGCCGTTCGCGTCCGTCTGGGCGATGCGGTTTCCGACCTCGTCGTAGCCGAACTGCACCACGCCGCCCAGCGCATCGGTGACGGCCATCAGCCTGCCGGCAGCGTCGTACGAGTAGCGCGTGACGTTCGCCGCCTGATCGCTGGTGGAGAGGACCCTGCCGTTGCCGTCCAGGGTCCGGGTCGTGGACGTGCCGTCCGCGAACGTCGTGCCCACCTGCCGGTTCGCCGCATCGTAGGCGAAGGTCGTGGTGTGGCCGAGCGGGTCGGTGCGCGAGACGAGGTTGTTGTCGGCGTCGTACGCGAGGGTCGTCGCGTTTCCGAGCGGATCGATCTCGCGCGTCCGCCGGCTGGCAGCGTCGTTCTCGTACCTCGTGATCCTGCCCAGCGCGTCGGTGGCGGAGACCTGCACGCCGTTCGCGTCGTAGCCCATGGAGGTGGTCGAGCCGTCCGCGTACGTCGTCGTCGTCAGCCGGCCGAGCGCGTCGTACGCGAACGAGGTCGTGCGCCCCTGCCGGTCCGCGGCGGAGATGCGCCTGCCGTTGGGATCATACGCGATGCTCTCGCTGGTTCCGTCCGGGTACGTCGTCCGCACCAGCCTTCCGCCGTCGTCGTAGGCGTACGACGTGGCGCGTCCGAGGGCATCGATGGTGGCGCTCTTCTTCCCCAGCTCGTCGTACTGCGTCTGCACGACGCTGCCGTCGGGGCGCGCGGTCCTGACCAGGTGTCCCTGCGCGTCGTAGACGTAGCTGGTGGTCAGCGTCTCGATTCCCGACGGACCGGTGCGGGTCCGGGACTCGGTGAGGCGATTGCCGTTGGCGTCGTACGTCCAGGTGGTCGCGTTGCCGAGCGGGTCGGTCGCCTTCGTCAGGTTGCCGAAGCCGTCGTACTCGTAGCGGGTGACGTTCCCGAGCGGATCGGTCATCGCGGTCTCGAGGCCGCGGAGGTCGTACTGGTGGCTGGTGACCGCGCCGGTCGGGTCCGTCGTGGAGGTCAGGTTCCCGTGTGCGTCGTAGGCGTTCGTCGTCAGGTGACCCAGCGGATCGGTGATGGTCAAGACCTGCCGCTGGGCGTTGTACGTGTAGCGGGTGACGTTGCCGAGCGGGTCGGTTTCGGAGGTGCGGTTGTTGTTCGCGTCGTACGTGTAGCTGCGCGTGTGTCCCAGCGGATCGGTCTCGCTCAGCTTGTTGTCGTTCGCGTCGTACGTTCTCGTCTGCACGCCGCCGAGCGGATCGGTGATCCGGGTGATGTTTCCGCGCTCGTCGTACTCGTAGATGGAGGTGTTCCCGTCCCGGTCGGTGATCTGCTCGTGGCGCGCCGCCAGATCGTGCGCGTACTGGATGGTGTGGCCGTTCGGATCGGTGTGGCTGACCAGCCTGCCGGAGGCGTCGTAGTCGTCGCGCGACGGTGCCAGACCGCGCGGGTCGAGGATGCTGACGAGATCGTGGCCGTCGTCGTATCCGTAGGTGGAGGTGTTTCCGTTGCGATCGGTCGCGCCGACGAGATCGCCCGCCAGGTCGTACGCATACTGGCGCGTCTGGCCCATCGGATCGGTGATGGTGGTGATGCGGCCCTGACCGTCGCGGGTGAAGGTCACGCTCTTGCCGGTCGAGGAGACGATGCCGCCGGGCCCGATGCTGAGCGTGTTCCCGTTGCGGTCGGTCTTGCTCTCGGCGCCGCCGCCGACGCTGACCACCAGGATTTCGCCGGTCTCGGTGGTGAGCTGGAACCGCTGCGGGTTCCACTCCTCGAGGGTGTCGTCGTTGAGCAGCTGCACCGGGCCGCCCGCACCGCCGTTGACCAGCACCGTGTTGTCGGTGTCGAGCGCCACCAGGGACGCGCCCGCGATCGGTCCCACGGAGATGAAGCCCATGTCCGCGAACTCGAACGGGAAGAGCGTCTGGCAGGCCTGCGTCGGCTGCGCCAGGAAGCTGTAGACCTTGTCCTCGGAGAGGGTGATGGTGACCAGCGGCGCCTTCGTCGACTGCAGGCAGAAGCTGGGGAAGAACCCGCCGGTCGAGATCTCCTGCCAGGGATCGCCCAGCACCGCCGTCTTGTCGACGCGGGCGTCGGCGACGCTCACCCTCCAGCCGACGCCGAAGTCGCCGACCCGCTTGTCGCGGCTGTCGTAGGTGCGCATCACCTGGATGGGCAGGCCCGCGACCGGGACGCTCAGGTCGGTGTACGAGAGCGTGAAGACGCCGACCTTCAGCTGGCTGCGAACGTAGACGCCGATCGAAGATTCCGAGGTGCCGGCGGCGTTGTACGCGGTCAGCCGGATTCCGTACGCGCCGTTGACCAGCAGCGTCGGATCGAAGGTCCCGAGCGTCGCGTTCGACTGCGGGCCGGTTCCGGAGGCGAAGGTCGTCCAGGTCGCCGACGGACTGGCCGGGTCGAGGGCGTACGCGAGCGTCCAGAAGCCGTCGCTGACCGAGCCGACGATGGGAGTCGGAGTGGACACCTGCGCGCCGTCCGGCGGCCCGCCGAGCGGAGCAACCGTCGGCGGGGTTCCGCCGGCGGATGCAGGCGGCTGTACGGTCACGGTCGTCTCGGCGAAGCGGACCAGCTGCGAATCGCTGGCCGTCAGGCGGAGGGTGTAGAGGCCGGGAGCGCCGAAGGTGGCCGTCGTCACCGGCGCTCGCGGAGCCCCGAACACCACCTGCGCAGGGCCGCTGGAGAGGGTCCAATGCTCGACGACCACGCCGCCGGCGGGCAGCCCGTCGTCTGCCACCGACCCGCTCAACGTGACGGTATTGGCAGGCAGCGTGATCGTCTGGGCAGCGCCGGCGCTCACCACCGGCGGCTGATTGACGGCGCCCGCGGTGATGGTGACGGGAACGTCGGAGGACGAAGAGAGCGCCGAATCGCTCGCGCTGAGCCGGAGGAGGTAATCGCCCGCGGCGGTGAAGGTCGCCGTCGTCACCGGCGCCGACGGCGTGCCGAAGGACACCGGCGCGGGCCCGCTCACCGCGCTCCAGCTCTGCTGCAGCGTTCCGCCGGCGGGCAAGCCGTCGTCGGTGACCGAGCCCCGCAGCGTGAGGGTGACCGAAGCGGCCGAGAGCGTCGCCACCTGCGCCGGTCCGGCGCTGACCACGGGCGGCTGGTTGGGAGGCCCGGCCTCCGGCTGCACCGTGACCGTCACCTGCGCCGACGAGCTGAGCTGCGAGTCGCTCGCGGTCAGGCGCAGCACGTAGTCGCCGGCCGCGGTGAAGGTGGCGTTCGTCACCGCCGCGGCGGGTGCGGAGAAGGTGACCGCGGCGGGGCCGCTCACCTGCGTCCACGCCGAGGTCAGGTGGCTACCCGCAGGCAATCCGTCGTCGGTCACGGTGCCGGTCAGCGCGACCGTCGCCGTCCCGCCGGCGAGCGAGACGGTCTGGCCGGGGCCGGCGCTCACCACCGGGGCGTGGTTCGGATTCGGCGACCAGTTCACCGAGGTGATGTTGGAGATCGCGCCCATTCCGCCCACCACCGCGCTGGCCTGCAGCGTGTCGACGCCGCTGTTGGCAGCCGCATAGGTGAAGGTGGCGACGCCGGAGGCGTTGGTGACCTCGAGCACCTCGCGCGCGTTCGCGCCGAGCACCGAGAGCGTCACCGTCGCCCCGGCTGCCGCGGCGCCCGCAGCGTCGCGCGCCGTGACGGTGAACGTCTGCGGGACGCCCACCAATCCGCTGGTGGCCGCGCCCGGCGAGAGCGCCAGCGACCCGGCGGGAGGCAGGCCATGGCCGCCGCTCGTCATGGTCAGCGCGAGCTGGCCTCCGCAGCACTCCGAGTAATCGAGCTCGTACGGATACACGCCGGGCGCGGGGAAATGGACGGCCACCGCGTTGCCCACCGGCGCGGTGGGCGTGTTGAACGAGCCCATCACCGGCAAGCCGTCGAAGGGAGTCAGCCCGCCGGCGGGCGGGTGCAGGTTGGGGTTTCCCGGCAGCGGCGTCGCGCCGTTGCCCACGCCGAAGACGAAGCCGTCGTCGCTGAAGAACGAGAAGGTGCGGTCTCCTGCCTGGGAGACGACCAGGGTTCCGCGGAAGACCGCGTTGAAGACGAAGAGCGACCCCACGCCGGCCTGCGCGCCGTTGCCCTGCGCGGTGATCGTCCCGGTGAAGTTGCCGTTGAGGTCGGTGGTCACGTCGACGAACGGCCGCGTGTTGACGCCGACGCCGGAGGTGTTGCCGGGCACGGTGCCCGCCGGCGGATTGAAGTTGATGGTGGGGAAGGTCTGCGCGAAGACGGGCGTGGCCGTCCGCGGCGTGTTGAAGATGCCGCTGCCGTCGGCGGTGAAGAAGAGCGATTCGACGGTGCTGGTGGAGACCACCTGCGTCGGGACGACCCAGCTGATCGTGGAGGTGCCGGACCGCTCGCCGCTCGCGGCGGTGGCCTGGATGTTGTCGGTGCCCGCGGCCGCGCCTGAGTACGAGAACGCCGCGTGGCCGGCGGCGTCGGTCGTGCCGCTCCCCGTTCGCGGATTTGCGCCGGTGACGGTGAAGGTGATGCTCTGCCCCGCGACCGGGCGACCCTGGAAGTCGAGGAGCGTCGCCTGCAGCGACTGGGTGGCGCCGACGGGATCCGGACCGGCCTGCGCCGGGGCGAGCGCGAGCGTCCCGGGCTTCGGCGCTGCGAGAACCGTGATCTGCACGGTGGCCGCCGCGGAGAGAACGCCATCGCTGGCCAGCAGCTGCAGCACGTAGCTGCCGGGAACGGAGAAGTGGGCGGTGGTGACGGGCTGGGTTGCATCGTCGAACGTCACCGGACCCGGGCCGCTGACCACGCTCCAGCCGGTGCTGAAGGCGAATGCCGCGGGCAGGCCGGGTTCGCTCACCGATCCGCTGAGCGCGGCGCCGGCAGGCAGGGTGACGGTCTGCGCAGGGCCCGCGCTGACGATCGGCGGGTGGCGCACCGGAACCGCGGTGTTCGACGAGAGCGGTCCGTAGGCTCCGCCGGCAGTATCGGCCCAGGTCTCCGTCGCCGATGCCGAAAGGCTGCCCGTGGGCTGAGCCGCGGGCACGGTGAAGGGGAACTGCACGGCGGCGCTTCCGCCCGGAGCGATCGACGCCACGCTCGCCGATCGCGTCGAGCCGTCCGGCATGGTCGCGGAGACGGAGACGGACGCGGGGGTCAGGCCGGTGTTGGCGAGCGACGCGGTGAAGGCGATGGACTGCCCGGAGATCGCCGACGCAGGTCCGGAGAGGGCAACCGTGACGATGGGGAGCTGTTCCGGCGACGTCACGATTCCCGTCTCCGGCCCGAAGCTCGCCCCGGCGGCGTCGCTCCAGTCCAGCGACCAGCCGAAGGGCACGGGCGCGTTCTCCAGCGCATGCAGCCGCGCGAGATAGTGGGCGTCGGTCTCGCCGGCCGCCTTCGGCGCGACCGCAGGGGCCCTTCCGCTGGCCTGCACCGTGATGCTCTGCGCGGTCAGCAGGCTGAACGCGGCGCCGGTGCCCGCGGAGCCGTCGGAATCGAGGATGGAGATGGTTCCCAGGCCTGCAGAGCAGCTGCCGACGTTCTGCACCGAGAACGCGAGCGGCACGACCTGCCCTGGCAACGTCGCCGCCGGCTGCGCGGCGGAGATGGTGAGGATGGGAAGGCCTTGCTCGGTGGACGCAGAGGCCTCGACCGCGCCGTAGGAGTTGCCGGCCGCATCCGTCCAGCTCAGCGAAGCGGTGGCGGCCAGGCGGGCGCGATCCAGCGCCTGCAGGCGCGACAGGTAGTCCGCGACGCTTTCGCTCGGCCCGCGCGGCGCGGGCGAGGCCACCGCGAACTCGACGGTCGCGCTGGCGCTGGCGCCCGCCGCGATCGCGCCCAGATCGATGGAGCGGGTGCTCCCGTCGGGCAGCGTGAGCATCACCGTGCCGGAGGTGGCGCCGGCGCTGCCGATGTCGGCGGCACGCACGGTGTACGCGATGGTTCCGCCGGGTTCGACCACGCGCGTGGCGGTGAGCGCGACCGAGAGGATCGGCAGGCTGAGGCGTCCCGAGGAACGCGCGGCCGCGGGCGCGCCGGAGAGCCCGGTCGGACCGACGTAGGTGATCAGGGCATTCGAGGACAAGGACGAACCGTCGGCGGCGGCCAACCGCGCCAGATAGGCGTCGCCGGTCTCGCCGGCCTGACGTCCGGCCACGCTCGCGGCAGTCTCGTGGAACACGGTCGCCGCGCCGCTCCCGCCGGCGATGGTGCCGAAGGAGAAGCTCCCCGAGGCCGGCGACGCGGACGAGAACTGCTCCGAGGCGACGGCCGAGAGCGCCGGGGTGGACGACATGTCCTGCGCCGACAGGGTCACGTCGAAGCCCGCCCCCGGGAGCGCCGCCTGCGGCTGCTTCTGCGAGGCCGCGAGCGCCGGCGCCGGCGGAAGCGCGCCAGTCGCGTCCGCGATGGTCGCAACCACCGTGCCGAACCCCGGCTGTCCCGGCACGTTTCCGTAGGCAGGCGACGGATCGACCTTCACCACCAGGAGGCCGGCGACGTTGCCGTAGATGGTGGCCTGCGACTTGGCGATGGCGGTGGAGACGATCACGCCGATGTACGGCGCGAGGCTCGGCGGCGGGAAGCTGTCGCCGCTCTTCGACGTCCAGCAGGACTGGTCGAGCAAGGGCGCCGCGCCGGTGTGCGCGGCCGGTTCGCAGGGCGCGAGCGCGCCGGCGGGGATGGCCCAGCCCTTGAACTCGGCGTGCGCGTCGTAGTCGCCCTGCAGCACCTGCTTGGCCCACTGCGCGCCCCAGAAATTCACCCTCTGCCCGAGCGCGATGCCGCCGGCGTTTCCGCCCCACACCACGAAGGAGGTGGCGAGATAGGTGGTGACGGGCGCCGCAGTCGAGGACGGCTTTTCCGTATCGTCACCCGCGAAGGCGACGGTCAGGGTACCGGCGCCCACCGCGTCGGCGGCGGTCAGCGCGAGCGTCGCGTGCGCCGAGCCGTCCGCGCCGGTCACCGCGGACGCAGTGGCCGAGCCGGCGGAGAAGGTGATCGTCTTCCCCGCGAGCGGCGTGCCTTCCTCGCTGTCGGTGAGCACGGCGCTCACCGGCTGCGGCTGGCCGGCCGCCACCAGTTGCGGGCCGGTGTAGGCGATGGAGGTCTCGTCGCGATCGATGGCGACCGGGACGCTGGCGCTCGCCGGCTGGTTTCCCTGCTCACCGGCATAGGAGAGCGAGAGCGTCGCGCTTCCCACCGCGGAAGGGACCAGGGAGGTGCTTGCGACCCCGTTCGCGTCGGTCACCGCGGAGGCGCCCTGCGCGGCGAGTGAGAAGGAGACGGTGCGGCCGGCGAGCGGCATGCCGGTGGAATCGGTGAGCAGCGCGGCGAGCCGGAACGGATCGTTGACCTCGCCGGCGGCCGCGCCGACGTAGAGCAGTCGCGTCGCGTCCGGTCCGGCGGCAGGACGGGGGCAGGGATCACCGGAGACCCAGGTCACGATGCTCTGGTTGGACGAGAGCGTGCCGCCGCTGCCGTTGGCGAGCGTCGCCACCACCGCGTCGATGCCGACCGTCGCGCTGGTGAAGGTGAAGACGGCGCTGCCGCTCGCGTCGGTGGTCCCCTGCCCGATCCTTCCGGTGTCGGGGCCGCTCACCACCGCGAAGTCGACGACCGCGTTCGCGAGCGGTAGCCCTCCGGCGTCGGTCACGAGCGCGGTGGCGCTGAACGGCGAGCCCACCGCGACCGTGGCCGTCGCGGGCTGGAGCGTGATCGCGCCGGTCGTGCTGCCGATGCCCGCGGTGCCGATCAACCGCCATTGCAGCGACTCGTTGCCGATGCAGGCGAGGTCGAAGCCGCCGGTATCGAGGACGTGGCCGGTGTCGAGGAAGGCGCTGGAGACTCCGCCGGCGGTGACGGTCACCCTGGGAACCCGCGGATCGCCCGCAGAGACGGTCCCACCGCAACCGACGATCTCGAAATCGCTGGTGTCGAAGTTGAACTGGGTGGTCTGCGTGAGGATGGCCGAGGACTGCGGCGGGATGGTGAAGCTCCCCCACAGGTTGAAGGTGGGACCGGGGCGCTGCAGGTCCACCACCACCGAGTCGACCGCCACCGGCGACGCGGTCGGGTTGTCGAGCCGGATCGCGCCCGCGTCGAAGGGCGAGGAGCTTCCGATGAAGAGCACGTTGGGAGAGCCCTGCCATGGGACGGGAAAGGCCGGGCTCGCGCGCAGGTTGTCTGCGTACCCGACGTAGACGCCGAGCGCGCTTGCGTCGAGGGCCCGGCTGCTCCGTTCGATCTTCGCGGCCTGGGACGGCGGTGGCACTGCATTCTGCTGGCAGGCAGACCCGACCACCAGTGCTGCGACGAGCGCAGCGCGCGCCGAAAGCTTCTTCATCCGGTTTCCCCTCCGTGTCCGATGGACACTCGCGGCGGATTTTTACCAACGAGTGTCGCCCGATTCAAAATGGGAACTGAAAGGGGCTCGATGCCCGGCCCCACCGGCCAACCCACGGACTCCGACGTCGGTGGGTGCGATGCAACCGTTGCCAAAGCGCCGCGCCCGCACTTTCAGCGATTCAAAGCCGCGCAATCGCTCAGGGCACGCCAGGCCCTGCGGGTGCGTCGAAGTGGGACCGGGTCGCGCGATCTGCGCTCTCGTGCGATCGAGTTGCCGGGCGAAACCGACGCCACGGGCCGGGCGGTGACGATGTCCTGCCGCGCCGCCCGGCGCGCGAGATCCCGACGCTCCAGCGCCGCCGCCATCAGCTCCGGGAACAGCTCCGGCGTGCAGGCGAACGAAGGAACGCCCAGCGCCGCCAGCGCCGCCGCGTTGGACTGATCAGGATCGGCACCGTCCCTGGGTGGGCGCGCCTGGCAGGAGTCGAACCTGCGGCCCGCGGCTTCGAAGGCCGCTGCTCTATCCAGCTGAGCTACAGGCGCGT
>DATDMU010000180.1:0-13383 GCA_036518615.1 Myxococcales bacterium
CTCGCCGTCATCGGCGCCGGCTTCGGCATCGGCCGCCTGGCCGCGGCAGCCATGGAAGGAACCGCCCGCCAGCCCTCCGCGGCCGGCGACATCCGCACCTCGATGATCATCGCCGCCGCGCTCATCGAAGGCGTGACGCTGTTCGCAGAGGTGGTCTGCATCATCCTCGCGGTCAAGTAGCCCGCTCGCGTACGCGGGGGCCGTGGTAGAAGGCCCCCGCTGCACGGAGGTTTTCCGCACATGGTCCTCGCCGCCAGCCTCACCGACGTGAACTTCGCCCTGAGCTTCTGGACGTTCGTCACCTTCGCGCTGCTCATCATCGTGCTGGGCAAGTTCGCCTGGGGCCCCATCCTCCAGATGATCGAGACGCGGGAGAAGACCATCGCCGACGCCATCGAGTCGGCCAAGCGCGAGCGCGCGGCGGCGGAGGCGGCGAGCGGCGAGATGAAGGCGGCGCTGGAGCGCGTGCGCGAGGAGAGCGCGCAGCTCCTGCGCAAGAGCCAGCAGGAGGTGGCCGCGGCCAAGGCGGAGCTGATGGCGGCGGCGCGCAAGGAGAGCGACGACCTGCTCGCCGCGGCCCGCAAGACCATCGGCGAGGAGAAGCGGCAGGCGATGGTGGAGCTTCGCGCCCAGGCGGTGGACATCGCCATCGAGGCGGCGGGGCGCCTCGTGCAGATGAACATGGACGAGAAGAAGCAGAAGCAGCTGGTCGAGGAGTACCTCTCCCAGCTCCCCAAGGAGACCCGCGTCTAGCGGACCGCGCTTCAGCCCTTGAGCTGCTCGGAGAGGTAGCGCTCCAGCCCGATCTGCTTGATGGTTTCCTGCTGGGTCTCCAGCCAGTCGACGTGCTCCTCCTCGTCGTGGAGGATCTTCTCCAGCAGATCGCGGGTGCCGTTGTCGGAGGCGGCGCGGCAGGCCTCGATGCCGTCGTTGAGGCGCTTCACCGCCTCGTACTCGACGCCGAGATCGAGCGCGAACTGCTCGGGCACCGTCTGGCCCACGCCCACCTTCCCGTAGCGCTGCAGATTGGGCAGCCCTTCCAGGTAGAGGATGCGGTCGATCAGCGCGTCCGCGTGCTTCATCTCTTCGATGCTCTCCTTGCGCACCTTCTCCGCGAGGCGTTCGTAGCCCCAGTGGTGGCAGAGGCGGGCATGGAGGAAGTACTGGTTCACCGCGGTGAGCTCCGCGGTCAGCACGTCGTTGAGCAGCGTGATGACCTGCTTGTCGCCCTTCATGGGACCCCCGCGCTCAGAGCGCGGCGGAAGCTACCGCAGCCGTCTGGCGGGGGCAATTGGCGCAGTCGCTGGTGCACCGGGCGGCGCGCTCGAGCTGCTGCTCGATGGCGCTGGTGCAGCACCCGCAGTCGGTGCCGGCGCCGCTGGCCCGGGCCACCTCGCCGAGCGAGCGGGCGCCCTCCCGGATGGCGGCGTCGACCTCGCGATCAGTCACCGAGCGGCAGATGCAGAGGACCATGGGGCGTCTCGCTGATATTGAGAATGGTTATCAATCTCAACAGCGAGTGTAACGCCGTCCGCGCCGCCGTGCAAGCGCGCGAAATGCCGCACCCCGTCAGCCCTTGTAGAGCGCCTCGTACTGCTCCGCCGCGCGGTCCCAGGAGTGATCGCGCGCCATCGCGCGCTCCTGCGCGGCGCGCCACGCCGCCCTGTCCTTCCAGAGCAGGAGCGCCCTGTCGAGGGCGGCGAGCAGGTCGCGCGGGCTCTCTTCGGAGAAGCGGAAGCCCCAGCCGTGCGGCCCTTCGACGATGCTGTCGGCCAGCCCGCCCACCGCGTGCACCAAGGGCAGCGTCCCGTAGCGCAGCGAGTAGAGCTGGTTGAGCCCGCAGGGCTCGAACCTGGAGGGCATGAGGAACACGTCGGCGCCCGCCTCGATGCGGTGGGCGAGCTTGTCGTCGAAGCGGAGCTGCGCGGAGATGCGGGTGGGGTGCTTGACGGCGAGGGCTGCGAACTCCTCCTCCAGCGCCGAGTCGCCGGTGCCGAGCATGACGAACTGGACCTTGCGCTCCATCATCGCCGGCAGCGCCTGCGCCACGATGTCGTAGCCCTTCTGGTGCGCGAGCCTGCCGATGGCGGCGCAGAGCATCGTGCCCGCCTCCCGGTCCAGCCCCAGCTCCTCCTGCAGCGCGGCCTTGCACTGCGCCTTGCCCGAGAGGTCGTTCGCCGAATAGCGGTGCGGCAGCGCCGGGTCCTTTTCCGGGCTCCAGCGCTGGTAGTCGACGCCGTTCATGATGCCGGTGAGGTCCGCCTGGCGGTGGCGCAGCAGGCCTTCGAGGCCGGCCCCCGTCTCGCGGCTCTGGACGATCTCGCGCGCGTAGGTGGGGGAGACGGTGGTCAGCTTCTCGGCGAAGACCAGGCCCGCCTTGAGCAGATTGGTGTTCCCGTAGAACTCCAGCGCGTCGGGGTTGAAGAGGTCCATCGGCAATCCCAGCTCGACCATCGCGTCGCGCGCGAAGATGCCCTGGAAGGCGAGGTTGTGGATGGTGAAGACGCAGCGGGCGCGGATGGGAGAGGGCCTCCCGGCCCATCCGCGCTTGACGATGAGCGGGACCAGCGCCGCCTGCCAGTCGTGCGCGTGGATGGCGTCGGGAATGAAGTTCTGCTGCCGCGCCGCCTCCAGCGCGCCGGCGCTGAGCAGGGCGAAGCGCTTGTGGTTGTCGCGGTAGTCCTTCCCCGCCTCGCCGTACAGCTCCTTGCGGTCGTACCAGGGGTTCTGCAGGAAGAGGTAGCGCAGCCGCTCCGCGGGGACGTGCACGTGCACGTGCGCGCCCGCGTTCAGGTTGGGGAACTGCACCTCCACGCGCCGGCCGGTGTCGCGCAGGCCGAACTGCTGGCCGTCGATCTGCCCATAGCGCGGGAGCACCACGAGGATGTCGTGGCCCCGCGCGGCCAGCGCCCGGGGAAGCGCGCCGATGACGTCGCCGAGCCCGCCCGTCTTGACGTAGGGCGCAGCTTCCGACGCGACGAAGAGGATCTTCACGGAAACACCTCCGTCTGCCGCAGGAAGGCCGCGGCCTCCTCCGGCGCGGTGGGGTTGATGTAGCAGCCGGTGGCCCACTCGAAGCCGGCCTGCTGCGAGAGCACCGGCTTGAGCTCGAGGTGCCAGTGGTAGAAGTCGTTGGCCGGCTCGCGCAGCGGCATGGTGTGCAGGTAGAGGTTGTAGGCGGGGTTCTCCAGGGCGACGTCGATCTTTCGCAAGATCGTGCGCAGCGCGTCCGCAAGCGCGGGCAGCTCCTGTCCATTGGCCGACTCGAAGGAGGAGCGGTGGCGGCGGGGAAGGATGGAGAGCTCGAACGGGCTGCGCGCCGCCCAGGGAGAGAGCACGACCACCAGCTCGTTCTCCAGCACCACCCGCTCCTTCTCCGACAGCTCCTGCGCGAGCACGTCGCAGAACACGCAGCGCTCCTTGTCGGCGAAGTGCCGGCGCGCGGCCGCGAGCTCCGACCCCAGCGCCTCCGGCACGAAGGGCAGCGCGATCAGCTGCGAGTGCGCGTGGTGCAGCGTGGCCCCCGCGGGCGTGCCGTGGTTCTTGAAGACGATCATCGACTGCAGGCGCAGGTCGCGCGCCAGGTCTTCCATGCGCTCCTGCCACGCGCGCAGCACGCTCTCGATCTGCGCCGCCGGCATGCTCGCCAGCGTGGCCCGGTGATCGCTGCTCTCGATCACCACCTCGTGCGCGCCCACGCCGGCCATGCTGTCGAAGAGGCCGTGGCCGGAACGCGACATCTGGATCTCCGTGCGCAACGCCGGGTAGCGGTTGGGCACCACCCGCAGGCTCCAACCGCCGTTCTCGCGGCGGGCGAGCAGCTCCGGCGGGGTCATCTTTTCGTTCCCCACGCAAAAAGGGCAGATGCCCTCGTCCGGCTCGGCCGTGCGCCGCAAGAAAGCGCTCGGGCGATCGGCGCGCTCGGGCGCGATGACCACCCAGCGCCCCGCGACGGGGTCTCTGCGGAGCTGCGGCATTGGCGGCGCGCAATGTAGCAAATCCGACGGCGAATCCAGATCCGTCGCGCGGGCGGGCGGCCCTGCGGCCGGCCGTCAGACGTGCCAGTGGGTGCGCTCGAAGCTTCGATCGGGAACCACCATCTCCAGCTCGCCGTAGCGGGGAAAGCGATCCACTTCCACGCCCGCCCGCAAGAGGCGCAGGACCATGCGCAGGTGGTCGGCCGGCAAGAGCCCCAGGGCGGTGAGCGAGAGCGATAGCTCCACCAGCGCGCCGCAGCGGCCCGATCCGACCTCCGCGCCGCTCTCGTCGCGGATCGGGCAGGGAGCAGCGCCCGGCCGCACCGTCATCGCCAGCGCCTTGTCCTGGCCGCCCGGAGGAGTGAGCAGGATGCGCAGCTCTCCGCTGGTGTCGGCGCCCTGGACCGGATCGAGGCGGAGGAACAGCTCGGAGAGCGAGAAGCCGTGCCAGAGCTGCAGGAACGCGCCGGCGTTCTGGTACATGGAGCCGCCGGCGGTGGCGCCCGGCCGGTAGAAGCCGGCGCCCGCCCACTCGTAATAGCTGCGCGAGTAGCCGTCGATGAGCGGATGGATGAGGCGCGTCGGCTGCACCAGCACCGGCTGCGGCTGGGTCTTGTCCTTGGCGGGCGAGATGATGGGGAGCGAAAGCCGCTCCGGGGGAGGCAGGCCGATGTGCCGGAAGATCTGCTCCACGTGGCGCCGGAAGAGCGCGTCGAACTCGGGCGCGTTGTCGGTGGTGAAGTCGTCGCCGTACCACCAGAACCAGTCGCTGCCTTCCGCCGCCAGCGCCGCCGCCCAGGCTTTTTCCAGCTGCTCCGGCATCAGCCGCGGCCGTGCCTGCTCCAGCGCGGCGCGGGCCTGGCCGAGCAGCGCCCAGGCCTGGTTGTCCTCGGCGTGGCCGATCCAGATGCGGTAGTTCGCGTCGATCCAGCTGCCGGAATGGATCTTCGAGACCCTGCTGGTGGGCTTGCGCGCCTCGATCTCGTCGCGCGGCAGCACCGGGACGACCTCGCTGCGTTCGAGGCGGCCGTACAGCTCGCGCAGGAACAGCTCGCCCGACTGCGGGTAGTGCTCCCAGGGGTTCTCGCCGTCCAGAGCCACCGTCACCGTGGCGTCGGCCCCCGCCGATTCGATGCGCCGCAGCAGGTCGGACACGGCGTCACGAGGCGCGCTGTGGCCGTAGCGGAAGCCGATCGCGTCGCTCAGGTCGCGGTCGCGGAAGAAGACCGCCAGCTCGCCGCACGCCCACGGCGCATGGTGCAAGAGCCCGCGGCCCGGCGGAGTGGCGCGCTCGCTGCGCTCGAGGATGCCCTGGTCGGTGGCGCACCAGCGCACCCCTTCCTCGCCGAGGAGCCCGATCACCTCCGGCGAGACCGATCCCTCGCTGGGCCACATGCCCACCGGCCGCGCTCCGAAGTCCTGCGCGGCGCGGGCGAGGCCGCGGCGCACCTGCTCGCGAGCGTCCTCGGGATGGCGGAAGCGCGGCGGCAACGTCAGATCAGGCGTGGCCCGGCGCGCGGCGTCGCTGTCCACCAGCAGCGGGAGGATGGGATGGAAGAGCGGAGAGCAGGCGATCTCCACCACGCCGCGATCGGCCAGCGCCTTCCAGCGCGGCACCACCCGGGCGGCGATGCGCCGCGACAGCTCGAGGAGCTGGAGCTTCTCCGCTTCGGAAAAGCCGCGCTCCTTGCGGACGAGCTCGGCCACCAGCGGCTCCTCGCGCCGGGCGGCGAAGCCCATCCAGGCGAGCATGAAGTGCACCTCGAGATCGAGCAGGTCCTGCGCGGAGAAGGATTCCTGTACGCGGTGCAGGTCGATCCTGCGCAGGTCGGTGCCGCGCTTGCCGAGCAGCTCCGCGTAGCGGGGCACCGGCTTCACCCAGACCGCCCAGTCGACGGAGAAGCTCTCCTTGACCACGTGGGCGCGCTCCGCGGCGGTGAGCGTGTCCACCGGCCTGCGCGCGATCTCCTCGTCGCGGTCCACCGCCGAGCCCGCGGCATAGGCCTCGAGCTGCAGCAGCAGCGACGGCGCCCAGTTGGCCACGACGCGGGCGCCGCCGTGCTCCTCCAGCGCCGCCGCCATGTCGGTGTACGCGCGCGTCGCGTGCAGCCGGACCCAGGGCAGGACCGGCTGTCCGGTCACCGGGTCGCGGTATTCGGGCTGGTGCAGGTGCCAGAGAAAGACGACGCGGGCCACTTGCTCCTTTGCTCAGCCCCCGAGCCTCATTCCCTTGGGAACGACCACGATGCCCTTCGGGCTGACGAAGAACCGCTTGCGATCCTCCTCCGGATCGTACCCGATCTCCACGCCCGGAGGGATCTCCACGTTCTTGTCGATGATGGCGCGGCGGATGCGCGCGCGCCGGCCCACCTTCACGCCTTCGAAGAGCAGGCTCGCCTCCACGTCGGCGTAGGAGTTCACCCGCACGTTGGCGGAGACGACCGAGCGGTCCACGCGGCCGCCGGAGATGATGCAACCCTCGCTGACCAGCGAGTCGGTGGCGCGGCCGACGCGGCCCTCCTCCTCGTTGGCGAAGACGAACTTGGCGGGGGCGGCCGTGTGCGCCGGCGCGGTGTAGATGGGCCAGCGGTTGTTGTAGAGCGAGAGCTTGGGGTCCACCGCCACCAGGTCCATGTTGCATTCGTAATAGGTGTCGAGGTCTCCCACGTCGCGCCAGTAGCCGGTCTCGTTGGGCCCCTGGCCCGGCACGTGGTTGGTGGCGAAGTCGTACACGGCGACCCTGCTGCGCTTGTGCATCTCGCTGATGATCGACTTGCCGAAGTCGTGCGCGCTCTCCTTGCCCGCGTCGCGGACGATCTCGCGGACCAGCGCCTCGGTGGTGAAGAGGTAGTTGCCCATCGAGACCAGCGCCGCCCGCGGGTTGCCGATCATCGGCTTGGGGTTCTTCGGCTTCTCCTGGAAATCCACCATCCTCCCGTCCGCGTCGGCGGTGATGATGCCGAAGGAGCTGGCTTCCTCGATGGGCACGGGAATGGCGGCCACGGTGCAGTCGGCCTTGTGCTGGATGTGGAAGTCGAGCATCTGGCGCACGTCCATGCGGTAGATGTGGTCGGCGCCGAAGACGAACACGTAGTCCGGCTCCTCGTCGGTGACGAGGTTCAGGTTCTGGTAGATGGCGTCCGCCGAGCCGCGGTACCACTCGGGCCCGGTGCGCTGCTGCGCCGGAACGCTCTCGACGAACTGCCCGAGCATGGAGCTGAGCCGCCAGCCGCGGGAGATGTGCGTGTTGAGCGACTCCGACTTGTACTGGGTGAGCACCTTCATCCGCAGCACGCCGGAATTGGCGAAGTTGCTGAGCACGAAATCGATGATGCGGTAGCGGCCGCCGAAGGGCACGGCGGGCTTCGAGCGTTCCTGGGTGAGCGGGGCGAGACGGCGGCCTTCGCCGCCGGCCAGGATCATCGCGAGCGTCTTGTCGAGCGACATGGAGGGGACGGTAGACCCCGGCGCCATCCATCGCAACGCCGGTCCGCCAGCCTGTTCAATTGCCGTGCAGGCGGTTCAGGTGCGCCTCGCCGGCGGCTTCGAGGGCGGAGGCTTCGAGGCGGGCGGCTTCTTCGCCGGCACGCCGTTCTGGCGCTCCTTTGCGGCAAAGCGGGAGATCACCTCGTCCATTTCGCTCTGCGCCTTGCGCACGAGCTGGGAGCGGTCGTGGAAGGTGAGGAACGCGCTCTTGAAGCCCGCCACCAGGATGTTGCGGATGTCGCTCGCCGTCAGCCCGAACTGCCGGGAGACGACGCACAGCTCCTTGGTGACGCTGGTGTCGGTGATCAGCCGGTTGTCGGTGTTGATGGTCACCCGGATGCCGAAGTCCAGGTAGAACTTGAACGGGTGGCTGGCCATGTCGAGCACGGCGCCCGTCTGCACGTTCGAGGAGGGGCAGCACTCGATCGGGATGCGGTGGTCGTTGACGTAGTTGAGCAGGTCGCCGTCCTCGCGCAGCCGCACGCCGTGGCCGATGCGATGCGCGCCGCAGTAATGGAGCGCCTGGGCGATGGAGGGCGGGCCGTAGGCTTCGCCGGCGTGGACGGTGCAATTGATGTTGTTGTTGAGGATGAGCTGGAATGCTTCCTGGTGGTCCTTGGCCGGATTGCCGTGCTCGGCGCCGGCGAGATCGAACCCGAGAACGCCGCGGTTCTTGTAGGCGACCGACAGCTCGGCGAGCCGCAGCGAGGTGTCCGGGCTCATGTTGCGGATGCCGCAGACCAGCACCCCCGCGAGGATGCCGGTTTCGCGGGTGGCGGCGCGGAGGCCTTCGAGGACGGCTTCCACCACCACCGTGGGCTTGAGCCCCTTCTGCAAGTGCAGCACCGGCGCGTAGCGCACCTCGATGAGCCGGCAGTTCTCGGCGGCGGCGTCGATGGCCAGCTCGTAGGCGGTGCGGTAGAGCGCGTCCTCGGTCTGCATCACGCTGAGGGTGATGTCGAATCCCTTGAGGTACTCCTCCAGGCTGCCGTGGTGCTGGCCGAGCTTCATCGCCTTTGCGAGCCCGTCCTCGGTGTCGGCGGGGAGCCGGACTCCCTGCTGCTCCGCCAGCGCGAGCAGCGTGCGCAGGCGCAAGGAGCCGTCGAGATGGCAATGCAGGTCCGTCTTGGGCAGGGCGTGGAGCAGCTCTTCGGTGACGGGGACGTCCGGTGTCGGCATCTCTGGCGGATCTAACCCAGGGGCACGAATCACGCTATCTTCCCGCCATGACCTGGCTGGTCCTGAAGATCGCGTCGTGGGTCCTGCACGCGCTCGTCGTCATGGTTTCGGTGGGGGTGGTGTCCCGCGGCAACCGCAAGAACACCCTCGGGCGCGCGCTGCTCGTCACCTTCCTGGTGGCGCTGCTGGTGACACCGTTCGCGTATTTCTGGTTCCTCGTCATCCCGGCGCTGATCGCCTTCGTGGCCTGGCTCGCGGTGTATTCGCTCGCCTACGACATCGGCCTCTTCCAGGCCATCTTCGCAGGCCTCGTGCAGGTGCTGCTCGGCGTCCTCGTCGACTCGCTCCTGCCGCCCCATCTGCACTACTGAGGGCTTTCAGGCCTTGTCGATGAAGCGGGCGAGGACCTTCTTGATACCGACGCCCGGGCCGAAGCGGACGACGAGCTTGCGGTTCAGGCCCTCGCCGTCCACGTCTTCCACCGTGCCCACCCCGAAGGAAGCGTGCTTGACGCGCGCTCCCGGGCCGAGGCCGCCGACGCCGGGAGCGGCTTGCTTCACCGCCGGCTTCGAGGCCGGCTCGTAGCGCGACGACTCGCGCATGCGGTTGCGCCCGCCCAGGGGAGACTCCTCGGCGAACCGGGGGCGCTGGTCGAAATCGTCGTACGCCACCTCCTTGCGGGCGCGCTCCTGCATCGGCGAGAGGCGGTCGAGGGCGGCGAGCCCTTCGGTCAGCTCGGGCGGCAGCTCGCGCACGAAGCGCGAGGGCGGATTGAAGCGCAATTCCCCGAAGAGCGAGCGGCAGCGCGCGAGCGAGAGCGTGAGGCGCTTGCGCGCCCGGGTCATGCCCACGTAGCAGAGCCGCCGCTCCTCGGCCATCTCGGCGGGATCCTCCTCGCCGCTGGCCATGGGCCCGATCTGACCCAGCGACCGGCCGCTGGGAAAGACGCGCTCCTCCAGCCCCGTCATCCACACCGCGTCGAACTCCAGCCCCTTGGCCGCGTGCAGCGTCATCAGCGAGACCCGGTCGCCGCCCTGCGCCGCGTCGGCGTCGCCCACCAGCGCGAGCTGCTCGAGGAATCCGAGCAGCGGCGTGTCGGCGCGCCCGTCCTCGTCGTCGGGAGCGGCGGCGGCCAGAGCTGCGGCAGGGTCGGGCCGGTCGCCGGGCGCGTCGTCGCCGGAGTCCTGGGGGCTGCCGAGCGCCCCGGGCGCGGCGCGGACGGCGCGCAGGTATTCGGCGCGGGTCTGCGTCAAGGCGTTCGGCACGACAGGCTTCGGTTCGGGGTTCGCGTTTGCGTTTGGGTTTGCGTTTTCGGGCTCGGGGACTCCACCGGCCCAGGCGCGGTCGAACTCCCTGGCGGCGCCGACCAGTTCCATGAGGTTTTCCAGGCGGTCTTCGCCCTCCTCGCCTTCCAGGCGCAGGCGGCCGGCATAGCCGGTCTCCTCGAGCACGCGCTCGATGGCGTCGGCCGCGCCCGCGTCCTGCGCCACGCCTTCCCGCAGCTTTTCGATCAGCGCCTTGAAGGGCAGGAGCTTGGCGCGGGCGCTCGAGGGAAGCTCCGGGTCGGAGGAGCCCAGCGCCTCCCACAGCGACACGCCTTGCCTGCGGGCGGAAGCGCGCAGGTGATCGACGGTCGTGTCGCCGATGCCGCGCGGCGGCGTGTTGATGACGCGGAGCAGGTCGCCGTCCGCGCGCGGGTTCACGCACAGCCGCAGGTACGCCGCCACGTCCTTCACCTCGGCGCGGTCGTAGAACGAGCGCCCGCGCACCACCCGGTACGGCACGCGCCGCGCCCGCAGCGCGTCCTCCAGCGCGCGCGACTGGGCGTTGGCGCGGTAGAAGACCGCCATCTCCGCGTAGGACGTGCCGCGCGCGTTCTGCCCGTAGAGCTCGGAGGCGATGCGGTTCGCCTCGTCGCGCTCGTCGTCGGCGAGCACCACGCGCACCTTGTCGCCTTCCCCCGCGGCGGTCCACAGCTTCTTCTCGGCGCGGCGCTCGTTCTTCTCGATGATGGCGTGCGCCGCCGAGAGGATGCGGCCGGTGGAGCGGTAGTTCTGCTCCAGCCGCACCACCCGCGTGCCGGGAAAGTGCCTGGGGAAGTCGAGGATGTTCTCCACCTCCGCCCCGCGCCACCGGTAGATGGACTGGTCGTCGTCCCCGACCACGCCGAGGTTGCCGTGGACCGAGGCGAGCACGCGCAGGAGCTGGTACTGGGCAGGGTTCGTGTCCTGGAACTCGTCCACCAGGATGTAGCGGAAGCGGCTCGCGTAGTTCTGGAGGATGTCCTCGCGCTTCTTGAACAGCTCGAGCACCCGGACGATGAGGTCGCCGAAGTCGACCGCGTTGGAGGACTGCAGCGCCGCCTGGTAGCGCGCGTAGATCTTCAGCCCGGTCTTGCCCGGCACGTCGTAGTCCGCCACCCGCACGTCGGCGGGCAAGAGGCCCGCGTTCTTCCAGCGATCGATGCGCGACAGGTGCTGCCGCGCGGTGCCGGTGTCGAAGCCGAGGTCGGAGGCGGCCCGCTTCACCTCGGCGAGCTGGTCGGCGTCGTCGTAGATGGCGAAGCTGCGGGTGAGCCCCAGCGCCTCCGCCTCGCGGCGCAGGATGCGGGCTCCGGCGGCGTGGAAGGTGGCCACCCAGAGGCGCTCGGCGTCGGGCCCCACCAGCTTCGCCACCCGCTCGCGCAATTCCCCGGCGGCCTTGTTGGTGAAGGTTACCGCGAGGATCTCCAGCGCGCGCGCGAGCCGCTCGCGGAGCAGGTGCGCGATGCGATGGGTCAAGACCCGCGTCTTGCCGGACCCGGCGCCCGCCAGGATGAGCAGCGGGCCTTCGCCGTGGCGCACGGCCTCGAGCTGCGGCGGGTTCAGCACCTTCCCGAGCGGATCCACGGCCCACTCGTAACATGCGCCCCGGGGGCGCGCGGTGAAAACAGGATATAGATCCGGTCGTGTCCGCACCCGCGCCGGTCCGCATCCTGCCGCTCGGTGGCCTCGGCGAGGTGGGGATGAACTGCATGGTTCTGGAGTCGGGCGGGGACCGCGTGGTCATCGACTGCGGACTGATGTTCCCCAACGCCGAGCAGGCGCTCGGCGTGGAGGTGATCGCGCCCGACCTCAGCTACCTGCGCTCGGCGGGCGGGCTGGACGCCGTGCTCCTCACCCACGCGCACGAGGACCACGTCGGCGCGCTTCCCTACCTGCTCCGCGACTTTCCCGACGCGGCGGTGTACGGCACGCGCTTCACCCTCGCCGTCACCCGGGAGAAGCTCGCGGAGCACGCCATCTCCGCCGATCTGAGGGAGATTTCTCCGCGGTCGACCGACACCGCCGGCAAGCACACCGACTTCGAGCCGCTCCAGGTGCCCCACAGCGTCCCGGACGCGGTGGGCTACGCGATCCACACCGAGGCGGGGGTGGTCGTCCACACCGGCGACTTCAAGATCGACTGGAGCCCGGTGGACGGCAAGCTCCTCGACGTGCGCCGCTTCGCGGAGCTGGGCGAGAGCGGCGTGGCCTGCCTGCTCTCCGACTCCACCAATTCGGAGCGCGAAGGCAGCGGCGTGAGCGAGCGCGACGTGGGCGAGTCGCTGATGCGGCTCTTCGCCGGCCCGATGGCGAAGGGCCGCGTGGTGGTGGCGATGTTCGGGTCGAACATCCACCGCGTCGAGAGCGTGGTGCGCGCGGCGCTGGCGCAGGGCCGCAAGATCGTCCTGCTCGGCCGCTCCATGCAGACCAACGTGCGGCTCGCGCTCGACCTGGGCTACGTGAGCTGCCCGCCCGACAGCTTCGTCGATCCCGAGGCGGCCGGGCACTTCGCCGCGCGCGAGCTGGCCATCCTCTGCACCGGCGCGCAGGGCGAGCCGCGCAGCGCGCTGGCGCGGCTGGCGCTGGGGGAGCATCCCTCGGTCGCGCTGGAGAAGGGAGATCTGGTGATCCTCTCCAGCCGCGTGATTCCGGGAAACGACCGCGCCCTGGGCAACATCATCGATCACCTGGTGCGGCGCGGGTGCCGCGTGCTCTCCACCTCGAGCGGGGCCTCCGAGCTCATCCACACCAGCGGGCACGCCTGCCAGGGCGAGCAGCGGATGATGATCGACCTCGTGCGCCCGCGCAGCTTCGTGCCCATCCACGGCGAGTACCGCATGCTCGCCGCCCACGCGCGCACCGCGGAGGCGGCCGGGGTGGGCGCGCCCGGCTGCGTCATCGCCGAGGACGGCGACGCCATCGAGCTGCGCCCCGGCGAGCTGATCGCCGTGCTGCCGAACGCGGTGACCGCCGGCCGCCGTTACCTGGACGCCCGCGGCGCCTTCGCCGACGTGGGCGAGGTGGCGCTGCGCGACCGCGAGCTGCTCGCGGAGACCGGGATGCTGGTCTGCCTCTGCGTGCTCGATCGCAAGAGCGGCGAAGTGCTGCGCTCGCCCGAGCTGCTCGGCAAGGGCGTCGCCGGGCTCGACGAGGGGCGGATGGAGCGCGCCCGCCAGGCCGCCCTGCTCGCGCTCTCCGAGCTCGCGCCTGCCCAGCGCACCGACCACGGGATGGTGGAGGAGGCGCTGCGGCGCGCGGTACGCTCGGTCTGGAAGAAGGGGATCGAGAAGCGGCCGATGGTGCTCCCCGTGGTCCTGGAGATGTGACATGCCCAGCTTCGACATCGTCAGCAAGGTGAACGAGCAGGAGGTCGACAACGCCTTCCAGCAGGCGAAGAAGGAGATCGACCAGCGCTACGACTTCAAGGGCACCGAGAC
>DATDMU010000181.1:0-9797 GCA_036518615.1 Myxococcales bacterium
GCTCGCGCGCAAGCACCTCGACTCCGTTCATGCCGCGGAGTATGGCACGGCGCAGGAGAACGCCGCCATGCCTGAAGTGGCCTATCGCTCGAAAGTCCGCATCGAACGCGTCAAGGGCTCCTTGCGCCACGCCTTCCTTCCTGAGGAGCCGCAGCCGGTGAAGTTCGGCACCCACGGCGCGGTGGCGGCGCACTACGGCGCGAAGCCCGGCATGTACGAGTCGCACGCGACCACGCTGGACTACCTGGTGGCCGCCGCGGCGGGTTGACTGACCGGCACCTACGGAGGCGCGCTGGAGGCGCGCCAGATCCCCGCGTCCGCCGGGAAGCTCGTCGCGGAAGCCGAAGGCGAGGTGGAGCTGGAAGGCGGCACGCTGGAGGCTCCGGGCTTGCCCGGAGCCGGGCGCAGGGCGCAGCCCGCAGCATTGGTGATCAAGCGCATCCACGTGCGCTTCTCGCTGGAGTGCCCGCCCGACCAGCGCGAGACCGCGCAGCGCGTCCACGGGCTCTACGCGCAGTCCTGCCCCATCTACCGCTCCATCCACCCGCAGATCGCGGTCACGACGGAAGTTTCGTTCCGTTGATCGACGCGTCGAGGATCTCGATGGGGTGCGCCGCGGGCAGGTGCTTGCCGCGCTCGCGCAGGATCTTCTGGATCTGCAGCGTGCAGCCCGGGTTGGCGCTGGCGAGCAGATTCGCGCCGGTGGTCAGCACGTTGTCGACCTTGCGTTCGCCGACCTGCTGCGCGCTGCCGGGCTGCACCAGGTTGTAGATGCCCGCGCTCCCGCAGCACTGCTCGCTGTCCGGGATTTCCAGCAGCGTCACGCCGGGAATCCCGCGCAACAGCGCGCGCGGCTGCGCCCGGATGCCCTGCGCGTGCGCCAGGTGGCAGGCGTCGTGCATGGCGATGCGCAGCGGCAGGGGATTGCGCTGCGCGCGCGGCGCAAGGCCCGCGAGGAACTCGTTCACGTCGCGCACCCTGGCAGCGAACTCCTTCGCGCGCGCGTCGCCGGGAAAGAGCCGGCCGTAGTCCTTGAGGTGCGATCCGCAGCCCGCCGCGTTGATGAGCACGTAGTCCACCGGCTGGCGGGAAAAGCGCTCGATCAGGTCGCGCGCGAAGCGGAGCGACTCGTGCTCGCGCCCCGCGTGCATGGAGAGCGCCCCGCAGCAACCCTGGCCGCGCGGAACCAGCACCTCGCACCCCTCGGCCGCGAGCACCCGCACGGTGGCCTCGTTGACGCCGGGGTTGAACACCCGCTGCACGCAGCCGGCGATTACCGCCACCGTGAACCGCTTCTCCCCCTGCGCCGCCACCCGCTCGGGCAGGGTGGCGAAGACGTTGTGCAGCGTCACGGGAGGCTGCAGCGCCTCGAGTTGCCGCACCCGCGGCGGCAAGAGCTTCAGCACGCCGCTGTGGCGCACCAGCCAGCGCAGGCCGGTCCAGACGTAGAGCAGGAGGAACGCCGCCATCGCCCGCAGCCTTCGCGGATAGGGAAAGAGCTTGAAGATCATTCCCCGGTGCAGGCGGTCCTGCAGCCCGCGCCGGTAGTCGCGCTCCACCAGGGCGCGCGTCTCCTCGATGAGGATGTCGTAGCGCACGCCCGACGGACAGGCGGTGACGCACGCCATGCAGCCCAGGCAGCGGTCGAAGTGCGCCGCGACCGTGGGCGTCATCTGCGTCTGCCCGGTGCGCAGGCCCCTCATCAGATCGATGCGGCCGCGAGGCGAGTCCATCTCCTCGGCCCAGTTCTGGTAGGTGGGGCAGTGCGGCAGGCAGAAGCCGCAGTGGACGCAGTCGTCGATCAACTCGCGCTCGGGTGCCGTCACCCCCTTCGCCTCCGTGACCTCAGATGCCGCCAACGAACCTCCCCGGCGCGAGCCTTCCTTCGGGATCGAAGGTGCGCTTCACCGACCGCATCAGCTCGATCGAGGCGGGCGGCGGCCCGAGGTCTCCCGGCGCCGTCACCCAGCCGCCCAGCGCCGAGATGCCGTGCCGCGCACCTTCCAGCGCAACCGGCCGCACCTCTCCCTGCGCGAAGCCGAGCCCCAGCGTGGGCAGCCAGAAGAGCCGCGCCTCCAGCGGCTGCAGCGCGCGCTCCACCTCGGCGAGCTGGGTGGGAAGGGCCGCGAAACGGACGGGTGAGACGCCCAGGCCGGGAAACTCCGCCTCCTCCAGCGCGCGCAGCTTCTCGCGCTGCGCCAGGACGCCGGCGGCGAAGCCCTCGAAGCGCAGGTAGACGTCCCACCCTTCGCGCTCGCGCACCGCCAGCACCGCGGCGGGCTCCAGTTGTCCCGCGCGAATCTTCCGCGCCCACTCCACCGGGTTCGCGTTGCGGGCGCAGAGCGTGAGCGTCTTCTCCGGCAGCGGGTGCACGCGGAAGGTGACCGTGGCGATGAACGCCAGCGTGCCGAAGGAGCCGCACATCAGCTTGGGCAGATCGAAGCCCGCCACCGTCTTCACCACCTTGCCGCCGCCCTTGGCCCGAGCTCCGTCGGCGCGCACCACCGAGACGCCGATGATCAGGTCGCGCACCGAGCCGTAGCGCGTGCGCAGGGGGCCGAAGGAGTTGGCGGCGACGATGCCGCCGATGGTGGCCTTGTCCGGCAGCGGCGGATCGAGCGCGAGCCGCTGCCCGTTCTTCGCCAGCTCGCGCTGCAGCGCCGAAAGCGTCATGCCGGCTTCCACCGCCACCACCTGGTCGGCAGGCTGGTACTCCACCACCTGGTCGAGCTTCTGGCTGGAGATCTCCAGCGCCACCTCCGGCCCCGGCGGCATGACGGTTTCGCCACCCACGAAGAGCACGCTCTCCGCTCCGGAGGCGAGCAGCGCCTGCACCTCTTCGATCGAGGCTGGCGCCTGCCGCGGCGTCACGCCCGCCACGCCTGCCCCGAAAGCTCGGTGGGATGCGGCTGGTACGGACCCGGCTTGTCGCCGCACAGCCGCGGCGAGGGAAAGACCTTGCCCGGGTTGAACCGGCCCGAGGGGTCGAAGGCGCAGCGCAACAGGTGCATGGTGTCCAGGTCGTCGGGGGTGAACATCTCCGCCATGTACGGCGCCTTGTCCGCCCCCACGCCGTGCTCGCCGGTGATGGAACCGCCGTAGCGCAGGCAGATGCGCAGGATGTCGCCGGACATCTCCTCCGCCTTCTTCTCCTCCTCGTGGATGCGCCCGTCGAAGAGCACCAGCGGATGCAGGTTGCCGTCGCCGGCGTGGAAGACGTTGGCGACCCGCAGCCCGTACTTCTGGCCGAGCTGCGCGATCTCCGTCAGCACCCGCGCGATGGCGCTGCGCGGGATCACTCCGTCCTGCACCAGGTAGTTGCGCGCGATCCGCCCCACCGCGGCGAAGGCGCTCTTGCGCCCCTTCCACATCAGCTCCCGCTCGGCGGCGTCGCGCGGGACGCGGATCTCCAGGGCGCCCGCCTTTCGCGACAGCTCGATGGCGTGCGCCGAGGTGTGCTCGCACTCCGCAGCGAGGCCGTCCACGTCCATCAGCAGCGCCGCCCCCACCTCCGGCCAGTCCACGCCGGTGGCCGCCTTGGCGGCGACGATGGCGAGGGTGTCCATCATCTCGATGGCGGCGGGCACGATGCCCGAGGCGATGATGGCGCTGACCGCGTTGCCCGCCTCGGTGGTGGAGGGGAAGGTGGCGAAGAAGGTCCGGGTGGCCTCCGGCTTGCGCAGGATTCTCAGCACCACCTCGGTCACGATGCCGAGAAGGCCTTCGCTCCCCACCACGACGCCGGTGAGATCGTAGCCGGGCTGGTCGAGCACCGGCCCGCCCAGGTCCACCACGCTCCCGTCGTGGAGCACCATGCGCACGCCCAGCACGTGGTTCACGGTGAAGCCGTACTTCAGGCAGTGCGCGCCGCCGCTGTTCTCGGCCACGTTGCCGCCGATGCTGCAGACGCTCTGCGAAGACGGGTCGGGAGCGTAGTACCAGCCGCTCGGGCCGATGTGCTTGGACACGTCGAGGTTGATCACGCCCGGCTGCACGCGCATGAAGGCATTGTCGAAGTCCACGTGCAGGATCCGGCGCATTCGCGAGAGCCCGATGACCACGCAGCCGGGCACGGGCAGGGCGCCTCCGGAGAGCCCGGTGCCCGACCCGCGCGCCACGATGGGCAGGCCGGCCTCGCGCGCCAGCTTCACGCACGCCGCCACCTCCTCGGTGCTGCCGGGCAGCACCACCAGGCCCGGCGTGACGCGGAAGCTGGCCAGCCCGTCGGACTCGTAGGTGCGAAGCTGCTCGGGCTTGCAGATGGCGTAGCCCTCGCCCACCACCGCGGCGAACTTCGCCACCAGCTCCGCCGGCAAGGCCCCGGCGTGGACTTTCAGCTCCGCCTGCGTCCCGCCCGGCGTCTCCTGCTTCATTCGAGGCGCTCGTAGGCGGGCAGGGTGAGGAAGTCCACGAACTCGCCGAGGACGAGGCCGTCGAGGATCTGCTGCGCCTCCTTCGCGTTCGGCACGCCGGAGAGCTTGCCCATCTCGTCGTCGCGGAGCTGCTCGTAGAGCTTCTTGTCGATGGTGCGGCCGTCCTCGAGCTTCGCCTTGTTCTGCACCCATTGCCACAGCTGCGCGCGGGAGATCTCCGCGGTGGCCGCGTCCTCCATCAGGTTGTAGATGGCCGCGGCGCCGTTGCCGCCCAGCCACGACGCCAGGTACTGCACGCCCACGCTGATGTTGTTGCGCACGCCGGCCTCGCTGATGGTGGCGCCGGGGACGCGCGTATCTTGAAGTTCGCTGGCCTTGACGTTCACCTCCGGCCGCTGCCTGGAGACCTGGTTCGGCTTGCCCAGCTTCCTGTCGAAGACTTCCTTCGCCGTGGGCACCAGGTCCGGGTGCGCCACCCAGGTGCCGTCGAATCCGTCCGCCACCTCGCGCTCCTTGTCCGCCCGCGTCTGCGCCAGCGCCTTCTCGTTGATCTCCGGGTTCTTGCGGGTGGGGATGAAAGGCGCCATGCCGCCCATCGCGTGGGCGTTGCGGCGGTGGCAGGTCTTCACCAGCAGCTCCGTGTAGGCGCGCATGAACGGCACCGTCATGGTGACCTTCTGCCGGTCGGGCAGGATCAGGTCCTTGCGGGTGCGGAACTTCTTGATCAGGGAGAAGATGTAGTCCCAGCGGCCGGCGTTGAGCCCGCTCGAGTGCTCGCGCAGCTCGTAGAGGATCTCGTCCATCTCGAAGGCTGCGGGCAGCGTCTCCACCAGCACGGTGGCGCGGACGCTGCCGCGGGGCACGCCCAGCTTGTCCTGGGCGAAGACGAAGACGTCGTTCCAGAGCCGCGCCTCGAGGTGCGACTCGATCTTGGGCAGGTAGAAGTAGGGCCCGGTGCCGCGCTCCAGCGTCTCCTTCGCGTTGTGGAAGAAGAAGAGGCCGAAGTCCGCCAGCGCGCCGGAGATGGGTTTTCCGCCTTCGCGCAGGTGCTTCTCCGGCAGGTGCCAGCCGCGCGGCCGCACCAGCAGCGTGGCGATCTTGTCGTTGAGCTTGTAGGCCTTGCCCTCCGGCGAGGTGAAGGCGAGCTTGCGGCGGACGGCGGCGATGAGGTTCACGTGCCCCTGCACCACGTTGGACCAGGTGGGCGAGAGCGCGTCCTCGAAGTCGGCCATGAACACGTCGGCGCCGGAGTTGAGCGCGTTGATCATCATCTTGCGCTCGACCGGGCCGGTGATCTCGACGTGGCGCTTCTGCAGATCCGCGGGAGTGTCCGCTACCTTCCAGTCGCCGGAGCGCACGCTCGCGGTCTCGGGCAGGAACTCGAACGACGCGCCCGCGGCCAGTTTCCTGTAGCGCTCGTCGCGCTTGCGGAGCAGCTCCTGCCGGCGCGCCTCGAAGTTGCGGTGCAGCTCTTCCACGAAGGCGAGCGCAGGTTTGGAGAGCACCTCTTCGGAAGCCTTCGCCGTCACTTCGATCATGTCGAACCTCCTGGGACGCGAGCCAGCTACGCCAGCACAGAAACGCGCAGCCGTCCAGAGCGCCAGCGTTGCAAATGGAACCTTCCGGGCGGCGGCACACTCTTCGACAAAGATTTGTAGTCGGGGCGGAGGGGGACTTCCACTCCGACGGGAGACTCTGTATAGAACTTTCCGCCCCAACCCCGGGAGAACCGCACATGGCGAGAACGCTGTCCCGCAGATCGCTGCTCAAGGCAGGTGTCACCGCAGGCGCCGCGATCGCGGCCCCCACCATCCTCGTGCGCAAGGCCTCGGCGCAGACCGAGTCCACGCTCAAGATCATCCAGTGGAAGCACTTCGTGCCCGAGTACGACAACAAGTACTTCGCCAACTTCACCAGGCAGTTCGGCGAGAAGCACAAGTGCAAGGTGGAGGTGGACTACGTCGCCACCAACGACCTCAACGGCGCCGAGCAGGCCGACATCGCCCGCGGCGGCGGCCACGACATCCTCCACCTCAACGGCGTCGGCGCCTGGTTCTTCGAGCAGGCGCTGGTGGACGTGACCGACGTGGCCGACAAGCTGGCCAAGGAGTTCGGCGGCTGGATCCCGAACTCGGAGTCCATCGGCAAGGTCAAGGGCAAGTGGCTGGCGGTGCCGTACTGGTACATCGCCTATCCGATGCTGATCAATCGCGGCTACTTCAAGCAGGTGGGCGCCAGCTACACCGACAAGACCACCTGGCAGGAGCTCTTGCCCGAAGGCGCCAAGCTGAAGGCGGCAGGGCATCCCTTCGGCATTCCCTTCGCGCAGACGCCCGACGCCAACGACGACCTCTACCCGCTGATGGTCTCCTTCGGCGCCTACATGTTCGACAAGGAAGGGAAGATCAGCTTCCGCCGCAAGGAGATCTCCGACGCGCTCGCCTACGGGAAGCAGTTCTTCGAAAAGACCATGACCGACGAGGTGCTGAGCTGGGACGACAGCTCCAACAACCGCTTCATCGCCTCGGGCAAGGGGTCCTTGATCTGCAACCCCATCAGCGCGTACCGCACCGCCGCCAAGGACAACCCGGACGTCTACCGCAACCTCGAGGTGGTGAAGACGCCGCTCGGCCCCAAGGGCCGCGCCAACGGCGCCCGCACCATGTCGTACGGCATCTACAACTTCTCCAAGAACCAGGAGCTGGCCAAGACCTTCCTCTACGAGATGATCGCCGACAGCCGCAACGGCATGGAAGGCAGCACCGGCTACAACCACCCCTTCCTCAAGGCGTTCACCAAGAAACCCATGCCGGTGATCGGCAGCGAGCCCAAGCTCGAGCTGCTCCAGGACTTCCAGAGCGACAACCTGGTGTTCATCGGCTATCCGGGCCCGATGACCCGCACCGCGACCGGCATGTACGCGAAGTTCATCATCCCGACCATGTTCGCGGAGGTCGCCAAGGGAAAGCCCATCCGCGCGGCAATGGACGACGCGGAAAAGAAGCTTCGGGCGATCTGACGGTTCCGGGGTAAAAAGACCCACACCATGGCAGACGTCGTTCTCGATCGGGTCGTCAAGCGCTTCGGAGAGACGGAAGTGGTCGCGGGCATCGATCTCACGGTCCGCGACCGCGAGTTCTGCATCCTCGTCGGCCCCTCCGGCTGCGGGAAGACCACCACCTTGCGGATGATCGCCGGCCTCGAAGAGGTGACTGCCGGCGACATCCGCATCGGCGGCGAAGTGGTCACCTACAAGCCGCCGCGCGACCGCGACATCGCCATGGTCTTCCAGAGCTACGCGCTCTACCCGCACATGACGGTGCGCAAGAACCTCTCCTTCGCCCTGGAGCTGCGCGGGCTGCCGAAGAAGGAGATCGCCAGGCGCATCGACGACGTGGCGCACATCATCGGGCTCACCCCGCTGCTCGACCGCAAGCCGCGCCAGCTCTCCGGAGGCCAGCGCCAGCGCGTGGCGGTGGGCGCGGCGCTGTGCCGGCAGTCGGGGGTGCTGCTCTTCGACGAGCCGCTCTCCAACCTGGACGCGAAACTGCGCGTGCACATGCGCACCGAGCTCAAGCGGCTGCACCAGCAAGTGAAGTCCACCATGGTGTACGTGACCCACGACCAGGTCGAGGCCATGACCATGGGCGACCGCATCGTGATCATGAACGGCGGCCGCATCATCCAGGTGGGCAGCGCGATGGAGGTGTACGACCGGCCCGCCACGCGCTTCGTCGCCGGGTTCATCGGCACTCCGCCGATGAACTTCTTCGACGGCGAGGTCACCGCGTCCGGCGTCACGCTGCCGGGCAGCCTGACCATGCAGATGCCGCGGCCGGGTCTCGCCGAGATGGCGGGGCGCAAGGTGGTGTTCGGGATGCGGCCGGAGCACATCGCGCTGCGCGCGAACGGCAAGCAGCACGTGGCCAGAGTGCCCTCCACCATCGAGGTGGTCGAGCCGCTCGGGCACCGGACCATCCTCACCGCCAGCACTCCCGCGGGCGTCCTGCAGCTCGAGGCGGAGGCGATGCCGGGGCTCAAGCCGGGCGACCGCGCCGACCTCTACTTCGACCTCTCCCGCGCGCATCTCTTCGATCAGGCCGACGAATGCGCCCTGTAGCGGTGGCGGCCGCGCCGGCGGCGAAGAAGGAAGCGCTGCGGCGCCTTCCGTTCTCGGAGCGCGAGGCCCCCTTCGGGTACGCGCTGGTGCTGCCCGCCATCCTCTATCTCACCGCCTTCATCGCCTACCCCTTCGCGATGAGCATCTGGCTCAGCCTCACCGACGCGCAGGCGGGCGCGCGGAAGTGGAACTACATCGGGTTCGACAACTACTCGAAGGTGGAGAGCTACGAGCTCACCGCCAACGACTTCGTGCTCTTCGACGGCAAGGACGCAGAGGCCAAAGCGCTGGTCGCCGCGAAGAAGGACGGCAAGGTGACGACCGCTCCCGAGGGCGACCGCTTCAAGGCCACCCTCCAGGTCGGCGGGCGCAGCATTCCGGTGGTCACCGCGGACAACGAAGGCGACGCGACCTACATCGCCACCACCATCCTCAACGATCTCGACTGGCAGCTCCACGGCGGCAAGGTGGTGGGCCACGCCTCCGACTCGCCGCTCAGCTTCGGGAACTTCGACGACCGCGCCAAGGCGAAGAAGGCGGAGAAGGAAACCCTGCTGGTCAAGGCGAACACCCGGCTGAAGACGAACGGCACCGGCGTGCAGCAGGATCCGAACTTCATGCTCGCGGTGAAGAACACGCTCAAGTACACGTTCGGCACCGAGCTGATCAAGCTGTTCTTCGGCATCCCCTGCGCGCTCCTCTTGCACCGCAAGTTCCGCGGGCGCCAGCTCCTGCGCGGCCTCCTGGTCATTCCCTGGGTGATTCCCATCGCCATCTCCGGGCAGGCCTGGCTGTGGATCCTCGACAGCACCTACTCGGTGATCAACTGGCTCTTGGTGCACAGCGGCACCATCTCGGCGGCGAACATCCTCAACTTCCGCGGCGACCCCGACCTCGCCATGCTGTCGCTCGTGGTGGTGAACGTCTGGCGCGGCTTTCCCTTCACCACCGTGGTGATCCTCGCGGGGCTCACCGCCATTCCCGACGAGATCCTCGAGCGCGCCCGCCTCGACGGCACCAACGCGTTGCAGCGGTTCTTCTACGTGATGGCGCCGATGGTGCGGCCCATCCTCATGGTGTCGCTGCTCTTCTCGGTGGTGTTCTCCTTCACCGACTTCAACACCATCTGGATCATCACCCGCGGCGGCCCCTACGACCAGACGCAGGTGCTCGCGACCTACGCGTACCAGGTGGGCGTCAACGCCGGATACCTGGGCAAGGGCGCGGCCGTCTCGCTCTTCCTCTTCCCCATCATGGCGGTGACGGTCTTCGGGATGCTGCAGTCGCTGCGCAAGGACAACATG
>DATDMU010000182.1:0-4148 GCA_036518615.1 Myxococcales bacterium
GTTGAGCCACTCCTGGTGGTGGAAGCTGATGCGGCCGAGGCCGTCCCGCCGCTCGAGCGTCATCGAGGGAAACTCGGCCCTGCCGGTCTCGCAGAACGAGGCCAGGCGATCCAGCGCGGCCGAGGTGGGCTGCCGCATGGCGTGAAGGAGGTGCAGGCCGCGCTCGCGGTCGGAGAACACGTGGGCGAGGAAGATGCCCTGATCGACCTGGAGCCCGTCCTGGTGCATCTGCGGCAACTCGCGCTCGCGAGCCACCTCGGCACGAGAGGGGACGAGGCCCGGGAACTCCGAGGCGGCGGCCCAGGTGAGCTCGCCCAGGCGCAGGAGGCGCCGCTGGCCTGCGGCGAGCGTGAGCCGGTCGTACGCTGCCGCCGCGTGACGCAAGAGGAACGCCTCGCGGGCGCGGCGCCCGCCTTCGAGCAGCGACGCCGCGGCGAGCGCTTCGGCGGCGCTCCGCGAGGGCTTCCGGGGCAGGCGCGCCAGCGCGTCGGCGCGAGGGACGAGCCAGGCCCGCAGCGCAGCCCAGTCTGCGTCGAGCGTGCCGGAAGCACTGGGCGCGGCGGCCGCGATGCGCTCGGCATCCTCGCGGGCGATGCCGGCGGAGAGGTACGCGTCGAGCGGGTTCGGTGTCGTCATGACTCTGCTCCCGGCGGAGTGTACCGCGGCTGAATGGCTTAGACTCGCCGCATGGGACTCCTGACCTTCAGCATCAACCTCACCCTGGACGGCTGCGTCGACCACCAGGAGGGAATCGCCGACGACGAGACCCACGCCTTCTTCACCCGCCTCATGGACGAGAGCGGGGCGATGCTGTGGGGCCGCGTCACCTACGAGATGATGGAGAGCTACTGGCCGGCGGTCGCCCGCGGCGACGAGCTGGCGCCGCCGGCGATGCGCGAGTGGGCGGTCAAGCTGGAGGCCAAGCCGAAGTACGTAGTGTCGTCGGCGCGAAAGGACTTCCCGTGGACCAACAGCCACCACATCGCCGGCGACCTGCGCGCGGGCGTGCAGAAGCTCAAGGACGCGACCCCGGCCGGCGTGCTCCTCGGCAGCGGCAAGCTCGCGGCCGAGCTGGACCGGCTGGATCTGATCGACGAGTACAAGTTCCTCGTCCACCCCAGGATCGCCGGCCACGGCCCGACCCTCTACCAGAGCGGGCTGCCCAGGACGCGACGGCTCGAGCTGGTCTCGGCGAAGCCGCTCCGCAATGGCGCGGTCGCCCTGCACTACCGGCGCGCGCGCTGACTCAGAGCAGTCCGCAGCTTGGAGGCGCTCCTGAGCCTCCTCTCCAGGCAGGGCGGCCGGGCCCGGTGAGGTTTGACCGGTGGAATCAAGCGCGGTGTTCTGGACGTGCGGGTCGTAGCGTACGCGCAGCGCCGAGGCCGGGATTAGATTCGCGAATGCGCAAAGGCCGGGTCTGCGAGAAGCACCAGGAGTTCTGCCCGAACGGCACCTGCCCCTGGTGCCTGGGGACACCACAGCCGGGCGGCGCGCAGGGCGGGATGAACGGGCAAGAGCCGGCGACCAGCGAGGCGCCCGACCACCCGGCTCCCCGCTTTCTCTGGCCGGACGGCATCGACCCCAGGCCGGACCTGGGCGAGGCGTAGGCGACGCGAGCTCGTTCCCGGGACGGTTGAGCGTCCTGGTTACCTCAGTGTGTCTTCGAGTGAATAGCTCCCCGTGCTGGGTTAGAACCAGCGACCTCAGCAGTCAGCGCGCCGGCCGGATGGTCGGGACGACCTGGCGGCGGTGGCGGCGGTAGATGGCGAAGTCGGAGTCGAGCGTGAGCACGACCGCCGAGCCATGCTGCTCGCTCATTCGCACGAGGCACGCGTCTGCAAGCGACATCGGCACTTCGGCGTAGCGTTGCAGCAGCTTGGAAACCGCTGCTGCCTCGTCCTGCAGCGCGAACGGCAACCGCAACAGGCCGCTCTCGACGAATCCCATGACTGCCGCCTGTGCTGCGCGCTGCCCGCGGAGGAGAAAGAGCACCTCGGAAAGGACAGCCTCGCAAGTCACAAGCGGCGGACGCACCTGGCCGAGCTGTTCTTTCGCCCAGTCGTGATAGCGATCGCGCGCGTTGAGATAGGCGACGAGCGGCCCCGTGTCGACGAGGACGACGGTACTCAACGCCCGTAGCCCCGCATGTGCCGGGACGAGTGCGAGAGGTCACGGGCGCCGTCGAAGCAGCCAGCCGCGCGCGCTGCCTGCTCCGCGAAAGACCCGGCTGCGGCCGTCTCCTCCGCGTTCTCGAGGAACTGCCGCAGTGCTTTTCGCACCACGCTCGAGCGGCCCGCACCCTGCCGCTTGCTCACGGCATCCAGGCGGGCGAGGAGATCCTCAGGAAGTTTGACCGCGACACTCTTCATCCATGCTCCGTAACACCAGAGTGACAGGAGCGTAGTACCAAGCGTGGCGCACGGCAAGCATCGCGCATGTCGGATTTCGCTACGTAACGCTTTAGGGATTTGGGAAGCCCTGCGTACGCCGGCAAAGCGCGGCGCAGAACATCGCTGCGGACGCCGCGTAGAAGAACATCCAGTGGATTGGCCGAACCAGGACGCCGCGTGAACGAACGCGCTGACCAGCGCGCCTGTCGCCGACAAGATGGCCCCAAACTTCAAGAATGCACGCATCTGGTCCAGCGTACCACCGGGTCGTTGAGCACGAGACCGACAGGCTCGAGACGCCGTTCCAGCCCTCGGGGTCGCGACGTCCTCACGGCCGCAGGGTGCCAGAGAGTCCGCCGAACATCGCCTCCATCTGTTCCGGCGGTTCACGCATCCCGGTGCGGATCCAGTAGTCGAGCAGGGCGAAGAGCGCCGCCGCCAGCGCCTCGCCGACGGGACCGTCCCCGAGCCGCGCGGCGAAGTGCGCGCGGCCCAGCGCGCGGACGTCGTCGTTCCCTCGCAGCGCGTCGTACAGCCTCGGCGCCTCCGAGACGTGCACGAACAGTTCGCGCACCGGCCTCGCGGCGATGGCGGCGAAGAAGCGATCGGCGTCGCTGAGCAGCAGGTCCCCCTTGTCGCTGTAGTGCGCGTAGAAGGTCGAGCGGCCCACGCCCGCGCGGTCGAGGATCTTCTGCACCGTGATGTCTTCGAACGGCATCCGCGCGAGCAACTGGTGCAGCGCCTCGGCGAGCGCCGCGCGGGTGCGTTCGAGGCGGGGATCGTCTGGGTTTCCGGACAAGACGTGCCTCTCTGTGCGGAAGTGCGCCGGCCGGCGCAGCGTATATCAGCCTCATGAGACCAGGAATTGCACTGATCGCCGGCTCGGCCGGGATGCTGATCGTGATGGCGTTCCACCCCACCGCCCATGACTACGACGCCTACCGCATGACTCTCGTCCACGTGCTCGCGGTGGCCACGATTCCGCTGTCGTTCTACGGAGCGATGGCGCTGGGCGATCCGCTCGCCCTCACGGTGTTCGCCGTGGCGTTGATCTCGGGCGTGTTCGCGGCGGGCGTCAGCCTGGCGATTCCGGCCGACCCGGGGTTCTTCCGCCACGACGCAGTCCTGGTGCAGGCGTTCGCGCGAATCATCGTGTCGGCGACGTCGGCGGCGATCGTGCTCTGGTCGGCGCGCATGCGCGGCGCGCTGCGCGCCTACGGAATCGCCGCCGGCGTGATCGCCGTCGCGCTGCTCTTCTCCGGCCACCTGCGCCTCGACGCGCACGGCTTCGGCCTGGTCATCCTGTCCGAGGCGATCTGGTTCATCGCCACGGGGGTGCGTATGCTGCGCGTTCCCTGCGCACCGCGGTCCCGGAGTCAGGCAGGTTGATTCTTCTCTCCCCCCAAGGAGGCGTTCGGCGACGTCTGTGGAGACGGGCGTACGCGAAAGGCGGCTACGAGGCGCTCACTCCGCGCATGCCCGGCAAGACACCGGGAACAAAGCAGGCGGACGATCCGCGCCGTGAAGCGGTATGGGCATTGAAAAAAGCGCATCCCGACTACGGGACCCGGCGGATTCGCGACGTGCTCAAGCGCGTTGAAGCGATTGGGACCAGCGAGAGCGAAGTGCGGCGGATGCTGCACGAGGCGGGCTTGATGGAGGCGCCGACGAAGACGCCGACGGAAGAGCTTCTGCCGCGGCGCTTCGAGCGGGCGGGACCGAACCAGCTCTGGCAGTCGGACATCTTCACCTTCCTCT
>DATDMU010000183.1:0-53491 GCA_036518615.1 Myxococcales bacterium
CGGACGTAAAATCCACAAAGAACACACGACCGCCACTTGGATCGAGGAGTTCGATACGAACCTCTCCAACAGAGGCCGGATCAAAGATCGAGAAGATGAATTGGAGCCCCGAAAGACCCCATGGAAACACCGGGGACACGACGTGCTTTCGCAGTCCGATGAGATCCTGGCGCCAGAGCGCGTCGTGACCCTCGCGGTAACCGTTCGTCGAATCGCACACACCGAGGAACGCAATCGGGAGCACTGGACGACCTCAGCTTTCTCAGCGCTTTTAGCACTTCGGGGTCCGGCTTGTCGGTTTGCGCCGCGAGAAGGATGTCGAGCGCGCGCGGGCAGAGGTGACGAGGAGGCTCCGCGGACGGCGCATACGCCGCGACGCTTGTTCCTTCCGACGCCAGTGCCTCGTCGTCCCTGTTACGAGGCGATGAGAACTTGCGCGCGAGCGACCCAAACCTTCCGGTGGTCGAGCGGGCCTCGCTTAGTGCTTCCAGTCCGCGAGCGGGACCCGCAGCGACGTGTCCGCCCCGGACTCGACGTGCACGCCGCGCGCCTTCGCCGGCGCCGCCTCGCGCTCGCGGCGGGCCGCCTCGCGGCGGGCCTGCTTGCGCTCTTTCTTCTGCTGCCAGGCGGGCGTCGATTCGCGCTGCCCGAGCAGCCACCACGCCACGGCGCCCCCCGCCAGGAGCCCGAGAGCGCCGAGCGCGCTGCGCCGCCGCTTCCTCCTCAAGAGCACGCGGCGCCTGCGGCCGGCCGCGAACCGGGCGAGTTGCACGACGCTTGCCGCCTGCAGGATTCGCTGGAGTTTCATGCAGGGAAGCTACGCATTCCAACGCATGCGGGCGCGAGCGCGCCCCTCGGGTTTTCCTTGGGATCCCTCGGACGGGACGCTCGTCTCTGGCGCCGCCGGCCGACCTGCCGGAGAATCCTCTGAGGGGGGCGCCCGTGCCCAGGCGTTACAGCCGGATTCGCGATCTGATCCATTGCACCAGCCATTTCGGCGCCGTGCTGGCGCTCCTGCGCCTGGTCCTGTGCAAGGCGCGCCTGCATGCGCTCTATCGCCGGCTCGAGCAGGCCTGCGCCCGGTACAGCGACAGGCGGGCGCGGGCGTTCGATCTCGAGCACGGCACCGACACCTTCGCGCGCATCCACCTGCGCGATCTGGGATTGGGAGCCGGCGACGAGAGCCTGGGCGAATGGCAGTACGGGCCCATCAACCCCGACTTCTTCCACGAGATGATGCGCGCCGCGCCGCCGCATCGCGATCGCCTCACCTTCCTCGACGTCGGCTCAGGGAAGGGGCTCGCGCTCATGCTGGCGAGCCAGTACCGGTTCCGCCGCCTCGTCGGGGTGGAGCTGTCTGCGGAGCTGAACGAGCGCGCGGCGCGAAATCTCGCCCGCTACGGCGAGAAGGTCGGGCGCGAGGTCCGCGCCGAGCTGCTCCGCGCCGATTTCCTCGAGCTGCCCCTTCCCGAAGAGCCCACCTTCTACTTCTTCAACAACCCCTTCCCCGAGAGCGTGGGCAGGCGCGCGGCGGAGCGGACGCTAAAGGCGGCGGAGCAGCGCGAGACCTGGATCCTCTGGCGCCGCTGCACGCTGCCCATCATCGATCTGCTCGAGGCCTCGCCGCGCCTGGACCTTGCGGTGGCCACGCCCTACTGGCGCCTGTACCGCAGCCGCGCCGCGTAGCCGACCGCTGCGGCCAAACCGCGCACGCCCGGGAGCGAATGCGCCGTTACCATTCGGCCACCCGACGGAGCGCGCATGGCCTTCCGCGACGCGAACGAGTTCAAGGGCGTCTTCGAGCACGTCTTCGAGCTGATGAACGAGCATCCCGAAGTGGGGCGCCCGCTGCACGACGCCCACGCGCCGCACCGGTTCGTCATCACCGACCTCGGGCTGGAGTTCAACGTGGACGCCGCCGACGACGGGCGCTATCTGCGCTGGGTGTGGGGCCCGCCGCCCTGGACGCCGGCGATCACGCTGCGCATGTCGAGCGAGACCGCGAACCGCTTCTTCCAGGGCAAGGAGAACGTCGCCGTCGCGGTGGCGCTCGGCCGCGTGAAGCTCCAGGGGCCGCTCCTCACCATCCTCAAGCTCGCGCCGGTGACGAACCCCATCCACCCCGTCTACCGGAAGTGGCTCTCGGACAGCGGCCAGGCGCACCTGCTCGCCTGATGTTTCAGTGCAGGGGCGCGGTGGCCCCGGGCGCCTCGGCGAGCAATTCCTGCTCGAAGGCACGCACCAGCGCCGCCGGCTCGATGGCCAGGTTCGCGTCGGCGCAGACGCCGATGCGCAATTCCCCGGCGTAGCTGAGCAGCGTGACGCTGAGGGCGAGACGCCCGGAGGTGGGCGCCCAGGTCATCATGCTGTTCAGCGGCTGGCCGGCGATGCGCACGCGCGCCTGCGGCCCCGCCACGTTGGTCACCATCACCGACGCCTTGTCGGTGAAGATCCCCACGCCGATGCGCTCGACCGCGGCGCCCGCGGCCCCGAAGGCGCGCAGGATCTCGAAGGCGAGCGGCGCGGTGGGCGAGGCCTTCACCAGTCCCATCCGCTTCCTCAGCTTCTCGAGGCGCGCCTCGCGCGTGCTCTCGGCGATGGGAAGCTGCACGAAAATGAGGCCGAAGTGATTGCCCATCGCGCCCGCGTCCCCGCGCAGGTACAGGGGCACCAGCGCCCGCACTTCTTTCGCGGGCACGGCGGCATCGGCCAGGAGCGCTCCCCGCAGCGCGCCCGACAGCGCGCTCATCAGCACGTCGTTGACGGTGGCCCCTTCCTGCTTCGCCAGCTCCTGGACCGCGGCGAAGCGGATGGGCAGCGACCATGCGGCGTGCTTGACCAGGCCGAGGTCCGCCCGGAGCACGTCCGGATCCGGGCTCAGCGTCAGGAGGTCGACCAGCGTCTTCGCGCGGGAGGCCTGCTCGATCACCCATCCCAGCGGCCCGAGCGCCGGCGGCGGAGGCCGGCCCACCACCTTCGGCGGGGGCACCTTCTCCTCGGCAAGCCCGAGCAAGAGGCGCACCAGCGCAACGCCGTCGCCCACGCAGTGGTGCACGCGCAAGAGCAGCGCCGTTCCGGCGGGCCTCTCGACGACGTCCACCTCCCAGAGCGGCTTTTCCGGGGAAAGCCCGGCGCTCATCCGCTCGCTCACGAACCGCTGCAGCTCCTCGTCGCCGCCGGGCGCGGGCAGCGCCACGTGGCGCACATGAGCGCGCAGGTCGAAGCGCGCATCGTCCTCCCACCAGGGCAAGGAGAGCGGCGAAAGCGGCGCAACCACGCGGCGGTGGAAGCGCGGCTGCGCGGCGAGCTTCTCCAGCATCCGCTCGAGCTCGACAGGATCGACGGGCGCCTCGAACTCCATCAGCGAGGTGATGATCATCCGGTTTTCCGGCGTATCCATCTGCAGCCATGCGGCATCGGCAGCAGACATCCGCTCGCGGGTCGCAGTCATGCCCTGCATGCAATGCAACCCCGCTGCCGCCCTGGCTCGCCTCTATGACCACAGACGGCCTCTCGCAGCGTTTGCGCCGGCCGGCCGCTGCACGGGCGGGCCTGCGTCGCGGGGTCGCACGGGTCTTTACGCGAGGGCGGTTTTTGTGGTTTTGCCTGACCGCCTTCGACCAAGGAGCCGACGTGTCCGCGCGTCCAAAGGTGATCTTCGACGGCAACGAGGCTGCAGCATCGGTGGCGCACCGCGCCAGCGAAGTCATCGCCATCTATCCCATCACCCCCTCCTCGACCATGGGCGAGCTGGCCGACGAGTGGTCCGCTGCGGGGGAGCAGAACCTCTGGGGCACCGTCCCCGAGGTGGTGGAGATGCAGTCGGAGGCCGGCGCCGCGGGGGCGGTCCACGGCGCGCTCCAGGCGGGCGCGCTCTCGACCACCTTCACCGCGTCGCAGGGCCTGCTCCTGATGATCCCCAACATGTACAAGATCGCCGGGGAGCTGACCTCGTTCTGCATGCACGTCTCCGCCCGGACGCTCGCCACCCACGCGCTCTCCATCTTCGGCGACCACTCCGACGTCATGGCCTGCAGGCAGACCGGGTTCGCGCTGCTCGCCTCGGGCTCCGTGCAGCAGGCGCACGATCTCGCCGCCATCGCGCACGCCGCCACGCTGCGCGCGCGCGTCCCCTTCCTCCACTTCTTCGACGGCTTCCGCACCTCGCACGAGCTGGCCAAGATCGAGAAGCTCACCGACGACGACCTGCGCAGCCTGCTCGACGACGAGCTGATCGCCGCGCACAGGCGGCGCGCCCTGACCCCGGACCATCCGGTGCTGCGCGGCAGCGCGCAGAACCCGGACGTCTTCTTCCAGGCGCGCGAGTCGGCGAACTCGTTCTACCAGGCCTGCCCGCGCATCGTGCAGGAGACCATGGACGCCTTCGCGGCCCTGGTCGGCCGCCAGTACCACCTCTTCGACTACGTCGGGCATCCCGAGGCGGAGCGGGTGCTGGTGATGATGGGCTCGGGCGCGGAGGTGGCGCACGACGCGGTGGACTGGCTCAACGCCCGCGGCCACAAGGTCGGGCTGCTCAAGGTCAGGCTCTACCGGCCCTTCGCCGCCTCTGCCTTCGCCAGCGCGCTCCCGAAGAGCACCCGCAGCATCGCCGTGCTCGACCGGACCAAGGAACCCGGCGCGGTGGGCGAGCCGCTCTACATGGACGTGGTGGCCGCGCTGCGCGAGGCGCGCGAAGACGGCATCACCGCGCTGGACCCGAAGGTCATCGGCGGCCGCTACGGCCTCTCCTCCAAGGAGTTCACCCCCGCGATGGTGTGCGGCGTGTTCGACGAGCTCTCGAAGGCCGCGCCGCGGCGCCACTTCACCGTGGGCATCGTCGACGACGTCACCCACCTCTCGCTCGAGTACGACCGCGACCTCGACATCGAGCCGCCCGACGTGGCGCGCGCGGTCTTCTTCGGGCTCGGCGCCGACGGCACGGTGGGAGCGAACAAGAACTCGATCAAGATCATCGGCGACGAGACCGAGAACTACGCGCAGGGCTACTTCGTCTACGACTCGAAGAAGTCCGGCGCCATCACCATCTCGCACCTGCGCTTCGGCCCCCGCCCGCTGCGCTCCAGCTACCTGATCAAGCGGGCGAGCTTCGTCGGCTGCCACCAGTTCACCTTCCTCGACAAGTTCGACGTGCTCGAGTACGCGGCGCCCGGCGCGGTGTTCCTGCTCAACTCGCCGTACTCCAAGGACGAGGTCTGGGACCACCTGCCGCGCGAGGTGCAGAAGGACCTGATCGAGAAGAAGATCCGCTTCTACGTCATCGACGCCGTGGCGGTGGCCAGCGCGACCGGCATGAAGGGCCGCATCAACACGGTGATGCAGACCTGCTTCTTCGCCATCTCCGGCGTCCTGCCCCGCGACGAGGCCATCGCCGCCATCAAGAAGGGCGTGCAGAAGAGCTACGGCAAGAAGGGCGCCGCCGTGGTGCAGAAGAACTTCGAGGCCATCGACCAGACGCTGGCGCACCTGCACGAAGTGCCGGTGCCGGCGCAGGTCACTTCGCGCTTCTCGCTGCCGCCCATCGTGCCCGACCACGCGCCCGACTTCGTCAAGAAGGTCACCGCGGTGATGATGGCGGGCAAGGGCGACCTGCTCCCCGTCTCCGCCTTTCCCGTGGACGGGACCTTCCCTCTCGGCACCACCCGCTGGGAGAAGCGCAACATCGCCATCGAGATCCCCGTCTGGGACGAGGCGCTCTGCATCCAGTGCAACAAGTGCGCGATGGTCTGCCCGCACGCGACCATCCGCGCCAAGGTCTACGATCCGGCGGAGCTCACGGGCGCGCCTCCCACCTTCAAGTCCACCGACTACCGCGGCAACGAGTACAAGGGCTCGAGGTACACCATCCAGGTCGCCGCCGAGGACTGCACCGGCTGCTCGTTGTGCGTGATGGTCTGCCCGGCGAAGGACAAGTCGAACCCGCGGCACAAGGCCATCGACATGCACCCGCAGCTTCCATTGCGCGAGCAGGAGCGGGCCAACTACGAGTTCTTCCTCGACCTGCCCGAGGCCGACCGCACCAAGGTGCGCCTCGACGTCAAGGGCGCCCAGTTCCTGCAGCCGCTCTTCGAATATTCCGGCGCCTGCGCGGGCTGCGGCGAGACGCCGTACATCAAGCTGATGACGCAGCTCTTCGGAGACCGCGCCCTCATCGCCAACGCCACCGGCTGCACGTCGATCTACGGCGGCAACCTGCCCACCACCCCCTACGCCACCGACGCGAACGGCCGCGGCCCGGCCTGGGCGAACTCGCTCTTCGAGGACAACGCGGAGTTCGGCCTCGGCTTCCGCCTGGCGGCGGACAAGCACGAGGAGATGGCGCGGGAGCTGGTCGCGGGGATGCGCCTTCCCGAGGCGCTGGTCTCCTCGCTGCTCTCCGCCGATCAATCGACCGATGCCGGCATCGCGGAGCAGCGCGAGCGGGTGGCAGAGCTCAGGCGGCTCCTGCCCGACACGCCCGAGGGCCGGAGGCTCGGCCAGCTCGCCGATTACCTGGTGAAGAAGAGCGTCTGGATCCTCGGCGGCGACGGCTGGGCCTACGACATCGGCTACGGCGGCCTCGACCACGTGCTCGCGCTCGGCCGCAAGGTGAACATCCTGGTGGTGGACACCGAGGTCTACTCCAACACCGGCGGCCAGGCCTCCAAGTCCACGCCCATCGGCGCCACCGCCAAGTTCGCCATGGCCGGAAAGGCGCGCCCGAAGAAGGACCTGGGCATGCTGGCCATCAGCTACGGCAACGTCTACGTGGCGCGGGTGGCGTTCGGGGCCAAGGACGCGCAGACGCTGAAGGCCTTCCAGGAAGCCGACTCCTTCCCGGGGACGTCGCTGATCATCGCCTACAGCCAGTGCATCGCGCACGGCTACGACATGGCGTACGGGGCGGAGCAGCAGAAGCTCGCGGTGGAGACCGGCTACTGGCCGCTCTACCGCTACGACCCGCGCCGCGCGGTGGCGGGGGAGAGCGCCTTCAAGCTCGACTCCGGCGCGCCCAAGGGCGACCTGGCCGCGTACATGCGCAACGAGACGCGCTTCCGCATGACCGAGAACCAGGATCCGGAGCGCTACAAGGAGCTGCTCAAGAGCGCGAAGGAGAACATCCTCGAGCGCTTCCGCCTCTACGAGAAGCTGGAGAAGGGCCTGCCGATCATTCCCACTCCTTCGCCGGCGGCGAAGTAGGAGCGGCCGATGAACCTCAAGACCGAGTACCTGGGCCTGAAGCTCGACTCGCCGCTGATGCCGGGCGCCTCGCCCCTGCCCGACAGCCTGGACATGGTGCGGCGGCTGGAGGACGCGGGCGCCTCCGCCATCGTCATGCGCTCGCTCTTCGAGGAGCAGATCACCCGCGAGATGACCGGGAAGATCTACGTGGTCGAGGCGCACGAGGAGTCGTTCGCCGAGGCGCTCTCCTATTTCCCCAAGTCGAGCGAGTTCGCGCTGGGGCCGGACGAGTACCTGGACCAGCTCCGCTCCATCTGCGAGGCGGTGTCGGTGCCGGTGATCGGCTCGCTCAACGGCATCACCGCGCGCGGCTGGCTGGACTACGCCCGGCAGATCGAGGAGACCGGCGCGGACGCCCTCGAGCTGAACACCTATTACCTCGCCACCGATCCCGCCGAGGAGAGCCTCGCGGTGGAGGCGCGCACGCTGGAGATCGTGCGGGCGGTCCGCGCCGCGCTGCGCATTCCCATCGCGGTGAAGCTGTCGCCCTTCTTCTCCGCGCTGCCGCACTTCGTCCGCCAGCTCGAAGAGGCGGGCGCCGACGGCCTCGTGCTCTTCAACCGCTTCTACCAGCCCGACATCGACGTGGAGAACCTGGAGGCGGAACCCACCCTGCAGCTCTCCGACCCGTCCGAATTGCTCCTGCGCCTGCGCTGGCTCGCCATCGTGGCGCCGTCGGTGGGAATTCCCCTGGCCGCGTCCGGCGGCGTGCACTCCGGAATGGACGCGATCAAGGCGGTCATGGCAGGGGCGAGCGCGGTGCAGGTGGTCTCCGCGCTGCTCAGGAAGGGGCCCGAACATCTCAAGGTCATGCGCGCCGAGATGGAGCGGTGGATGGAAGAGCACGAGTACGAGTCGCTCCGGCAGATGCTCGGCAGCATGAGCCTCGCCCACTGCCCGGACCCGAACGCGTTCTCGCGGGCCAACTACATGCGCATCCTGCAGTCCTGGCGCGTGGGCAGCTCGTCGCCGCGATGAGACTTCCCGCGGTCGCGGCCGCGCTCTCGCTTCTGTTGCCGGCGGCAGCGGCGGCGCTGACCGTAAAGCCCTGCAGCGTGCCGGGCGTCCGCGACCGGGCCCGCTGCGGGACGCTGGAGGTGTGGGAGAACCGCGAGACCAAAGAGGGCCGCAGGATCGGCATCCACTTCGTCGTGGTTCCCGCCAAAGGGCCCGGCCGGGCCAGAGAGGCGGTCGCGTTCTTCTCCGGCGGGCCGGGCCAGGCCGCAACCGACGCAGCAGGACCCGTCACCGCGCAGCTCGCCAGGGTGCGCGACACGCGCGACCTGCTCTTCATGGACCAGCGCGGCACCGGCGCGTCCAACCCGCTCCCCTGCAAGTCGGCGAGGCCCGCCGATCTGCAGACGTACCTGACGGAGTTCTATACGCCGGCCGACGTGGCGCGGTGCGCCCGGGCCCTGCGCGCGCGCGCCGACGTCACCTGGTACGACTCCGCCGCCGCCATGGACGACATGGAGGAGCTGCGCGACGCGCTCGGCTACCAGCGGCTCGACCTCTTCGGCGTCTCGTACGGCACGCGCGCAGCCCTCGTCTACCTGCGCCGGCATCCCGCGCACGTGCGGGCGGTGCTGATGCACGGGTCGGCGCCCACCGACCTGCGCTACCCGCTCACGGTGCCGCGCGATGCGCAGCTCGCCCTCGACGGCGTCTTCGCCGACTGCGCGCGCGACCCCGGCTGCCATGCAGCCTTTCCCGACCCCGGGGCAGAGCTGGAGAAGAGCCTGCGCCGGCTCGGGCAGGGGCCGGTGCGCGCGCCCGTCCTCGATCCCGCCAGCGCAGCGATGACGGCGGTCATGCTCTCCCGCGACCGCTACACCGAGGCGCTGCGCGCCCTCGCCTACGATGCGGGAAGCTCGTCGTTGATCCCCGCGGTGATCCATCGCGCAGCCGAAGGGGACTTCGGTCCGGCCGCCGAGGAGGAGCTCGCCTGGCGCAGGGAGGTCGAGAGCCAGAGCCGCGGCGTGCACCTCGCCGTCACCTGCGCGGAGGACGTGGACTTCATCGAGCGGCCGGAGGCGGTGGCCGCGGCCGAGGGCTCCTTCATGGGCCCCTGGCGCGCCCTGGACCAGATGGCCGCGTGCGCGGTCTGGCCGCACCGCAAGCTCGCACGCTCGTTCCTCGATCCGGTGCGCTCCGACGTGCCGCTCCTGGTGATGAACGGGGAGGACGACCCCGCGACCGCGCGCTACCACGCCGAGCGGCTGTTGCGCGGGTTCCCCAACGGGCGGCTGGCAGTGATTCCCAGCGCCGGCCACGGCACCGGCGGCCTGGTCGGGATCCAGCCTTGCTACGACGACATCGTCTCCCGTTTCATCCGCACCGCCGACGCGAAGGCAGTGGACACGTCCTGCCTGGGCCGGGTCCACCGGCCGCCGTTTCCCACCGCCTTCCCCGGCGGGAAGGTGGTGCGGATCGACCCCGCCGCCCTGCGGCGGTTCGCGGGCCGCTACGCCGGTCCGGCTCCCGCGGAGATCCGGCTGCGCCGCGACAGGCTCCACGCGCTGGTCGGCGGCGAGGACCTGCTGCTCCTGCCGGTGGGCCCGACCCGCTTCCGCCTCGCCACCTCGCCGCACGTCCAGGTGGAATTCCGCGAAAAGGGCGGCGCCGTCACCGCCTTCGACGTCGCCGACGGCGGCGCGCCGGTCGAAACCTACGTCCGCGCGGCATCGCCCACTCGCCGCACGCCTGCGCGTTGAGACCATGCGCCGCGCCGGCCGTTCCCATCCGTGGACATCCGCCGTTCCTCGGAGGCGGCGCCCTGATCGCTCGACACGGCTCGCCGCCTCGTGCTTCAATACCCTGTGACCATACGGGCTCGGTTCACCTTCGCCTTTCTCGTGGTGAGCCTCGCAGGCCTGCTGCTCGCGGCCTCGCTGCTGCTGATCTCCAGGCGCAACCTGCGCCGCATTGAAGCCATCGTGCAGGTGTACGACGTCATCGAACACAAGAGCCTGCGGCTGAGCCTGGATCTGCTGGTGATGAGCGACGCCATCCGCGGCTTCCTCCTCAACCCGCAGGACAGCGCCGAACACGACCGCAAGCGCCGCGCCGACGAGCAGTTCACCCGCGACGTGACCGAGATCCGCGCCCTCTCCCCCGGCCCGGAGATCACCCGGCTGATCGAGGCGGCGCAGCGGATGGATGCGGAGAACCTCGATCGGCTGGAGGACCGCATCCTCGAGCTCGCCGCCGCGGGCAAGGGCGACGATGCGCGGCGGGTGTACTCCTCGGAATACCTGCCGTTGCGCGGCAGGCAGATCGACCTGATCCGGCAGGTGGAGGAGGAGGCCATCCGCGCGCAGAGAAGCGCCCTCAGCGAGGTGCGCGACGAGGACCGGCGCGGCCTCTGGCTCGCCGCCGCGCTCTTCGCCTCCGCCATCGCGGTGTCCGCCCTGGCCGCTCTCTACCTGTCGCGGAGCGTGGTCGGGCCGCTGGCCCGCGCCGCCGGCACCGCCAATGCGGCGCGCGAAGGGGACTGGTCGGTGCGCGTGGGACTGGGCAGGCGCCCCGACGAGATCGGCGCCCTCTCCCGCGCACTGGACAGCTTCCTCGACTCCCTCCAGGAGACCGGGCGCCTCGCCAACGAGATCGCCTCCGGGGACCTCAAGGTGCAGGTGAAGCCGCGCTCCGAGCGCGACCAGCTCGGCCATGCCCTCGAGCGCATGGTCGACTCCCTGGCCCGCGCGCAGAAGGAGCTGATCGACCGCGAGCGGCTGGCGGCGCTGGGGGAGCTGTCCGCCTCCGTGGCCCACGAGGTGCGCAATCCGCTCGGCGTCATCTTCAACTCGGTGGGCAGCCTGCGGCGGCTGCTCAAGCCTCGCGGCGACGTGGCGCTCCTGCTCGACATCGTCGGCGAGGAGGCCGACCGGCTCAACCGCATGGTCGCCGACCTGCTCGACTACGCTCGCCCGGTGCGGCCGGATCTCGAGCCGCTCCCGCTGCGGCCGCTGGTGGGAGAGGCGGTGGCGGCCGCCCGCCAGCAGATCGGCCCGGCGGCGGAAGGGGTGAAGAGCGTCCTCAACATCGAGCCCGGGGCGGAGATGCTGCGGGCCGACGCGCGCCTGTTGCGCCAGGCGCTCATCAACCTCTTCCTCAACGCCTACCAGGCCATGCCCCGCTCGGGAATGCTGGAGGTGCGCGCGGCCCGCATCGAGCGCGACCACGCCGCCGTCTCCGAGCTGCACATCAAGGACACCGGCGTCGGTATTCCCGCGGACGTGCGGGAGAAGATCTTCCAGCCCTTCTTCACCACCAAGGCCATGGGCACCGGGCTGGGCCTCGCGGTGGTGCGCCGGATCATCGAGGGCCACGGCGGCAGCATCGAGCTGGCGGCGACCGACGGCGGCACCGACTTCCGCATCGAGCTTCCCCTCGAAGGCGGTTCGCGGCAGGCCTGACAGGGCGGGCGAAATAGTGTCGCCCGCAGGACTTTGAGCGCCCTGTCCGGCTCGCGCATTCGGCGCGCAGGCAGAAGATCCGTATGCGCGGGGATGCTCGGAGCATGCCGCTCGAGGAGCAAGAGCAATGGCAAACGGGACTGTGAAGTGGTTCAACGATGCGAAGGGCTTCGGATTCATCACGCCGGACGATGGCGGCAAGGACGTGTTCGTCCACCACACCGCCATCCAGTCGGAGGGGTTCCGGAGCCTGGCCGAGGGCCAGAAGGTCGAATTCGAGCTGCAGCAGGGCCCCAAGGGGCCGCAGGCCGCGAACGTCCGCAAGATCGGGTGATCGGACCCCCCTCTCGCCCCTGCCATGCCTGACGAAGGGGGCGGTCGCGCCGTTCCTTCCGCGCGACCGCCCCCATGCCGGCGCCCGGCCCGGATGGGTCGCGGTGCTGCCGGTGCCGGCATTATGTTCTGCAAGTGAACAACGTTTCCACCGGCATCGAAGGCCTGGACGTCATCCTCGGTGGCGGGCTGCCGCCCGGCCGCCTGTACCTCGTGCAGGGCGATCCCGGCGCGGGCAAGACGACGCTCGGCCTCCAGTACCTCCTCGACGGGCACCGGCGCGGCGAGTCGGTGCTCTACGTCAGCCTCTCGGAAACCCGCGACGAGCTGCTCGCGGTGGCCGCCTCGCACGGCATGGACCTCGGCGGGGTGCCCATCTTCGAGCTGGCGTCCGACGACAGCCTGCTGCGGCCCGAGAGGCAGAACACCCTCTTCGAGCCCAGCGAAGTGGAGCTGTCCGAAGTGACGCGCGCGCTCCTCGCGGAAGTGGACCGGGTGAGGCCCGCCCGCGTGGTCTTCGACTCGCTCTCGGAGCTGCGCCTGCTCGCCCAGAGCCCGCTGCGCTACCGCCGGCAACTGCTCGCGCTCAAGCAGCACTTCATCGGCCGGCGCTCCACCGTCCTCTTGATGGACGACCGGACCAGCGAGCCCGGCGACCTCCAGCTCCAGAGCCTGGCCCACGGCGTCATCGAGCTGGAGCAGCTCTCGCCGGTCTACGGCCCGGAACGGCGCAGGATGCGGGTGGCGAAGATGCGCGGCGTCGCCTTCCGCGGCGGCTATCACGACTTCCGCATCGTCAAGGGCGGCCTGCAGATCTACGTCCGCCTCGTGGCCGCCGAGCACCACGCCGACTTCCAGGCGGGCCAGCTCCGCAGCGGGGCCTCGCTCCTCGACGAGATGCTGGGAGGCGGCCTCGACCGCGGCACCAGCGCGCTCTTGCTCGGGCCTGCGGGCAGCGGGAAGTCGGCGCTGGCCATCCAGTATGCCGGGGCCGCGGCGCAGCGCGGCGAGCGCGCGGCCTGCTACCTGTTCGACGAGAGCCTCAAGACCTTCGTGCAGCGCTCCACCGACCTCGGCGTGCCGGCCGGCCCGCTCATCGACAAGGGGACCCTCCTGGTGCGGCAGGTGGACCCGGCGGAGATGTCGCCCGGCGAGCTGATCGCGCACGTGCGCGACGACGTGGAGCGCCGCAACGCGACCGTGGTGGTGATCGACAGCCTCAACGGCTACCTCGCCGCGATGCCGGAGGAGAACTTCCTCGTGGTCCAGCTTCACGAGCTGCTCAGCTACCTCCGCCAGCGCGGCGTGGTCTGCATCCTGGTGGTGGCGCAGGCGGGCCTGCTCGGGACGCACATGGCCGCGCCGGTGGACGTGAGCTATCTCGCCGACACGGTGATCATGCTGCGCTACTTCGAGGCGCGCGGCGAGGTGCACAAGGCGCTCTCGGTCCTGAAACGCCGCAGCGGCCGGCACTCGAGCGAGATCCGCGAGCTGATCTTCGAGAGCGCCGGCCTGCGCCTCGGGGCGGCGCTCAAGGACCTGGACGGCGTGCTCACCGGGGTGCCACGCCATCTGGCGGGCGGCACGTGAACCTGGAGGAGCGGGTCCTCATCCATGCTCCGGTCGGACGCGACGGGCCGCTGGCGCAGCGGGTGCTGGCGCAGGCGGGCATCGAGGCAGCCCTGGCCGCGGGAATGGAGGAGCTGTGCGCGATGCTCGACGCCGGAGCGGGCGCGGTGCTCCTCACCGAGGAGACGCTGACGCCTGCGGGCATGTCCCTGCTCACGGCCGCGCTCGCGCGCCAGCCCACCTGGTCGGACGTGCCGCTGATCGTCTTCGGCGCGCCCTCCTCCACTGCGCTGGAGCAGTCCGCCAACATGACCGTGATCGAACGGCCGGTGCGCATCCGCACGCTGATCAGCGCCACCCGCGCGGCGCTGCGCGCGCGCCGGCGCCAGTACGAGACGCGCAACCTGGTCCACAAGCTGGAGCAGTCGGTGCGCGACCGCGACCAGTTCCTCGCCATGCTCGGGCACGAGCTGCGCAACCCGCTCGCGGCCATCGTCACCGCCAGCGAGCTGATGGAACGCCGCGCCACCGATGCCTTCCTCCGGGAGCGCGCCATCGTCGCGCGCCAGGCGCGGCACCTGGCGCGGCTGGTGGACGACCTTTTGGAAGTGGCGCGCGTCACCTCGGGAAAGATCACGCTCCACCCCTCCGCGTTCGATCTCTGCGGGCTCGTGCAGCGCGCCCTCGCCGCGCTGCAGCCTGCCGCCCGGCAGCAGGGCGTGCAGATCGACTTCCACCCCGCCCCGGCATCGCTCTTCCTCACCGCCGACCCGGTGCGCATCGAGCAGGTGCTCACCAACATCGTCGGCAATGCCATCAAGTACACGCCCGCCGGCGGCCGCGTCGAGGTGGAGGCCCTGCGCGAAGGCGGCGAGGCCGTGCTGCGCGTCCGCGACACCGGCGTCGGCATCGACTCCGCCATCCTGCCCCGGATCTTCGACCTGTTCATCCAGGCCCCCGCCACGCTGGACCGCGCGCAGGGCGGCATGGGCATCGGGCTCACGCTGGTGCAACGGCTGGTCGCGCTGCACGGCGGCTCGGTCCACGCGCGCAGCGAGGGCCCCGGCAGGGGGAGCGAATTCGAGATCCGCCTGCCGCTGCGAGCCACCGCGCCGCAGGTCGCGCAACCCGCGCCCGAAGGACCCGTCCCGCGCCGCACCGTGCTGCTCGTCGAGGACAACGCCGATTCCCGCGAGGCCATGCAGATCGCGCTGGAGCACATGGGCCACCGGGTCATCTCCTCGGCCGACGGCAACGCCGCGATCCACTCCGCGCTGGCGGAGAAGCCCGACGTGATGATCGTGGACCTGGGCCTGCCGGGAAGGAACGGCTACGAAGTGGCCCGCGCGGTGCGCGACGCGATGGGGACCAGCGTCCGGCTGGTGGCGCTGACCGGCTACGGGCAGCCCGACGATCGCGAACGGGCGCTCGCGGCGGGGTTCGACGTGTTCCTCACCAAGCCCGCGGAGATGGACGCCATCGGGCGCGCCATGAACGGAGGCGCCCCGGGGGAGCGGCCTGCGCTGAGGATCTAGCGCCCGCCGGCGCCTGCCCTTCTCAGGGCGAGAAGAGGAGCAGCCGCACCGGAAGCGCGCCGTTCATCAGCGGGATCTCGCGCCGCGGGGTCAAGCCCAGAGCTTCTGCCGGAGCCGCCGCGGGGACGAGCAGCGCCGCCCGCCAGGCGGAAAAGCGCCGGCGCAAGGCGAGGCCCACCTCGCGGTAGAGCGCCTTGCCCTGGGCGATGCGCTCTCCGTAGGGCAGGTTCGCGACCACGAGGCCGGCGGGCGCCGGCGGCGCGAGCTCCTGGAAAGAAGCGACCGAGAACGCGATGTACCGCTCGACGCGCGCGCGCAGCGCGGTCTTGCGCGCCAGGTCCACGTACGCGGCGCGGATGTCGGAAGCAAAGAGCGGAGCCCGCGGCTGCGCAAGCCTGGCCGCGCGGGCCTCTTCGGAGATGCGCCGCCAGAGCGCGCGGTCGAAGCCTGCCTGCCGCTCGAAGCCGAAATCGTCCTTGCCGCGGTGGATGAGGGGCGCCTTGTGCAGCGCGATGTACGCGCCCTCGATGACCAGCGTGCCGGAGCCGCACATCGGGTCCAGCAGCGGCTCGGTGCCGTCGTACCCGGCGAGGAGCAAGAGGGAAGCCGCCAGCGTCTCCTTGAGCACCGCCGGGTGGCCGCCCAGGCGCCAGCCTCGCTTGTGCAGCGCGCGTCCGGCGGTATCCAGGCCCAGGGTGCAGATGCCGCCGCGCAGGTGCGCGATCAGGGTGACCGCCGCGTCCAGCCCGGGCTCGAAACGCGGTGCGGAAGCGCCGGCCGCCGAGAAGCTCTTCGCCACCGCGTTGGCCACCGCCGTCCGGACCGCGGGCTCGCCCAGCGCGCGCGCGGCCTCGTCGGTGAGGATGGGAGAGACGGCGAACGTGTATCGCGGGAGCAGCCACGACGGCCAGGGCACCGCTTCCGCTGCCGCTTCCAGTGCGCCCGCGCTCTGCGCGGGGAGGTCCGCCACGATGCGCTGGATGCGGCTCGCGGTGCGAAGCCAGAGGTGGGCGCGGTAGCCGGTCTCCAGATCCGCCTCGAACGCCACGCCGCGGTAGATGGGCCGCGGGTCGCGGATGCCCAGCCCCTGCAGCTCCAGCGCGAGAACCGCCTTGGTCTCGTCCGGGCAGGTGGCGATCCAGCGGACCGTCGCGTCGCCGGCCTCCGGCGGCTCGAGGGCGGGTTCGATGCTCATGGCCGAGAGTACCGCGCGATCCCTTCCAGGGCAGCGCCCTTCGCTCTTGAGCTACAGTGCGCCGCCAATGACCCACGCCATCGTCGCGCTGATCCTCGCCGCAGCCCCGACGCCGCCCGTCGCGCCGGCGCAAGAGAAGCGTCCGCTCGAAGAGCTGCCCTACACGCCCAGCCTCGACCTTGCCGCCATGGACAGATCGGCGGACCCCTGCGCGAGCTTCTACCAATACTCGTGCGGGGGCTGGATGAAAGCGAACCCCATCCCCGCGGATCAGGCGAGCTGGAGCGTCTACGGCAAGCTGGCGGACGAGAACCAGCAACTCCTCTGGGGCATCCTCGAGGACGCGGCACGCGGGACCAATCGCACGCCGGTGCAGCAGAAGATCGGCGACTTCTTCGCCTCCTGCATGGACGAGCCCGCGCTGGAAAAGCGGGGGGCGGCGCCGCTCCTCGACGAGCTCCGTGCGCTGGAGTCGCTGCGCACGAAAGCAGCGGTCACCGGGCTGCTTCCGGCGCTGCACCTGTCCACCCGAGGCAAGGGCCTCCTGTTCGGGTTCGGCAGCGACCAGGACTTCGGCGACGCCACGCAGGTCATCGCCTTCCTCGACGCGGGCGGGCTGGGGCTGCCCGACCGCGACTACTACCTGAAGGACGACGCCCGCTCGAGGGAGATCCGCGAGAAGTACGCCCTGCACGTGCAAGAGATGCTGCGGCTCTCCGGCGAGAAGGATCCCGCCGCCGGCGCGCAGGCCGTGCTGAGGATGGAGACGGCGCTGGCCAGGGCATCGCTGACGCGGGTGGAGCGGCGCGACCCCTACAAGCTGTACCACAAGCTCGACCGGGCGCAGCTGCAGGCGCTCACGCCATCGCTGCGCTGGGACCGGTATCTGCCGGCGGTGGACCTGGCAGCGGTCCGGACCGTCAACGTCACCGAGCCTTCCTTCTTCAAGGCGCTCGACGGCCTCTTGCGCACGGAGAGCCTGTCGCACTGGAAGACGTACCTGCGCTGGCACATCGCCAGCGCCCGCGCGCCCGACCTCTCCAGCGCCTTCGTCAACGAGGACTTCAACTTCAATTCGAAGGTCCTGCGCGGCATCCAGGAGATGCCGCCCCGCTGGAAGCGCTGCGTGCGCCAGGTGGACCACCTCCTCGGCGAGGCGCTGGGGCAGGAGTTCGTCCGCCGCACCTTCTCCCCGAAGACGAAAGAGGACACGGAGAAGATGACCCGGCTGATCGAGGAGGCGATGCAGCAGGAGATCGAGCGGCTCGACTGGATGGGCCCGCGCACGAAGGAAGCGGCGCTCGCCAAGCTGCGCGCGGTCCGCAACAAGATCGGCTATCCGGATCGCTGGCGCGACTACGGGCCGGTCGAGGTGCGTCGCGGCGATCATTACGGGAACGTGGAGCGGGCAACCGTGTTCGAGTCGCGGCGGCAGCTGCGCAAGATCGGCAAGCCGGTGGACAGGACCGAGTGGGGCATGACCCCGCCCACGGTGAACGCCTACTACAACCCGCAGATGAACGACGTGAACTTTCCCGCCGGGGTGCTGCAGCCCCCGCTCTACGATGCCCGCCTCGACGACGCTCCGAACTACGGCAACACCGGCTCCACCATCGGGCACGAGCTCACCCACGGGTTCGACGACGAAGGCCGGCAGTTCGACGCCCAGGGGAACCTCAAGGATTGGTGGACCAGGGACGACGCGCGCAGCTTCGAGAGCCGGGTGCAGTGCGTGCGCGATCAGTTCGCGCAGTACGTGATCGTCGACGACATCCACATCAACTCCCGCCTGACCAGCGGCGAGGACGTGGCCGACCTGGGCGGCACCCTGCTCGCATACCTGGCCTGGAGGAAGGACGTCGCCGGCAGGCAGCTCCAGCCGGTCGACGGACTCACCCCCGACCAGCGCTTCTTCGTCGGATTCGCCCAGTGGGCCTGCGAGAACCAGCGGCCGGAGAACCTGCGCGTCAGCGCCATCACCAACCCGCATTCACCGGGCAGGTACCGCATCGACGGAATCGTCGCCAACCTGCCCGAATTCGCCCGCGCGTTCTCCTGCAAGCCCGGAGCGGCGATGGCGCGCGAGAAACCCTGCAAGGTCTGGTAGAGAGAGACGCCATGAACCGCATACCCCTGTTGTTCCTCTGCGCCGCGTGCGTCAGCACCGGCACGCACGAGAAGGCCATCGAGGACCTGAACAAGCAGCACCAGGCGCAGCTCGACGAGGAGAAGGCGCAGCTCGCGGACAGGCAGAAGAAGCTCGAGGAGACCGAGGCGGCGCGCAAGGACCTGGAGGCGAAGCTCGCCGAGGCGCAGAAGCGGTCCGACGAGCTGAACAAGCTCCTGCAGGGCACCGCCGCGGACAAGGAGAAGCTCGACAAGCTGCTCGCGTCGTCCAACCAGCAGCTCGAGGAGCTGGCAAAGCAGAAGGCCGCCGCCGACGCGCGCGCCGCGACCTACAAGTCGCTGACCGACAAGCTGCGCTCGATGATCGACTCGGGAAAGCTCTCGGTGAAGATCCGCAAGGGGCGCATGCTCATCTCGCTGCCCAACGACGTGCTCTTCGACTCGGGCAGCGCCACCATCAAGAAGGCGGGCCAGGACGCGCTCGCCCAGGTCGCGCAGGCCCTCTCGGAATTCTCCGACCGCCAGTTCCTCGTGGCGGGCCACACCGACGACCGGGCCATCCACACCGCGCGCTTTCCCTCCAACTGGGAGCTGTCCACCGCCCGCGCCGTCACGGTGACCCGCTTTCTCGTCTCCAGGGGAATGAAGCCGGAACAGCTCGGCGCGCTGGGATATGGCGAGTTCGACCCGGTCGTGCCCAACGACTCCGAGGAGAACCGCGCCTTGAACCGGCGCATCGAGATCCAGCTCCAGCCGAACCTCAGCGAGCTGCCCTCGATGGCAGATCTGCCGGCGACGTCGGGCTAGGCGTTCTTCTCCGCCCACTTCGCCAGTGCGTCCGCCTGCTCCTTCTTGGGGAGCTTGAGATGCTCGTCGCAGAGGAAGCGGAAGCGCGGCCCCTTCGACCGGTTCTTGCAGCCGGGATAGCGGCAGCGCATGTCGAGCTTGCGGCCGCGCGGTGCGCCGACCTTTCCGTTGCGGCTCGCGGCCGGCAACGCCGCCGAAATGCGGTCGGCGAAGATCTGTGCAAAGCGTTCAGCGAGGGCATCGAATGGATGAGAGGAGCGTCGGGCCATAGCGTTCAATTACTATGGCCCGGACCATTGCGCAACCATTCCGCTATGAAAAAAGCCCGAAAGGTGCCCGCATCCTGCCGCTACCGCCGCACATTTCCCGTAAAGCAGCCGCGGAGGGCGGTGTGATTACGTATGCGCTCCGCCGGACGGCTTCAATCGTCCTCTCGTACCGTGAGAATGCGACAATCGCCGCTCCACCGCGCGCCCCGGAGGCCGGGTTGCGCGACCGCCCGGGCGGCGCAGGATCTGCGCCCGGGTCCTGGCGATGACGGAATTCGACAAGCACGCCCGCAGCTATGAAGCGGTCCACGCCGGGAACCTGGCCCCGAGCGGCGAGGCGCCGGCATACTTCGCCCGCTACAAGCAGCGCGTCGTCGAGCGGATTCTCGGCAGCGGCTTCGACGGCCCCGTGCTGGACTTCGGCTGCGGGATCGGCATGCTCACCGGCCTTCTCGCCGGGTCGTTCCGCCAGGTCCACGGCTACGACCCTTCGCGAGAGAGCCTCGAGCTCGCCCGGATCCGCGCGCCCTCCGCCCGCTTCTTCGACGACGCCGACGCGCTGCCCCGCCGGCATTACGGCGCGGTGGTCCTCGCCAACGTCCTCCACCACGTGGCGCCCCCCGAGCGACCCCGGCTTCTCCGCTCCGTCGCAGCGCTGCTCGGGCCGGGCGGAACCCTCATCGTCTTCGAGCACAACCGCCTCAATCCGGTCACCCGCCGCGTCGTCTCCGCATGTCCCTTCGACGACGGCGCGCAGCTTCTCCATCCCCGCGAGGTGAAGCGGCTCCTGCGCGAGGCGGCGCTCGCGGACGTGGCGCTCGACTACATCGTCTTCTTTCCCAGGGCGCTGCGCCTCTTCAGGCCGCTCGAGCCGTGGCTCGCCCGCCTACCCCTGGGCGCTCAGGTCTGCGGGTGGGGCCGCAACCAGTGACACGGGCGCCTGCACGGGCGCCGCCGCATCGTCCGCCGCCTCTTCGGCGCAGTTAATCTTCTCCGAGACCACGTAGAGCGGGCGCAGCTTCACCTGCTCGTAGATGCGGCCGATGTACTCGCCCAGGATGCCGGTCATGATCAGCTGCACCGCGGCGAGCAGGGACACCATCACGATGACCGTGGTCCAGCCGGGCACGGTGGCGTGGAAGACGAAGCGCGCCACCACCGCCCAGATCGCCACCGCGACGCTGCACAGGCTGATGAACATGCCCAGCCAGGTGGCGAAGCGCAGCGGGAGGATGCTGAACGAGGTGATCCCGTCGATGGCGAAGCGCAGCATCTTCGCGAAGGGGAACTTGGTCTCGCCCGCGAAGCGTACGGGCCGGTCGTAGAGCACCGCGGTCTGCCTGAAGCCGAGCCAGGCCACCAGCCCGCGGATGAACCGGTGGGTCTCGCGCAGCTCGCGCAGCACCATGACGATGCGGCGGCTCATCAGGCGGAAGTCGCCGGTGTCGAGCGGGACCTCGATGGGAATCAGCCGCGCGAAGATGCGGTAGAACCATTTCGCGGTGAGGAGCTTGAGGCGCGTCTCGCCCTCGCGGGTCCTTCGCCTGCCGTAGACCACGTCGAACCCCTCGCGCCACTTCGCCACCATCTCCAGCACCACCTCCGGCGGATCCTGGAGGTCGGCGTCCATCACCACCACCGCCTCGCCGCGCGCCTGATCGAGCCCGGCGGTGATGGCGGCCTGGTGGCCGAAGTTGCGCGCGAAGGAGAGGACGCGGTAGCGCGGCTCGGCCGCGGAGAGCTTCTTCAAGAGCTCCAGCGACCGGTCGCGCGAGCCGTCGTCCACGAAGACGACCTCGGTGGCCACGCCCAGCGCGGGCAGGAACTTCTGCAGCCGCGCATGCAGCTCGGGAATGACCGCTTCCTCATTGAAGATCGGCAGCACGAGGCTCAGGACGGGACCGCGCATGCGCGAAACCTAAGCACGCGGCGCCCCCCCGCAGCGCGTCCACTGTCACCTGGCCGACGCTTCGCGCCCGGTGTGGGAGAACGGACACGCGACCCGCCGCGTGGCGTCCCCGCGGCGGGCGAAATAGATTCAGCCGACTTCCGCCAATGCCATCGCGGCGCCTCACTCTGCTTCTCGTCGCCTGCTCCGCCGCGCTCGCGCTGGTGCCGGTGGTGCCCGCCTACCTGCCGCTGGTGGATTTTCCGCAGCACGTCGCGCTGCACGCCATCTGGAACAACATCCACGATCCCGCCTACAACCTCGGCGGCCGCTTCAGGGTGACGCTCGCGACGCCCTACGCCCTTCCCCATCTGGCGGCACACGCCGCTGCGAAGGTCCTCGGTCCGGAGGGCGGCCTGCGCCTGGTGCTCGTCCTCTCGCTGGTCGCCTTCCCCTGGGCTGCGCTCGCGCTCTTGCGCGCCTTCGGCCGGCCCGGCGAGATCGCGCTCGCGGCCTTTCCTGCCGCGCTCTCCTTCGTCTACTGGTACGGATTCATCTCCTACGTCGTCTCGCTGCCCCTCATCCTCCTCGGTGTCGCCTGGGCGCGGCGCTGCGCCGCCTCGGGCCGCGCGCGGGACGCCTGCGCGCTTGCGGCGCTGGGACTGCTCACGGTGGCGACCCACGCCTTCGCGCTCCTGGTGCTGCTCTTGCTCGCGGCGGTGGCGGCGCTGGCCACCACCCGCGCGCTGCCGCGGCTCTTCCTCACCGCCGCGACGTTCGTTCCCGCGGTCGGCTGGGCGGCGGTCTGGACGGTTTCCATGGCGTCGGAAGTGCCCGCCCAGCCGCTGCAGACGACCTGGGAGACCTGGCATGAGCGCCTGCGCTACGGGCTCGGGGCGGTCTTCGGCAGCTATACCCGCGACCCGCGCGTGCTCGCCATCGCGCTCCTGGTCGCAACGGTGCTGGGAGCTGCGCTCTGGCTCTCGCGCCGCGGCCTGGCCGGAGAGGAACGGGCCCGCCGCGCGCTGGGGCTCGTGGCCCTGGCCGCGGTGGCGGCGTCGCTCGCCTGCCCGCAGGTGTTGATGAACACCTGGGGCCTGTGGGAGCGGATCCCTCCCGTCGCTTTCGTGGCGCTGGCCGGCGCGATTCCCTGGCCTGCGGCGGCGAAGTCCCGGCAGCGGCTCTCGGCGGCGCTCGCGGCGGTCGCCTTGTTCGCGAGCGGCACCGCCATCGCGCAGGGGCTCTCGTTCAGCGCGAAGGCCAAGGGCATCCGCGAGCTCGCCCTGGATCTTCCCCGCGGCGCGCGCATCTTCTGGTCGGCCTGCGGAGACGAGCAGCCCTGGCCCACCGCCACGCCGTCGTTCAAGCACATGGGCGCCTACGTGCAGGCGGCCCGCGGCGGCGACCTCTCCTACTCGTTCGCGCACTTCGATCACATGGTGGTGCGCTATCGCGGCGGGCGCTTGCCCAGCTCCTTCGATCGCTCGGTCTACGATTTCGCGGTCTTGCGCGCAGGCTCCGGCTGTCCGCCCATGGACGAGCTGCTCAAGCTCGGCCCGCTGTCGGTGAAGGGCAGGTACATGGCCTTCGCCACCAGCGCGGTGACTCCCGAGCTCGCCGGGGCGCTGGATCCGCAGCGGCCCGCGCGCGCGACCGACGACACCCGCTGACGCTCAGCGCGTCGCGCCCGCGAGCGCCTGGGCCAGCGATGCGGCGATCCGGCGCGAGGCGGCGGCGCCGGGATGGCCGTCGTAGGGAAGCAGCTCGTCCACGTCCACGTCGGCGAGCACGAAGGGGAGCTTCTGCCTCACGAGGAGGTCGCGAAGCACCGCGGATTCGGGGTGAGCCTCGAAGGGGCGCTGCGGCCCAACGCTCACCACCAGCACCACGAACTTCGCGCCGCGCTCCGCACAGCGGCGCGCGCCCTCCCCGAGCGCCGCCGCGGTGACCGCCAGCGACTCGCGCAGGCGCGCATCGCCGAGGAGGGGAAGCTCGTTCACCCAGAGGTCCCGCAGGCGCAGCCGCTGGAAGAAGCCGGCCGCCGCGGGCACGGAGACGAGCTGGCCGTCCCGGAGCGCAAGTCGCGGGCGGTAGTCCTGCACGTTGCGCTGCAGCTGGATGGGCAGGAAGACCAGGACGCACGCGGCGGGATTTCGCAGCCGCGCCAGCGCCTCCTCCAGCCGCAGCAGCGACTGGTCGGTGCCGTATCCGCCCGCCGACACGTTGACGAGCTGCAGGTCCAGCGCCGAGGAAAGGCGCGCGGCGAAGGTGTCCTCGAACCGCAGGCCGTGGCCCACGCCCACCGACTCGCCGGCGACCACCAGGCTCGGGCGCGAGGGATCCGGCGCTTGTCCCGCGCTCGAGGCGCGATCTCCCCAGCCGTCGATGGCGTAGGCCACCGGCACCGCGCCGGCTGCGGCCAGCGACACCGTGCGCGAGGGCAGAAGCACCCAGCCGAACCGCGCATCGGGCCGCCCCATGCGCAGCTCCAGCTTGCGGGCGCGCCAGGAGGTGGTGCCGCGCTCGCCCTGCCGGAGGATCAACTCCGCGGCGCAGAGCGCGAGCAGGACGGCAAAGACCCCGCGCAGGAGGTCCCCGGGCCTCGCCGCGAGCCGCGCGAGCCTCGCCGACGCGGCGATGGAGAGCACGCCCACCGCCACCAGCGCTCCGCGCAAGAGCGGCAGCAACCACCACGGAGGCGGCAGGTAGAGGGCGGGCACGCGGACGTGACGGGTGAACCACGCCGCATCGCAGGCGACCGCGGCTCCCAGGCCCACGAGGCCCGCAGCCACGGCGCCAAGGCGCACGCATTGGCCCACGACGCGCCCGGCAGCGCTTTGCGCCGCCATCGCACCGTCCGGCTGGGGACGCGCGTTCAGACCCCGCGCTCCGCGCGCGCCTTCCAGCGGGCGCGCGCCTTCTCGCGCTCGTGCTCCCGCGTCCTCACCGCGGTCCGCGCGCTCAGCGATCGCAGCAGCTTGCCTGTCGCCGCCGCAACCTCCTCGATCGCCCGTTCAAAGGCGGCGGCATCCGCCGCGCCAGGCTTCGCCAGCCCGCTCACCTTGCGGACGTACTGGATGGCCGCCGCGCGGATCTCCTCCGCGGTGGTGGGCGGATCGAAGTTGTAGAGGACGCGGATGCTGCGGCACATGGATGGCCTCCTTCACTCCGGCAGCAACGATCCGCGTAGTCTACACCGTCGATCACATGGCCAGCTCGAAGGCGAGCGTGAGCGTCGTGTCGAGGTTCTTCTTGCCGCCCGGCGGCGAGCTGTCCTCCGCGATTCCATACGAGACGCCGAAGCTGAGGCCGCGGTAGAGGCGGGTGGAGAGCTTCGCCACATTGGTGAGAAGCAGGCGCGGGCCGTCGGGCAGGTTCACCAGCGCCGTCAGCTCGTCGGTCAGGATGGTGTCGCGGGTGAGCGCGTAGCGCGCCGCGAGCCCGGCCTCCGGCGCGGCGATGGTGACGTCGGGCAGCTCCTGGGGGGACGGATAGTACTGGAACCGGTACTCGCGCCCGCCGCGGAAACCGAGGTCGACCCGCAGCGCCGCCGTCTGGAAGTCGCCGTCCTTGCGATCCACCAGTTGCGTCGCCACGCCCGCCGCGGCGGCGGGGCGCCACTCGATCGACTTGAGGTGGTCCGCGTCCGCGAGCGCCTGCAGGTAGATGGAGACCATCGGGTTGAGCCGGCGGTCGCCGCGCAGCGAGACGGCGCCGTTGAGCGCGCTCGTGCTGGTCACGCGGGTGACGGGATCGGTCGAGTGTCCGTAGGCGCCGCTCGCCTTGAATCCATAGATCCATTCGGGCGTCTTGCGCGTCAGCGCGGCGCCCAGCGTGAAGGTGGTGGTCTCCGAGTTGCCGGTGAGGACGGCGGCTCCGACGGCGACGTTTCCGGTGATGGACTCGGCGGCGGGAACGGGCGGCGCGCCCGGAGCAGCTCCGACCGGCGCCTGCGCGAGCAAAGCGGCAATGAGAAACGAGTGCATGGGAACTCCACGTGCAGCGATCGACGAGGGGCAGCGAGCATAGCGGAGGCGGGGATCTTCCGGAATGTGACAATTGCGCCTATCGTCGCGAGATGGTGGACACTCCTGCCGCGCTCACCGTCCGCTCCATCCGCAGCGTCGCGGTGGAAGTGCCGATGAACCTCCCTCTCGGGACCAGCGCCGCCACCATCCGCGCCGCGCCGCTCTTGCTCATCGACGTGGAGACCGAGCAGGGCGTCACCGGACGGTCGTATCTCTTCTGCTACGTGCCGGCGGCAGCTGCGGCCATCGCCGCGCTGCTCGGCGAGGTGCTGCGCGTGGTCAAGGGCGAGCCGATGGCTCCGGCCACCCTCTGGGCGCGCCTGGCGAAGCGCTTCACCCTCATCGGCGTGCAGGGCGTGGTGCGCATGGCGATGTCGGGATTCGACGTCGCCTGCTGGGACGCGCTGGCGGTCGCCGCCGGCAAGCCGCTGGCGGCGCTCCTCGGAGGCGCGCCCCGGCCCATCCCCGCCTACAACAGCAACGGCCTCGGCCTGATGGAGCCCGGGGCGGCGGCGGACGAGGCGGAGGCGCTGCTCAGCGGCGGGTTTCGGGCGGTCAAGCTGCGCCTCGGCCATCCCACGCTGCAGGCGGACCTCGAGGCGGTGCGCGCGGTCCGCAAGCGGCTCCCCGCCGACGTCGCGCTGATGGTCGATTACAACCAGGCGCTCACGGTGGCCGAGGCCCTCCGGCGCGGCCGTGCGCTCGACGGCGAGGGCGTCTACTGGCTCGAGGAGCCCATCCGCCACGACGACTACCGGGGCTCCCGCAAGCTCACGCGCGAGCTGCGCACGCCGGTGCAGATCGGCGAGAACTTCTCCCTGCCCTTCGCGATGGAGGAGGCGATCAGGGCTTCTGCCTGCGACTACGTCATGCCCGACCTGGAGCGCATCGGCGGCGTGACCGGCTGGCAGCGCGCCGCGGCGCTCGCGGCTGCCGGCGGGATGGAGATGTCCTCGCACCTCTTTCCGGAGGTCAGCGCGCACCTGCTCTCGGTCACCCCGACCTGTCACTGGCTCGAGTTCGTGGACTGGGCCGGGGCCATCCTGGCGGAGCCGCTGCGCATCTCGGACGGCCACGCCATGCCCTCCGCGCGACCGGGCGCGGGCATCGCCTGGAACCACGAGGCGGTGGAGCGCTACCGGATGCGCTGAAGCCAGGCAGGACCAAAGCCGGATGGCGACGGCGGCGATCGCAATGCGTACACTTGCCGGATCGACGGGAGGATCGCGTGGAAACCTCCGAGCTGGAAGCGCCCCCGCTGCACCGGCCCCTGATCGAGCGCGCCATCGCCGGCGAGACCCTCCGCGCTCTCGGGCTTCCGCCGCCGATCACCGTGCCGGAGGCCACCACGCTCCTCGCGGTGCTGGAGATCCTGAAGGAAAGGCACATCGGCTGCGTGCTCGTCACCGGGCCCGGCGGAAGGCTCTCGGGCATCTTCACCGAGCGCGATCTGATGACGCGCGTTCCGCTCCGCTCGCAGGGATGGGCGGACGAGAGCGTCCAGGGCTACATGACGCCGGAGCCGGAGGCGCTGCAGCCCAACGACAGCATCGCCTGGGCCCTCAAGCTCATGCACGTGGGCGGATACCGGCACGTGCCGCTCACCGACGAGGAGGGCCGTCCGGTGGGCGTCGTGTCGATCAAGGACATCGTCGACTTCATCGTCGACCTGTTCCCGGCCCCGGTGCTCAACCTGCCGCCCGATCCGCGGCAGAAGCCGGACTCCGAATTCATGGGCGGCGGCGAGGACTAGACCCGCGCCGCTCAGGGCCGCTCGGTGGGGGGCTTGGCGCCAGGGCCGGGCAGCGGGCGCCGGTGGCCGCCCTCGTGTTCCGCGGAGAGCAGCTCCTCCAGCGAGTCGTAGAGATAGATGACCGGGGCGTGGTTCTGGAAGAGTCCCCCGGTGTCCGCGGTGGGCCCGTAGGTCGAGTAGAGGCTCCTGCCGAGCAGGCGCAGGTAGACGGTGAGCTGGCCGCGGTGGTGCGCGGAGTGCGCGATGCGGCGGAGCATGATCCACGCCCGCGTCCTCTGCACGTCGAAGAACTTCGCCTGCTCGCCGAACCACTCCACCGGCTTCGCCCGGAGCTGTTCGAGGCGCTTCCCCGACGCCGCGGCGTAATGATCGATGAAGGAGAGCTTGTTCTCGGCCTGCGGCAGCACGCTCATTCCCGCATCGATCTGCAGCATGGTCTTCATCCACACGTCCTCGGACGCGCACTGGTGCACCATGTGCTCGAGCGGCGTGCGGGCGCGCGGCTCGGGCCGGAAGCCCAGGTCCGCCTGCTCGAACTGCGCCCAGACCGACAGCGTCTTCAGGCGCTCGGTCTCGTAGGTGTCGGCAAAGAAGGAGAAGGCGTGGTCCATGAGGACCTCCCTGTTCAGCCGGCTTCGTCCTGCAGGAACTGCAACACCGCCACCTCGTCGCGCCGCAGCGCCGCCGGCCCGTTCCTGCGCCGCATCGCCCGGGGCGCTGCGCGCGAAGGCAGCTCGACGGTGCGCCCGAAGAGATAGGCGTCCACCAGCCCGGGGTGGACATAGTACTTCCTGCACACTGCCCGCGTGTTGCCCAGCCGCTCCGCCACCGCGTCCAGCGCCCGGTTGACGTTGCGCCTCGCCTCGCGCGCCGATCGCGCCGGGCCCAGCGCGGAGAGCTGCTCCGCGGCCAGCATGGTGCCGGCCCAGGTGCGGAAGTCCTTGGCGGTGATGTCGCTGCCGGTGGTCTCGCGCAAGTACGCGTTGACGTCGTCGGAGGAGAGGGTCTGCCGCTTTCCCCTCGCGTCGAGGTACTGGAACAGCTCCTGCCCGGGCAGATCCTGGCACTGCTGCACGATGCGCGCGAGCCTGCGGTCGGTGATGGCGACGTCGTGGTTCACGCCGCTCTTGCCGCGGAAGGAGAAGCGCAGCCTCGCCCCCTCGATCTCCACGTGACGGCCGCGCAGCGTGGTCAGGCCGTAGGATCGGTTCTCGCGCGCGTACTCGTCGTTGCCCACGCGGATGAGGGTCTTGTCGAGCAGGCGCACCACGGTGGCGAGGATCTGCCTGCGGCTCAGGTCGCCGGCGCGGAGATCGCGCTCCACCCTGTCGCGGATGCCGGGCAGGATCTCGCTGAACTCGAGCATGCGGCGGAACTTCGATTCGTCGCGCGCCTCGCGATAGCGCGAATGATATCGGTATTGCTTGCGGCCGCGGGCATCGCGCGCGGTGGCCTGGATGTGGCCGCGCGGGTCGGGGCAGATCCAGACGTCGGTCCAGGCAGGCGGAATCACCAGCGAGGCGATGCGCCGGCGCTCCGCCTCGCTGCGCAGGCGCGCCCCGTCCGGAGCGAAGAACACCCACCCGCTGCCGGCGCGCCGGCGCCGGATGCCCGCCACTCCGTCGGTGACGTAGCGCAGGCCCGCGCGGGCGGCCGCGTCGCGGTGCTCCTGGACGCGCAGCGAAGTCATGCCCACCGCCCGATCGCTACCACGGCTCGGGGGGCCGGTCGACAAAGCGGCAGATCGCCGGGGGTCAGGCAGGCGGGCAGGCGCCCGCTTTCCACCTTGCGCGCCGCCCGCGCCGCACCGAACTTCGCGCAGTGTGGCGCCGCCGGTGGACTTGCCTGTTCGTCGTCCTCGCGCTCGGCGCGGCCAGGGCCGACGTGCCGGCGGCGCCGGTCATGGCGTATCTCGACCAGGTCGTCGGCTGGTACCGTCGCCTCGCGTCCCAGGCGCAGCCCGGAGGCCAGCCCGAAGACGTGCTCTTTGCCGCCGAGGCGCTGCAGGCCGCGCGGCAGGTGACCGCCCTCGCCTTCGACGCGGCGCGCGCGGACGCGGAGCTCGCCTCGGCGAAGCAGACCCCGGCGCAGCCCGCCCAGGAAAGTGCCGCGCCGCCCACGCTCGCGAGGCGCGCGGCGGATGCTGCCGCGTCGGCCCGCGCCGCGCAGCAGGAGGTCGACGGCCTCGAAGCGCGCGTGGCCAGAGCGCCGCCGCGCTCGAAAGCCGTCCTGCAGCAGCAGCTCGCGGAATCGCGCTCCGAGCTCGCGCTGCAGCAGGCGCGCGCGCAGACGCTGAAGACCCTGGCCGACTTCGTCACCCAGGCGGGCGACGCGGGCGGCGCCGGCGTCCTCGCGCAGATCGCGGAGCTGGAGCGATCGGTGCCGGAGGTGCGCTCGCAGCGCGCCACCGCCGCGACGGCGCAACCTGCCGCCGCGGCGGCCACACGCCGCCCCGAGCCTTCGGGCGTGGTGAGCCTCTTCGGCGACCTCTTTTCCCACGCCCGCAAGCGGCGCGAGCTGCGCCTCGCGATGGAGGGCACCGCCGCGCTGCGCGCAGCGAGCGAGAAGCTGCGCGCCCCGCTGCTCGCGGACCTGCGCACCACCCTGGGCGAGGGCGATCGGCTCTCGTCGGCGCCCGACACCGCCGACTCCGCCGTCCTCGCCGACCGCAGGCAGAGGCTCGACGCGGTGACGGCGCGCTTCAAGAAGCTCTCCGCCGCGCTGGTGCCGCTCAGCAAGCAGGCGGCTCTGCTCGACTCGCTCCGCGGCACGCTGGGGGATTGGCGCGCCGCCGTAGACGACCAGTACGACGCGGAGCTGCGCACGCTCCTGTTCCGCCTGGGGCTGCTCGCAGTGGCGCTCGCGGCGGTCTTCACCGCCTCGTCGCTCTGGCGCCGCGCCACCTTCAAGTACATCGCCGACTTCCGCCGCAGGCAGCAGTCGCTCCTCATCCGCCGCATCGTCATCTCGCTCGCCGCCGCCATCACCATCGCGCTGTCGCTGGTCTCGGAATTCGGGTCGCTCGCAACCTTCGCGGGCTTCATCACCGCCGGGCTCGCGGTGGCCCTGCAGAACGTCATCCTTTCGGTGGTGGCCTACTTCTTCCTGATCGGCAAGTACGGCATCCGCGTCGGCGACCGCGTGCAGATCGGCAGCGTGGCCGGCGACGTGATGGACATCGGGCTGGTGCGGCTGCACGTGATGGAGGTGCGCGCGGACGGCCTGCGCACCGGCCGCGTGGTGGTCTTTTCCAACGCGGTGGTGTTCTCCAACACCAACTTCTTCAAGCAGCTTCCCGGCTCGAGCTTCACCTGGCACGAATTCAGGCTCACCCTCGCCGCGGCTACCGACTACTCCCTTGCGGAGCAGCGGCTGATGCGCGCGGTGGACGCCGTCTTCGAGGACTACCGCGCCTCCATCGACCGCCAGCACACGGAGATGGAGCAGAACGTTGCGCTTGCGGTGGGGCAGCCGAGGCCGGAGAGCCGCCTGCACCTGACCGAGTCGGGCCTGGAGATGCTGGTCCGCTATCCCGTCCCCCTCGATCAGGTCGCCGAGGTCGATGACCGCATCGCGCGGGCGCTGCTCCAGGCCATCGACTCGGAGCCGCGGCTTGCGCTCGCGGGCTCGGGCAAGGCCACCCTGCAGCCCGCCCCCGCAGCGGATTGAACTGCCCTCGGGCGGGGGTGCCTAGAAGGACAGGCTGTCCTGCTCCACGAATCCGGTCCTGCCGTCGGAGAGCTTGACGCGGGTGAGGCCGAAGCCCTGCGCGCTGTCGCTCGCGCAGACCTGCGTGTCGGGCTTGATGGTGGCGATGGGCGCGGCGTTGGAGTCCGGCGTCGCATACACGTCGGCGCCCTGCTTCGCGACCGCGGGAACCAGCGGCGAGCAAGCCTGCGCATCGAGCTTCTGGCCGGAGCCGGAAGACGAGGGGGTCGAGGTGGTGGCGCACCCTGCTGCGACGGCGAGAACGATTCCGAGAACGAATTTCATTGCAACCTCCTCGTACGGCAGCGGAAATCTGCCGCTCGATGTACGGATCGTTGAGAAAAGTATTTCCCGCGATTCGGGCCGATCGCCGGCTCCCCCGGCCTGCGGTCCGCGCTGTCGCCGACTGGACGTTTGCGGATCGAGCAGGCGAGACCTACCTGTATTCCAGATGGCCCCGAAACCCGCACCCTTGGAACTCCTCTCCTACACCGGCCAGCGTTCCCCCGTGGAAACGGCGCTTTGCCCGCGCCCATCCAGTCCGATGGACGAATGGGTCCGCCGCCTCGCCGGGGAGGGAACGGTCAACCTCATCCGCGCCCGCAGCGAGGTCCTCGCCGCGGTGCAGTCGCCATATGGCGAGTTGCCGGTTGCGCGCCCGGTCGATGACGCCCTGTCGCCCGCGGCGGTCCCCTCGGTCGCCGCGGGCTGCCTCGAGGACCGCATCCTCGCCGAGGTGGACCAGGACGGCTTCGCCTTCGCCACCAGCCCGCTGGACGCGCCCTTCTTCGATCGGCGTGCCCGCCGCACGCCCCGGCAGCAGAACCTCGTCGACATCGCGCTGGTGGATGGAATGGTCTGCATCCGCAAGCGCTACCGCGGCATGCGTCTCGGCGCGCGAAGGTGGGGCACCCAGCGCATCCCCTGGCGCCAGCGCCTCCAGCGCTGCGTCTGGGCGTCGCTCGGCATGTACCTCTACAGCGAAGCGGCGGCGCTGCTCCGGTTGCAGGACTTGCCCTTCGTTCCCCGGCTGCGGCGCATCGACTTCGCCGATGGCGCGCTCTACGTCGACTACGTGGCCGGCGACAACCTGCGCGCGCTCGCAGCGAAGAGCGGCGCCGCGGTCCACGACGCCGACCTCAAGGCCGCCGAGATGCACATGTCGGCGGAGGATCTGGAGCGCCGCGAGGTGGCGCTGCTCGACCGCGCCGGCGTGGGCGACTTCCGCAGCGAGATCGCGCAGATGGCGCGCGAGATCAACGCGCGAGGCGTGGCGCCGCTGGACATCAAGCTGGGCAACTTCATCCGCGGCGCCACCACCGGCCGGCTCTACTGGATCGACTTCGAGATCTCCCGCCTCTCCTCGCAGCCGCGCTGGGAAGAGGACCTGGCGCTCGAGCGCGACACCCTCGAGCGCCTGTTCGAGATATCGTTGTAGCCGCAGCGTACCGCTACAACGTCTTCAACCCGTTGCCAAAGTACGGCACTCCGTCGATGGTGGGCCCTGTGCTCTCGATTTCGACGGTGCTCCCCGTCGCGAGCGGCGCAGGCGATCCGACCGGCGGATAGATCTGAATCGCGCCCGGGGGGAGCACGCCATAGGTCACCGGCGTGTGCATCACCGCCCCATTCTTCGAATAGATCTGCCACTTCATATCCGCACCCGATCGCACCGTCACCAGCGTGATCCCGTAGCGCGCGGGCGTCCACGAGATCGCATTGCCGTCGACGGCGATGGCGAAGTCCAGCGAGATGTGGTGGGGGACGGCCGTCAGCGCGAGCGGCTCCGTCGGGCATGAGGTGAAGTTGCGCGCGGCAATGCCGGTTTCATCGGCGCCCGGTTCGAGCTCGCGCGTGAGGTCCGCGGTGAATTTCAGCTCTCCGACGACGGGCGCAGTGACGCTGAAGAAGCCGGTCTTGAAATCAACGAAATCCGTCGTGCAACTCCAGTCGAGACCTGTCTTGCACATCGAGGCCAAGACGTCCGGCCGGACGTTGTCGTCAGAAAGCGCGGCCGAGCCGGCCTCAGGGTCACCCTCGGGAAACGTCACCGTCCCGTTGATGGTGCACCAGTCGGTCTTGAGCAGCGTCGTCTGCGTCAGCCTGAGATCGCCCACGTCGCCGCAACCAGCGCCGCCGCAGGCGCCCGCAGCGATCGGCATCTCGAACGCTCCGAGCTCGTGCAGATCTTCCCCCGTAGCGACCCGAATCAAGACCGTGGTCTTCTCGCCGGACTTGCCGTTGCCGTCGAGATCCTCTCCGGGCGCCTCCGACCGCCTCGCTTCCAGGCAGAAGCGGCCATCGGGTCCGAGAACCTCCATCGTCGAGGCGCCTGTGTACGAGACGCCCTGGAGAGTCACCACCGCTCCTTCCGCGGGCTTGCCGGTTTCGTCGAGCACGCGTCCGGATACGCAGCCGGAGCTCGGGATCGGCCAGGCCACGCTCCAGGTGGAGAAGTGGTTGACGTTCCCGACGGCGTAGACCACTCCGCTGAAGCTGCCGTCTCGGATGGCGGCGAGCGACGATGGCGCGATCACGTGACCGTCGCCATCTTCCAGGTGTGCCGGATTGGGATCGCGCACCCACCAGGCCTTCACCTCGTCGAACCAGTAGAGCGGCACGTCGATGCGGTCGTTGCCGCCGGCGACGTCTCTCATGATGCCCCACGTGTCCCTCGGAATGAGCAGGCGCATCTCCGCTGGCACAGCAAACTTGTCGACGGGAAAGCCCATATCGTCCTCGATCGTGAACGCAGCGAAGACGGCGGACTCGAGGAAGTTGCCGGCCGAGTCGCGGGAGTTGTCGGGCAGCGCGTAGCTTTCCTTGATCGGATTGAAGACGAGGCCGACGATACGCGTTTCCGGCGGCAGTCCGTTCAAGGCGAAACTGCCGTCGTTGAGAGGGCAAACCGTCCCGAGGCATTCGGGCTCCTGCACGTAGCCAAGCGCTCCGAGCCTGGCGTTGAGGACCATGTTGCCCTTGGGCGCCGCCTTGACCGTTCGTAGCACCGGGGTGTTGTTCAAGTCCCAAAAGCGCAACACCACGAGGTCACCCGGATCGACCGGCACATCCAGCGAATAACCTCCATCCGCATCGGTGAACGCGCGGTAGGTTTCGTCCTCGGAAATGGACCCGTCGTGGTTGCGATCGATCGTCGCCTTCACCTCCGCGCGGTAGATCGTGTCGGGAACCCATTGGATGCCACGCTGGGACCTCACGGTGCCCGAGAAGTGCATCGAGCCCGCAGGCTTGGGCGGAGCCGGAGGAGGGTTCGCGCCGGCGGGCGTGTCCGCGCCAGGAGCGCTCTCGGCGCCTGGAGGTTTGGTGACGGAGGTGCCGGGGTCGCCGCCACAACCAGCGACGAGGGCCACACAGAGAGCGAGCATCTGACGAACGCCGAAGGTCATTTTGATCCCCTGATCCGGGTTGGCGGGCGGGCCGCTGGCGCGGTCGTCCGTTCGGATGCGGGGATCTTTTCTGCGCGAGGCGGCTCGCACCATCGGGCAACCTGCCGATGATCGAGCCGCCCTGGTTCCGTCAGTGCGCTACGGGAAGCTCTTGAACAGGTCGCTCAGGTCGTTCGCGTTGGCCGCGTCGCCGAGGAAGGGCGCGACGCCGAAGATCTCCTGCACGCTGCGCAGCGTGGAGCTGTGCGAGTAGGCCACCTGGCCCGCGTATCCCGGCTTCGCCAGAGGCGACATGACCATGAACCCGATGGGCACGTTGCTGCCGGCGCTCTCGTCGAAGGTGATGAAGAGCGCGCCGCCCTCCTTGTAGGCCTTGGAAGCGAGGATCTTCGGCACTTCCCGCGCGAGCCACGCGTCGCCGGTCGCCACCGAGCAGTCGTGCATGTCGTTGCACAGGTTCGGCGTGATGAAGTTGTAGGCGGCCACGGTGTTCGCCTCCAGATCGGTCTGCAGCTCGGCGTAGGGGCGCACGTGGGAGATGCAGTTGGCAGAGGCCGGATCGACCCCGCCGTTCACGTCGGTGAAGTAGACCATCGGGTTGTGCTTGGGAGCGTAGTTGTTCACGAGCCCGAGCGGGCAGTCGGTGCCGGGGATGTCCTCCTGGTACGACTTCCAGGTGACGCCCGCGTTCTGCAGCAGGGTGACCAGGTGCTGCGTGCTGGTGAGGCGGTGGTTCGCGGGAACGTCGTCGTTGGTCACGCCCTGCGTGCTTCCCGACTCCAGCCAGATGTAGTTGGGCAGGCTGGGATGCAGATTGGGGACGTTCATGTAGTTGTCGGCGTGCGCGCCCTGAACGAGGAGCGTGCCGTTGATGTAGGGGGCCGCGGAGCTGCCCTTGATCGAGGACCAGTCGTGGTTCTCGAACACGATCACGAAGACGTTCTTGATGTGGTTGCTCACCGTGACCTGCACGGGATCGGAAGCGGTGACCGCGCCGGACGCGTCGGTTGCGCGAACCGCCAGCGCGTGCGTGCCATTGGCCACGGAGAAGCTGTCCCAGCTGGCGATGAAGGGAGCGGCCGCCACCGTGGCGATGGGGGCGCCGTCGAGCTGGAACTCCGCGCTCGCGGTGCCGGCCGGCACCGTCGCGTTCAGCGCCACCGGGCCGGCGAGCACCGAGCCGGTGGAGATGCCGCTCAGCGCGGGCGTGGACGACGCAGGCGGAGCCGGAGGAGCATCGGCGGGCGGCGTCCCCGCGGCGGGCGGCTGCGCAGGAGCGCCCGGCAGGCTGGCCGCCGACGGGCCCGCCGAACCGTTCGAGCCGCCGCAGCAGACGGTCGAGATCGCTGCCAGGACCGCAACGATGCGCAGCGCCGGAGTCTGGAGATGTGGGCAAAGGTGCACGAGCGGGCTCCTCGGTCGGGGTTGTCCTCTTCGAAACAGGACCCGCCGGGGGGTTATTCGTGCCGCCTATTCTTCGCCGGCCTCGTCTTCCGCGAGGCGAAGCAGTTCCGCCTCGACCCCCGCGGGATCCTCCTTCGGCGAGAGCGCGACGCGCATGCGGGTGACGAGATCCTGCTTCTCCTGCTCGAGCGCGGCGACCTCGAACGCGAAGGAGACGATGGTGCGCAGGTCGGAGTTGTTCCATGGCTTGCGGATGAAGCGGTAGACCTCGCTCTCGTTGATGGAGCGCACCGGCAGCTCGGGATCCTGATCGCCGGTGAGCAGGATGCGGACCACGCGGGGATGGCGCACGCGCACCACCTTGAGGAGATCCACGCCGGAGAGCCCGTCGGGGCCCATGTGATGATCGCTGATGATGACCTGCGCCGGGACGTCGTGCAGAAGCTTGAGCGCCTCCTCGGCGTTGGCGGCGGTCACCACCGTGTACCCCTGCTGGACGAGCGCGTGCTGCAACGCCGCGCGCACGGCCTCTTCGTCGTCGACCACCAGCACGGTGCCGGTTCGCATTGGCAATCTCCCGAGCCCCACGCAACTGTGTAAGCCGGCGGCGGCCGCAACGCAAAGGTTGCGCGCGTCAATTGGCCGCAATCGATTGGCCGGCCGGGCAATGGCGCGGCAGCGGGGGACCGCTCTCCCCAGCCCGCAAGCGTTATGATGGGGCCATGAAGACCCTGATCGCGGCAGCGGTTCTCCTCGCCGGCTGCGCCAGCACGCTTGCCGGCGCGAGCGTCACCACCGGCGCGGCGCTCGCGGCCTCCGCGGCGAACCGCGCCTCGGGCGGGTGCTATGCGCTCTGCACCAACGGCACCTCGTGCAACCCCAGGACGGGCATGTGCGAAGTGCTGCCGTGCCGTGGCCTCTGCGCCGCGGACGAGCATTGCGAGTCGACCTACGCGGAGAGCAAGTGCCTGCCGGGCGCGCCGTCCGACGTCAGCGCCACCGCCGCGGGGACGGGCCAGTCCAAGCTTCCCGTGCTTGTGCCCCCGGCGCCCCCGGCCGCGGGCAGCCCCACCGTGGTTCCGGCCGCAGAGCACAATCCGCCGTCGAAGTAGCGGTAGACTGGAGCGATGCCGCGGATCGCGACCCGCGTGTTTTCGCTCGGCACCGAGAGCGCGCTCGACGTGCTGCTCAAGGCGCGCGCGCTGGAGGCACGCGGGCGCGCGGTCATCCACCTCGAGGTCGGCGAACCCGACTTCCCCACGCCGGGGCACATCGTCGAGGCGGGCATTCGCGCGCTGCGCGAGGGAAAGACGCGCTACGGCCCCGCTCCGGGCTCGCCGGCGCTGCGCGAGGCCATCTGCGACGAGCTGCGCGAGACGCGCGGCGTGGAGGCAAGCGTCGATCGCGTGCTGGTCGCGCCCGGGGCGAAGCCCGTCCTCTTCTACGGCTTTCTCGCCTGCGTCTCGCCCGGAGACGAGGTGCTGATCCCGGACCCCGGCTTTCCCATCTACGCGTCGATGGTGCGCTTCTGCGGCGGCGTCCCGGTCCCGGTGCCGCCGCGCCTGTCGGAGGGCCGCGCGCTGGACGTGGACCTGCTCGAGCGCGCCATCACCCCGCGGACGCGGATGCTGGTGTTCAACTCGCCCTCCAATCCCACCGGCGCCGCAGTCCCCGACGAGGATCTCGCCCGCATCGCCGGGCTGTGCCGGCGCCATGACCTCTGGGCGATGAGCGACGAGATCTACCGGCGCATCAGCTTCGGACGCGCGCCGGGATCGATCGCCGCGCTGCCCGGCATGGCCGAGCGGACCATCGTGGTGGACGGCTTCTCCAAGGCGTACGCGATGACCGGCTGGCGGCTCGGCTGGGGCCTCTTTCCCGAGGCGCTGGCAGGGCACGCGGTGCGCCTGATGATCAACTCCAACACCTGCACCGCCTCGTTCGTCCAGGAGGCCGGCATCGCCGCGCTGCGCGGGCCCCAGGACGTGGTCTCCGCCATGTCGGCGGAGTTCCGCCGCAGGCGAGACGCGGTCGTCGCCGGCCTGCGGCGCATCCCCGGCCTGCGCTGCCATCTTCCCGACGGCGCCTTCTACGCCTTCCCCGACGTGCGCGCGCTGCCCATCTCCTCGGCGGAACTGGCCGACCGCCTCCTCGCCGAAGAGGGCGTCGCGCTGCTCGACGGTCAGGGCTTCGGCGAGGGCGGCACCGGTCACCTGCGACTCTCGTACGCCGCCTCGCTGGAGAGCCTGGAGGAGGCCACGCACCGCCTGGGCCGGCTGGTCGGCCGGCTCTGAAGGACACCGCATGCGGGCGCTGATCCTGGTGGACATCCAGAACGACTTCCTGCCGGGCGGCGCGCTCGCGGTCCCGCGCGGCGACGAAGTGGTGCCGCTCGCCAACCGCGCGCAGCAGGAGTTCGCGCTGGTGGTGGCCACGCAGGACTGGCACCCGCGCGATCACGGGAGCTTCGCCTCCCTGCACCCGGGCCGCAGCCCGGGCGAGCTGGCCGAGCTGGCCGGCCTTCCCCAGGTGCTCTGGCCCGACCACTGCGTGCAGGGAACGCACGGGGCGGCGTTCGCGGGGGGCCTGGACATGAACCGGGTGGAGGCCATCTTCCGCAAGGGCACCGACCCGCGCATCGACAGTTACAGCGGCTTCTTCGACAACGGCCACCGCAAGTCCACCGGGCTCGCCGACTACCTGCGCGGCCGCGGCGCGAGCGAGGTCCACGTGATCGGCCTCGCCACCGACTATTGCGTGAAGTTCACCGCCCTCGATGCGCTCGAGCTCGGGTTCCGCACCTTCATCCACCTCGACGGTACCCGGGGCGTGGAGTTGCAGCCTGGAGACGTGGATCGCGCCGTGCAGGAACTGCGGGCGGCCGGGGTGCAGGTGCTCCGGGGCACCACACCGGGTCCTTGAATCCCATCGGCGCCGCGGGCGACGGTCGGTGCAATGCGACCCTGTCCCAAGTGCAAGACCGCCACCCTCGCTCCGCTGGCCGATGCGCCTTCGGCCGCCGCCGAGCAGGTGCCGACCTCGCGCTGTACGCACTGCCGCGGCGTCTGGCTGCCCCATGGAGCGCTGGCGCAGCAGCTCTCGCCGCCGCCGCCGGAAGTGGAGAACGCCGCCCCGGAGGCGGACAGGATTCCCGGCTTCTGCCCGCAGTGCCGCGGCCTGCTCGTGCGCGCGCAGGTGGACGGGCAGCCGCCCTTCCACCTCGATCGCTGCCCCGTCTGCGGCGGCATCTGGTTCGACGCCGGCGAATGGGCGCTGGTCGCCGAGAGCGAGTGGCTGACCCACCTGGACGATCTCTGGGATCCCGCCTGGCGGCGGCGCGTCCGCGAGCAGCGGGCGCAGGAGCGGCATCTGCACGACATCGAGCGCGCCCTCGGTGCGAAGACCCTCGCCTGCCTGCGCGCCGCGGTGGACGCTCTGCGGGACCACCCCAAGCGCGCCCTCGGCCTCTCCTTCCTCATCGAGCAACTGCGCGGGCCAGGGTAGCGGGCAGAGCGGCCGGAGCGTGAGCCCGCTCCAGGTCAGTCGAGATGCGCGTTCACCAGCGGCAGGAGCCTGAGCCCCGCCGGGTTGTTGCCCGCCCAGTTGATCAGCCCGATCTGCACGCCGTGGAGGCTCGGCGTGTAGTTGAGGATTCCGATGGCGAGGCCGTGCTGCTCGCCGCGGATGCGGTTGAAGGCGCTCAGCGAGACGCCGGTGATGCTGCCCTGCGGGGCAAGGTCGAACCAGGCGGGCGCCACCACGACGCCCTCCACGTCCTCGCTGCCCGCGACCAGCGCGGCGAGTGCCCCCCGCACCCGCGGAGCGCCCGCGGCGAGCCCCGCCACCGCGAGGCCTTCGATGCCGCGGCCGAACCCTACGCCTGCGCCGCCCACGGCGAGACCCTGGAGGGTTCCGCCCGCCCCGACGCCCAATCCGCCGATGGCCAGCCCGCGGATGTTGCCGCCGGCGCCGACGCCCAGCCCCGCGAGCGCGATGCCGCGGATGTCGCCGCCCGACCCGGCGCCGAGCAGCGCCGCGAGGATGCCGTCCACGCCGTCGCCCGCGCCTGCGCCGAGCCCGCCGACCAGCAGACCGCGGGCCTTCCCGCCGATTCCGGCGCCCAGACCGCCGACCGCGAGGCCGGTGAGGTCGCCCCCGCAGCCCGCGCCGAGGCCGCCGAGGACGACGCCGCGGACGTTGCCGCCGCAGCCTGCGCCGAGCCCGCCCGCGGCGATGCCGTCGATGTCCCCGCCCGTTCCGATCCCCAGGCCGCCGGCGAAGATCCCGCGGAGCGGCCCGCCGGATCCGAGGCCGACGATGCCGACGCCCACGCCGTCGAATTCCTCCGTCGCGCCGATGCCGAAACCCAGTCCGGCGCCGCGGATGGTGGCGGCGCCAGTGAGGGGAAGGCCGAGAGCGAGGCCGTCCACATGTCCGGCGGCCGGCTTCGCCGGTGTCCACGCGGTGAGGTTGACGCCCCGCACGCTGAAGGGCGCCAGGTCGCGGAAGTCGATCCGGAGCCCGTTCACCCGTCTCGAATTGCCGATGCCGATGCCGAAGTCGTGGACGGTGAGGTCCAGGCTCCAGGGCTGCTCCTGCGCGGCCTCCGCATCCGGCGGGGGCGGCGGCTCCTCCGCGCGGACCGCGAGCGCCGACCCGACGGTGAGCGCGAGAAGGGCGGCCCTGCCGCGGTCGAGCAGCACGAGGCCGATACGAGGCGGGCGACGCGCGTATTTCGTCGGACTGTCCACTGAGCGACAGCGCCAGAAAAATACGCATGAATCTGCGCACATCCGTCTACATCGTCGGGACGAGGACGGAAGGGGGGACGCATGGGCGGGACGGTCGAACTACGGGGAAAGAAGCAGGTTTTTCTCGCTGTCGCGGCGGCGGGAGCGCTTCTGGCCTGCACGTCGGTGAAGATGGTCCAGCGCGACGGGTGCTGGGTGAAGCAGACGTCGCGGACGCTGGGCGGCACGAGCGAAGAGCTGGGATTCTGCGCCAAGCCTCCGCCGGACTGGGCGCAGGATCGGCTGGCGCGCCTGGTGCAGGAGTGCATCGCGCAGGCGGACTACCGCTGGCAGAACCGCGCGATCGCGTCGTGGTCGCGCAACGAGCCCATTCCGCCGCTGGAGTCGGACGAGTCGATCGCCAAGACGTGCATGGGCCAGGCGTCGGCGGCGCTGGGGCTGGAGGCGGAAAACGGCGCGCTCAAGTCGAGGCTCGCCGATTTGAACCAGGACCGCGACGCGCTCAAGGCGGTGACGGACAAGGACCGCGAATACCTGCAGCAGAGCGGCGACAAGATGGTCACGGCGCTGGGCGAGGCGGCGAAGAAGCCGGCTCCGAACGCGACCGCGACCGCGACCAGCACCGGCACCGCCAAGACCGAGAGCGATCTGCGCAGCGCGCAGCAGCCGGGGCAAGGAGCGCCGCTGGTGATTGCGCCGGGCACCGCGATGGCGCCGGCCAACGTGGCCGCTCCCGTCGCGCCTGCAGCGCCTTGCGCAAGGCGCGCCGGCACGCCCCACCGCGTGGCGGGCAAGAAGCCGGCCTGTGAGCCTGCGCCGGCAAACGACAAGGCGGCGGCGCCGGAAAAGGTCCAGCCGCATCCCGAGACGGTGATGCGCTAGGACATCCATTCGCGGGGCACGGGGGAGGCGTCTCCTTCACCAATGCTCCGCCGCTGCGCGGCTCCGCCCGCCCTCCGGCGGAGCCGTCGGGCTCCACCAATGCTCCGCCGCTGCGCGGCTCTGCCCGCCCGCCGGCGGAGCCGTCGGGCTCCGTGCCTCCGCCTCCGCGGATCTTTTCCGCCCGCGGCTCGTGGCCGGGGTGGTGCAAGGCGCGGCGCCAGGACCACACCGCGCGAGAGTCCCTTAGAGCCGCCCCGCCCGGCCCCTTGCGCGCCTACCCGCTCTCGCCTGTAGCCCTGTGTCTGCGCGTACACGGGGGCTCACGATGAGATTCGACAGGCACGGACAAGGTTGGCAACCCGCCCACGATCGCGAGGTCCGGCTGCGGAGCTCGCTCGGGCTGGTCCTCGGACTCGTCCTGATGGTGGTGTCCGCCGGCGCGCTGCTGGTGATGCCCGACGACGGTCGTCCGCCTCGCGCTGCCGTCGCCGCCACGATGCCCTAGGGACGAAGGCCGGGAAGGGGAATCCGATGAGCACCGTCCGGTTCGCCGCTGCCGCGTTGATCGCGTGCGGCGCATGCGCGAAGCCCGCCCCGAAGACCGCGACGGTGGTCCTGGGCCAGGTCATCGACCGCACCGGCTCGATCGCGACGCCGAGCTGGACCGATTCCATCCGCCTCGCGGTGGGCACCGCCAACCAGGCCCTGAAACAGGAAGGCCGCGGCGAGCTGCGGTTCGCGCTGGCGGAGGCGAACTCCGGCAACGCTCCCGCCATGGCGCGCGACGGCGCGCTGCAGGTCGTGCGCAAGGACGGAGCGAAGGCCATCATCACCGACTCCAGCCAGGACGACATCGCCATCGTCTCGCTCGCCTACGACGGCGACGCCGCCCACGACCTCTCCGTGCCGGTGGTGTGCATGGCCTGCACCTCGCCCGCCATCGACGACCCCGCCGCCGCCGATCCGGATCCGGTGAAGCAGGCGGCATTGCGCAACTCCGCCGGCTGGAACTTCCGCACCACCCTGAGCGACGCCTACCAGGCGCGCGTGCTCGCGCACCTGCTCGCCTCCGGACCCGCGAAGGGAGACGCGAACGGCGACGGGCACTTCAAGCTGGGCATCTACGCCAGCGACGACCCCTACGGCCACGGGTTCTCGGACTCGCTGGCCGCCGACGTGCGGCGGCTCTCGCCCGGCGCGTCGGTGGAGCAGATCTTCCACGACGTCAAGGCGGTGCCTGCCGAGTACCACTGGGCGGCGGACGTGGCCCGGCTCACCGACAGGCGCAACGAGACCACCGGCAAGCCGGACGGCATGCCCGACGCGGTGGTGGTCATCTCCTTCCCCAAGTTCGAGATCAACTTCACCCGCGCGTGGCTGGACGCGGGCTCCGGGGTGCGGCTGGTGCACACGCACAACTTTCGCGCGACCCGGGTGCTCGAGGTGCTCGCAGCGGCGGTGGAAGGCCAGGAAGGCACTTCGCAGGCGGTCGTCGGCGAGGGCGCCTCCGCGCGCACCTTCAGCGAGGACCTGCGGTCGCTCACCGGGCAGCCGCCGGCCTTCCGCGATGCCGCGGCGTACGACGCAGCGATGTCGCTGATGCTCGCCACCGTCCATGCCCGGAAGCGGAACCAGCTCGCCGACGCGAGCCAGGTGACCGGGGCGATGATCCGGGACTCGATGCGGGCCATCAACGACCCGGCCGGCGAGCCGGTGGAAGCGGGGGTGGCCGGATTTGCGCACGCCGTCCGCCTCATCGACGCAGGGCGTGCGGTCAACTACCAGGGCGCTTCCGGTCCCTGCGACTTCGATGCGCACGGCGACGTGGTCGCGCAATTGGCGCGCTTCCACGTGCACGCAAGCCAGTTCGTCGACGCCGAAAAGTACGACTGCGCGCGCGATCCGGAATGCCCCCCGCTCCGGCAACTGGGCAGCAAGTAGACAGGCGCACGCGCTTTCATTGCGGTCGTGGCCGCCGGCCGCTACCGTCCGGCCGTGACGCACCAGAACCGGGAGCCCAAAGGCGACGCGTCGTCCAGCCTCCTCTCGGCGGAGACGCGCCATCCGCTGCACAGCTTCTTCGCGCCCCGCGGCGTGGCGGTGATCGGCGCCACCGAGCGCGAGGGCAGCGTCGGCAGGACGGTGCTGTGGAACCTGGTCACCAACCCGTTCGGCGGCACCGTCTATCCGGTGAACTCGAAGCGCGCGAGCGTGCTCGGGATCAAGTGCTACGCCGACGTGGCCGCCGTGCCCGAGCCGGTGGACCTGGCGGTGGTGGTGACTCCCGCTCCGACGGTGCCGGGGGTGATCCGCGAGTGCGCCGCGGCGGGCATCCGCGCTGCGGTGGTCATCTCGGCGGGGTTCAAGGAGATCGGCGCCGAAGGCGTGCGGCTGGAGCAGGAGATCCTCGCCATCGCCCGCGAATCGCGCATGCGCCTGATCGGGCCCAACTGCCTCGGGGTGATGAGTCCCCTCTCCGGCCTCAACGCCACCTTCGCCGGCGCCATGGCCCGGCAGGGAAACGTCGCCTTCCTCAGCCAGAGCGGCGCGCTGCAGACCGCCATCCTCGACTGGAGCCTCCAGGAGAACGTGGGCTTCTCCGCCTTCGTCTCGCTGGGATCGATGCTGGACGTCGGGTGGGGCGACCTGATCGACTACCTCGACAGCGACGGGCGCACGCGCAGCATCCTCATCTACATGGAGTCGATCGGCGACGCGCGCTCCTTCCTCTCCTCCGCGCGCGAGGTCGCGCTGCGCAAGCCCATCATCGTGCTCAAGGGCGGCCGCACCACCCAGGCGGCGCAGGCGGCCGCCTCGCACACCGGGACCCTGGCCGGCAGCGACGAGGTGCTCACCGCCGCCTTCCGGCGCAGCGGCGTTCTGCGGGTGGACTCCATCGCCGACCTCTTCTACATCGCGGACGCCCTGGCCAAGCAGCCCCGCCCGCGCGGCCGCAGGCTGGGCATCGTCACCAACGCAGGCGGGCCCGCCGTGCTGGCGACCGACGCGCTGATCATCGGAGGCGGAGAGCTGGCGCCGCTGTCGCCGCCGGCGATGGAGAAGCTGAACGCCATCCTCCCCGCCCAGTGGAGCCACGCCAACCCCATCGACGTGCTCGGGGACGCCGACCCCGAGCGGTACGCGAAGACGCTGGAGATCGCCGGCGACGAGAAGGACAGCGACGGCCTGCTCGTCATCCTCACGCCGCAGGACATGACCGAGCCCACCCTCACCGCCGACCGGCTCAAGCCCTACGCGCACCGCCGCCCCGACAAGCCGGTGCTGGCGAGCTGGATGGGCGGCCTCGAGGTGGCGGCGGGCCGGCAGGTGCTCTCCGACGCGGGCATTCCCAGCTTCCGCTTCCCCGACACGGCGGTGCGGATCTTCAACTACATGTGGAAGTACACCTACAACCTGCGCGGCCTCTACGAGACGCCCACGCTGCTCGACGACGCGGCGGGCGCTCACGGGGTGGCAGGCGAGATCCTCTCGCGGGCGCAGCGCCAGGGCCGCTCGCTGCTCACCGAGCTGGAGTCGAAGCACGTGCTCGCGGCCTACGGCATCTCCAGCGTGGAGACGCGCCTCGCCGAGACCGCCGAGGAGGCCGTGGCGGAAGCGGAGCGGATCGAGTACCCGGTGGTGGTCAAGCTCCACTCGCGCACGGTCACGCACAAGAGCGACGTGGGCGGGGTGGTCCTCGACCTGCGCTCCGCGGCGGCGGTGCGCGAGGCCTTCGCCTCCATCAAGGGCCGCGTGGCGGCGCAGGACTTCGAGGGCGTCACCGTGCAGCGGATGGCGCCCGCCGGCTACGAGCTGATCGTGGGCAGCAGCATCGACCCGCAGTTCGGGCCGGTGCTGCTCTTCGGCGCGGGCGGCGTCCTGGTGGAAGTGATCAAGGACCGTTCATTGGCGCTGCCGCCGCTCAACACCACGCTGGCGCGGCGGATGATGGAGCAGACCAAGATCTACGCGGTGCTTCGCGGCGTGCGCGGGCGCAAGCCGGTGGATCTGGAAGCCCTGGAGAAGCTCCTCGTCCGCTTCAGCCAGCTGGTGGCCGAGCAGCGCGTCATCCGCGAGATCGACATCAATCCGCTGCTCGCCACTCCGGACGGGCTCTTCGCGCTGGACGCGCGCGTCGTCTTGCACGCCCCGGGGGAGAAGCCTGCCCCGCTGGCCGTCGCCCCCTATCCGCTCCGCTTCATGGGAAAGGCGCGGATGAAGAACGGCGCCGAAGTGATCATCCGCCCCATCCGGCCCGAGGACGAGCCGAAGATGGTGGAGTTCCACAAGACCCTCTCCGACGAGAGCGTCTATTACCGCTACGCCGGCACGCTCAAGCTGGACCTGCGCGTGGCCCACGAGCGGCTCGCCCGGCTCTGCTTCATCGACTACGACCGGGAGATGGCGCTGATCGCCGAGCTGTCCGGCAAGCTGGTGGCGGTGGCGCGGCTGACCCGCCTCGTGGGGACCAACGACGGCGAATTCGCGCTGCTGGTGAGCGACACGCTGCAGGGGCAGGGCCTCGGCCGCGCGCTGCTCTCGCGGCTCTTCGACGTGGGCCGCGACTGGAAGCTGGAGCGGATCGTCGCCTACATCCTGCCCGGCAACGTGCCGATGCGGCGGGTGTGCGAGCACCTCGGCTTCACCTTCCACGGCGAGACCGAGGCGGTGAAGGTGCTCTAGTCACCAGGCGAGCAGCGCCTCGAGATGCGCGACGGCGCAGCGGCCGAGCACGTCCAGCTCGTAGCCGCCCTCGAGGAACGAGACGATGCGCCCGCCCGCGGTCTGCGCCGCCAGCGAGTGGACCTTCTGCGTCACCCAGGAGTAGTCCGCCTCCACCAGGCGGAGGAAGGCCATGCCGTCGTCGCGGTGCGCGTCGAACCCGGCGGAGACGAAGATCATCTGCGGCTGGAAGCGCTCCAGCGCCGGCAGCCATTCTCCGGTCACCGCGTCGCGGAACTCCCGGCTCCCGGCGCCGGCTGCGAGCGGCACGTTGACCATGCGCTCCGAGCGCCCCTCGATGCCGCTCCCCGGATAGAAGGGGTGCTCGAAGATGGAGACCATCATGGCGCGCTCGTCGTCGCGGAAGATGTCCTCGGTGCCGTTGCCGTGATGCACGTCGAAGTCCACGATGGCCACGCGCGAAAGCCCGTGGGCCTCCAGCGCGTGGGCGGCGGCGACGGCGACGGTGTTGAAGAAGCAGAAGCCCATGGCGCGGGCGCGCTCGGCATGATGGCCCGGCGGCCGCACCGCGCAGAACGCGGCCTCCGCCTTTCCCGCCATGACCAGATCGGTTGCGAGGATGCCCGCGCCGGCCGCCCGCAGCGCGGCGCGGAGCGAATGCGGGTTCATCGCCGTGTCCGGGTCCAGCTCGACGATTCCCCGCGACGGCGAAAGGCGCTCGATCGCGTCGACGTAGGCCGCGTCGTGCACGCGCAAGAGCTGCTCGCGGGTGGCGAGCGGCGCGTCGTGCCGCTGGATCACCGCGTCCAGGCGCGAGGCGATCAGCCGGTCGTCGATGGCCGCGAGCCGCTCCGGACGCTCCGGATGGCCCGGCGTCATCTCGTGGAGCAGGCAATCCGGATGCGAGATGAAGGCGAGAGCCATCGAGCTCCGTCAGCGCGAGGCGGCCGCCGGCCGGTCGGCTTCCGCCAGCGCCTTGAGCGAGCCGAGGCCGCGCTCGAAGTCGCCGCCGATCATCTTGTCCATGTCGAGGAAGAGCGAGAAGGCCTTGCCGAGGAAGTCGTTGTCGCCCTCCATGGTCCAGGTGACCTGGGTGCCGCTGCCCTGCGGGGCGAAACGGAAGCCGGTGGCGCAGACGGAAGCGAAGGGCTTCACGAACTCGAGCCGGATGTCCAGCGCCTCCGCCGGGCGCGCCTCGAGAAGCGTCATGCGGCCCTCGCCGACCTTGTCGTTGCCCTTCCAGGCATAGGCCGCGCCGGGCGCGCCGTCGGCCCCGGAAAAGACCTTCTGCATGCCGGGGTCGAGCTTTTCCCAGGGAGACCACTTGTCCCAGCCGTGGAAGTCGGCCACGCGGGCGTACACCGCCGAGGACGGCGCAAGCACGAGGGTCGAGCGCGCCACCTTGTAGTGCGAGGGCCGTGAGGCCACGACGATTGCGAAGATGGCGATCAGGGCGACGATTCCAAGGCCGATCTTCTTCAGCATGACGGTCCCCCTTTCCCGCCGCAGTCTCGCCCGAAACGGCGCCGGAGCGCAAAGCGGCGTCCGAAATTGAAACCGGCGCGCGCCGAGGGTCACTTCCGGTTGGCGCGGGAGGCGTCCATGGCCATGCGATTCGCGTTCTTGCTCGGAATTTCGCTCCTTTCCGTCCCTGCCCTGGCTCGTACGCAGGAGGCGAAGACGGAAGACTTCTCCTCGGTCCACATCGCCGCCGGCATCCACGCGACGGTCGAGGTGGGACACGACACGTCGGTGCGGATCGATGCAGACGACGAGGTGATGCCGTTCGTCGACGTCCGCGTCGAGGGGAAGGAGCTTTACGTCGGCTTCAAGCGGCACACCTCGTTCCAGGGAGAGCACACGGTCAAGGCGACCATCCAGACGCCGCACCTGACAGGCGTCAGCGGCAGCGGCGGCTCGGACGTGCGCGCCAGCTTCTCGCGCGGCAGCGACGCCAGCGTGGCGGCGAGCGGCGGAAGCCACATGCGCGTGCGGGGTGTGGACGCCTCGCGCCTCAACCTGAGCGCCTCCGGCGGGTCGATCCTGGACGTCTCCGGAAGCGCCGACAGCCTGGCGCTGCAGCTCTCGGGCGGGTCGCAATTGCACGGTCGCGATCTGACGGTGAAGGATGTCACGGTGCAGGCGAGCGGCGGATCGCAGGGCGACCTGCGCGCCGACGGCCACATCGTGGGAGCCCTCTCCGGCGGCTCCGAGCTGCACGTCCGCGGGCACGCAAGCTCGCGCGTCGCCACGTCCGGAGGGTCGGAGGTCAGCGTCGACGACTGAGCGTGCCGCTGGATCAGCGGTGTGCGCTGCGCGAGCGGCTTTGGCGACAGCGGGGCTGATCGCCTCCCTGGGCGTATGTGCCGGAGCCCGCAGGCGAATCGGGACCGGAGAGTCGCTGCGGTAGACTCCGCGCCCGGGAGGAACACCCATGATCCGCATGACGCTGCTTGCGATGCTGATACTCGTGTCCGCCGCCGCCCGCGCAGAGGAACCGAAGGCCGCATTGCCGGATGCTCCGGCGGCGAAGATCGTCGAGGCGCCGAAAGCCACGCCGGAGGCGGCGCCCGCGAGGACGCCCGACTCCGAGGCGAAGGCCCCCGCTGCGAAGGCGGGCGAGTCGCGGGCCTACGTGGATACCGCGATCACCTTCCTCAAGGCGCTGACCCACAGCAGCCGCCCCGGCGAAGAGGGCGAGCTGGCCTGGGCGGCGGCCAGGGCGAACGCCGCCGACGCGGTGACGCTGACCGTGGGAGGCAAGAACGTCGCGCTCGATCTGGCCGGCAAGAAGTCGGACGCGCGGCTGGTGCGGTTCCACAAGCTCTCCACGCTGCGCGATGGCGCGGCGGTGAAGGGCGTGACCCTGGAGAGCCTGGAGGTGCGCATGGGCTCGGAGGCGTACTCGGGCAAGGCGACCGTGCACATGGACGAGAAGGACGGGAAGTGGCTGGTGACGGCGGTGGAGGTCGAGTAGCCCTCCGCCGCGGCGAGATCGTACGGCGGCGCGCGCGATTCGCTGCACCCGCCGGCCGCTCGCCGGGCGCCTCGCGCCGATCGCAGCATGGGAGCGCGTCCACCTGCTTCGGGGGTGGCGCGCTCCCCTTCTCGCGCAGACTGGTCCGCGGGCGCCCCGTTTTCCACCGGGGCGAGGAGGACCCCATGTCGAGAGCTCTTGCGGGCACGCTGCTGTTGGCGCTCGGCTGTGCCGGACCCAACAAGCACATGGAGCGGACCATCCGCGTCGTGGACTACACGGAGAAGGAAGGGGTGCTGGTCGGCACGGTCCAGACCGTCTACCCCGACGACACGCTGAGCTGCGGCAGGGAGATGCAGACCGGAACGCACATCTCGCGCCGCATCTGCCGCTTCCAGGTGGAGAGCAACTTCCTGCGGCAGCGCACCCAGGACATGCTCCACGCCATGAACCTGGGCGCGAGCAAGCCGGGCACCGAGATGGGCGGCAACGCCTACAGGACCGGCGTCCGGTAGCTACCGTCCCTCGCGCTTCGGCTCTTCCTTGACCCGCACGGCGGCGCCGTCCGGCACCTCCGCGCCGAGGTCCAAAGCCACCAGCTCACCGCCGCGCAGCCCGTCCAGCACCTCGACGGTGGAGCCGTCGTCCACGCCCAGCCGCACGCGCTGGAAATGGACCTTGTCCCCCTCCACCAGCGCGACGAAGAGCTGGCCGCCCTGTCCCAGGAGCGCCTCGCTGGGGAGCAGCGGGCGCGGCTGGCCGTGCAGGGCGATGGTGGTCTGCACGAAGCCGCCGGGATAGAGGCCGGGGGGAGGATGCGGCAGATCGATCTCGCAGAGCATGGTGCGGGTGCGCGGATCGAGCGCCTGGGCGATGCGCGAGACGCGCGCCTCGAACGCGGGCTGGTCCGGAGAGATCGACAGGTGCACGACGTCGCCGGGACGCACCCGCGCCGCATCGTCCTGGGCGAGCTGCAGCGCGAGGCGCAGCCGGTCGAGCTGGGCCACGTCCACCAGCGGTTGCGCCGCGGTGGTGCTGCCGGTGGCGGCAGGAAGCAGCGCGCCGGGATCGGCGTAGCGCGCGGTGACCGTTCCGTCGAAGGGCGCTCGGAGCACCTCGTAACCCTGCTGCACCTCGGCGCGGGCGAGCGCCGCCTTCGCCAACTTGACCGCCTCCTCGGCGGCTTCCCGGTCCTGCACCGACACGCGCCCGGAGGGCGCCAGCCGCAGCGTCCGTTCCAGCTGCTGCTTCCTGAAAGTCAGCTCCGCCTGCGCGGACGCCACTTGCTGGTCGAGGTCCGGAGACTCCAGCACCGCCAGCACCTGGCCCTTGCGCACGCGCTCGCCCTTGTCCACGCGCACTTCCTTCACGTACCCGCTCACCTTGGCGTAGAGGGTCGCGTGCTGCTCGGCCCGCACCTCGGCGGGAAGGGAGACGATGCGCTCCGCCGGAGCCAGCGACACGCGGGCCACGCGCACCACCGGCCCCTGCGCGAGCTCCTTCTGCAGCTGCTCCGACTGCCGCGCCTGCGCGCTGCGCTCGCGGGCGAAGAGCGCCACCGTTCCTGCGGCGGCGGCGATGACGGCGGCGATGCTGCTCGCCGCCACCAGGCGGGTCTTCCGATTCGAATCAGGCATGCGAGGCCTCGGAGGCGCCGTGGCTCTCCAGCGCGAACTGCTCGTCGAGCTGGTGCGCGCTGGGCGGCGCCGTCCGCAAGAGGGTGTAGACGGCGGGGACCACGAAGAGGGTGACGAAGGTGGCGACGATCAGGCCGCCGATGACGGCGCGTCCGAGCGGCGCGTTCTGCTCGCCGCCCTCGCCCAGCGCCAGCGCCATCGGCACCATGCCGAGCAGCATGGCCAGGGCGGTCATCAGCACCGGCCGGAGGCGCGTCTTGCCCGCCTCCACCGCCGCCTCGAGGACGCCCTTGCCGCGGACGCGGGCGTCGTTGGCGGCGTTGACCAGCAGGATGGAATTGGAGGTGGCGATCCCCACCGCCATGATCGCGCCCATGAACGACTCGACGTTGAGGGTGGTGCCGGTGGCGGCGAGCATCCAGAGGATGCCCACCAGCGCGCCGGGGACCGCCACCAGGATGATGAAGGGATCGAGGAAGGACTGGAAGAGGATCACCAGGAGCAGGTAGACCAGCGCGATGGCGAGGATGAGGCCGACCCCCAGCCTGCCGAACGCCGCGAACATGCTCTCGCTCTGGCCGCGCACCGTGATGCGGGTGGCCTTGGGAAGCTGGCCCAGGGACGAGATGGCCTTCTCGATGTCGCGGGTGACGCCGCCCAGGTCGCGCCCGCTCGCGCTCGCCTGCACGTCCACCACCCGCTGCACCGAGACGTGGTTGATCATCGCCAGGCCGCTCGCGGGCGTGAGCCGGGCGACGGCGCCGAGATAGGTGGAGCCGCCGTTGGAGACGTCTCCGGGAGCGAGGGCGGCAGAGGCCGCCGGCGAGGGCGAAGCCGGCACCGACGACGAGGTCAGGGTGGTGCCGCGGCCGAGCGGCGTGCCGAGGAGCGCGGGGACCGAATCGACCTGCCGGACCGGCGTCTGCACCGCCACGAAGTAGTTCACGTTGTTCTTCGGGTTGATCCAGAACGAGGGCGCGACCAGCGAGGAGGAGCTGAGCGAGACGAGCAGGTTGTTGGCCACGTCGCGCTCGGTGATGCCGATCTGCGCCGCGCGGGCGCGGTCCACGTTCAGCCGGAGCGCGGGATAGGCGAGGATCTGGGGAATGCGCACGTCGCTCGCGCCGGGAATGGCGCGGATCTTCGCCAGCAGGGTGCGGGCCACCTCGTAGCTCTGGTTCACGTCGGGGCCGTCGATCTGCACGTCGATGGGCGCGGTGAGCCCGAAGTTGAGCACCTGCGAGACGATGTCCGCGGGCTGGAAGTACATCGACGAGCCGGGAAACTCGTCGGGCAGCTCGCGGCGGATGCGCTCCATGTACTTCTCGGTCGGCGCGTGCCCGGGCTTGAGCGCCACCAGCACGTCCGCGTCCTGCGAGCCGGTGTTGTCGGTCTGCACGAAGGCCAGGTTGTAGGAGATGGGCAGGCCGATGTTCGAGTTGATCGTCTCCAGCTCCGCCGGCGGAACGATGTCCTGGATGCGCTGCTCCAGCCGCGCTACCTGCCGCTCCGTCTCCTCCAGCCGCGTGCCCACCGGCGCGCGGTAGTGCAGGCGCATCTGGCCGGCGTCGACCCGGGGGAAGAAGTCGAGGCCCACCACGAAGGGCAGCGCGGCGGTGCAGAGGAGCACCAGCGCGCTGCAGCAAAGCACGAGGCCGCGGTGGTGCAGCACCGCCTCGAGCGTCGCCGCGTAGGCCTCCTGGAAGCGGGCGAAGGCCGCATCGCGCCTGCGGTTGAAGCGCGCACCGAAGCCGTTGCCCTCGGGATGGAGCGCCTCCTTCTCCATCAGGATCCGCGCCAGCGTGGGCACCAGCGTGCGCGAGAGCAGGTAGGAGGCGAGCATGGAGATGACCACGCCGAGCGCCAGCGGGGTGAAGAGGAAGCGCGCCGGCCCCTCCAGCAGCACCACCGGGAAGAAGACCACGCAGATGGTGAGGGTGGCCGCGAGCGCGGGCACGGCGATCTGCTGCGCGCCGTCGAGGATGGCGACGGTGAGCGGCTTGCCCATGTGCCGGTTGCGGTGGATGTTCTCCACCTCCACCGTGGCGTCGTCCACCAGCATGCCGATGGCCAGGGCGAGGCCGCCCATGGTCATCAGATTGAGGCTGTTGCCGAAGAGGAAGAGGCCGATGAGCCCGCAGAGGATGGCCAGGGGGATGCTCGCCATCACCAGCACCGCGCCCCGCCAGCTGCCGAGGAAGAAGAGGATCATCAAGGAGACGAGCACCGAGGCGATGATCGCCTCGTGGAGGACGTTCTGGATGGCGGCGCGGACGAAGACCGACTGGTCGAAGTCGATCTTCAGCTCCATCCCCTCCGGCGCGGCGGCCTTGATGATGGGAAGCTGCGCCCTGGCGCCTTCCACCACCGCCAGCGTGGAGGCGTCGGCCTTCTTGAGGATGGCGAGGTAGGTGGCCCTGCGGCCGTTGAGGCGGACCACGTTCTCCTGCACGGCGTAGCCGTCCTTGACGCGCGCCACGTCGCCGAGGACGACGGTGGCGCCGTTCACCGCCTTGACGGGAAGCTGGTTGAACTCCTGCACCGAGTCGGGGCTGGAGTTGAGCTGCACGTCGTAGCGGGTGCCGCCGATCTGCGCCGACCCTGCGGGCACCAGCACGTTGCTCTGCAGCACCGCCTGGACCACGTCGTTGGGCGAGAGCCCCTTGGCGGCGACCTTGGCGGGGTCGATGTCCACCATCACCTGCCGGCTCTTGCCTCCGAACGGCGCGGGGGTGGCGAGGCCCGGGATGGTGAACAGGCGCAGGCGGATGAAGTTGAGGCCGTAGTCGAAGAGCTGCTGCTCGGAGAGCGTCTTCGAGCTGACCGTCATCTGCGCCACCGGCACGTTGGAGGCGTTGTAGCGGATGATGGTGGGCGGGGTGAT
>DATDMU010000184.1:0-6632 GCA_036518615.1 Myxococcales bacterium
TGCATCTTCCAGAACTTGTCGTTGCCCTGCCTCGCCGCCGCCATCGCCGCCTTGGCAGCGGGCATGGCGTTGGGGTGGAAGCTGAGCGGCTCGTTGCGCCAGACGATGCGCACGTCGTCCTTGTAGGTCTCGAGGATGCGCTGGAGCGTCGGCTCCACCCGGCCGCAGAAGGGGCACTGGAAGTCCGACCACTCGACGATGGTCACCTTGGGCTTCTTGCTGCCGATGGCGGGGCCGTCGCCCGGCTCGACGCTGCGCGCGGTGGGCTGCGGCGCCGCGGCGGAGGGTGGCGGCGCCGCGGGGCCGGTCTGGCCGTCCTTGATCAGGTACTCGTAGAGGTCCTTCTTCGGAACCCCGCTCGCGAGCGCCGCGTTGGCGCGCTTCATCTGCGCGTCGATGACCAGCTTGAACGACTCGAACGGCAAGGCCCCGCTGACCCGCGCGCCGTCGATGAAGAAATGCGGGGTGCCGTTGGCGCCCAGCTTCGCGGCCTGCGCCTGATCGTCGCGGATCACCTGCGCGGTCTCCGGCGCCGCCACGTCGCGCTGGTAGCGCTCCATGTCGAGGCCGATCTCGCGCGCCATCTGGTCCACCTTGTCCTGCTTGAGCGCGTCGGGCTTCTGCGAGTTGTTCGCCTCGAAGAGCTTGTCGTGCATCTGCCAGAACTTGCCCTGGCGCTGCGCGGCGATGGCCGCCTTGGCGGCATAGGGCGCGTCGGGATGCATGGGCAGCGGGTTGTGCTTGAAGACGAAGCGCACGTCCGCGCCGTAGGTCTTCTCGATCTCGCGCAGGGTGGGCATCACGCGCCCGCAGTAGGGGCACTGGAAGTCGCTCCACTCGACGATGGTGATCTTCGCCTCGGGGTCGCCTTTCTGCGGAGCGTCGCCGAGCGTCACCTTGTAGACGAGGTCCGAGCCGGGAGGGGGCACGGCGAGGGCGGGCGGCTGCGGCACGGCCTGCGCGTTGCGCACCGGCGCCGCAGGGGAGCCCTTCGAGGTGATGCGCTGTCCGACGCTGAAGCCGACGACCGCGCCAAAGCAGGCCGCAAGAGCGATGTTCCAGGCGTTCTTCACTGTGAGTCCCCTTCTCGCGAAACCGGCGCGAAGCTAGCACGGAACAGCCCGGATCGGCTCGCCATTCCTCTCTATAACGCCCTGCGGAAAACCACCGCCGCCGCCCTCCCCAGCGCCTTCTGCACCAGCCTCTCCGCCGCCTTCGCGTCCGTGCAGTGCGCGACGAGCCGCAGGAGGGTTCCGCGCTCGTCCACGCGCACGAAATTCACCTCCGGCTCGACGGCGGCGCGGTCGAGCTGCTCGTAGCCGTGGGCCACCGCGAGCAGCGCCTCCCGCACCGTCTCCGCCGCGCCGGCCGGCGGCACCAGCACCTCGGCCCGCGCCACCCTGGTCACCCCGCCCATGGTGGCGTTCTTCACCAGCTCGCTCGCCAGCGTGTCGTTGGGGATGAGCAGCCGGCGGCCGTCGCCCAGCCGCAGCACGGTGTAGGTGAAGTGGATGTCCTCCACGATGCCGCGGTCGCCGCGCAGCTCCACGTCGTCGCCGATGCGGATGGGCTGGGTGATGGAGATGGTCAGCCCCGCGATGGCGTTGCCGAGGGTGCTGCGGGCGGCGAAGCCGACGATGAGCCCGGACACGCCGGCGGAGGCGAGCAGGCTGGTGGAGAGCACGCGCAGCTCGGGAAACTGCGCCAGGCTGAGCGCGACGGCGGTGAACCAGACCACGAAGTTGAGCAGCCGCCGGGTGAGCGCGAGCTGGGTGGCGGTCTCCGGCAACAGCGTGCCGCGCTCGCGGTGGCGCTGCAGCACGCGCCTGAAGCCGAGGTTGAGGATGCGGGTGAGGACGCTGGCAAGCAGCAGCAGCACCAGCACCATGACCAGCTGGCGGGGGCGCAGATCGCTGACCAGCGCGGAAAAAAACGACGGTTGCGCGTCGGGCGGGGAAGGGACCACTGCGGCCGAAGGTTGATCCATGAGACCGATCCGTCAACCGCGAAGTTGCGGGTGGGCCGAGCCCCGGTACGATGGGAAATACGTGAACCCGAACCTGCGCCGTCTCCTCTTCCGTCCCTCCGTGCTCATCGCCGCCGTGGCGGCCGCCGGGCTGTGCTTCTCCGCCCGCGCCCAGCAGCCCGTGCCCGGCCCGGGTGAGACTCCACCCGCCCTCGACGCAGAGCCGGGCACAGCGCAGGACCAGCCCGTCGAATCCGACGAGCTCAACGCCTCCGACCTGGCCAGGGCGGTGGGCGAGGCGGAGGCCGAACGCGACGGCGGCGTCGCGGAGCAGCCCGCGCAGGTGAAGGAAGTTCCCGCCGCCGCCGCCAACGCGGTGGTGCAGCACGTGGACCACCCCTCGGGCTTCGCCCTCTGGAAGAAGGCCACCATCAAGGACGGCGCCTACGTGGCGAAGAGCGCCGAGGGCAAGGAGGTGCGCCTCACCATCGATCCGCATCTGCAGGGCTCGATGGAGAAGCTCCTCAAGATGTACAAGCCGGTGGGCGCGGCGGTGGTCGCGCTCGATCCGAAGACCGGCAAGATTCTCGCGATGGCCGAGGAGGGCGAAGGCAAGGCCACGAAGCCGCTGTATCCTGCAGCCTCCGTCTTCAAGATCATCACCGGCGCCGCGCTTCTGGAGAAGGGCGTCAACCCCGACGTGGAGACCTGCTACCACGGCGGCATGCACGGCATCGTCAAGAAGCTGCTCGAGGACAAGCCGCGCGTCGACCGCCGCTGCCTCTCGCTGGGCATGGCGCTCGCCAAGAGCGCCAACGTGGTCTTCGCCAAGATGGCGGTGAAGCACCTCGACGGCGACGACCTGCGCAAGGAGGCGGAGCGGTTCCTCTTCAACCGGCCCATCTTCGATCAGCCGGTGGAGCAGTCGTCCGCCACCATCCCCGACAACGGGCTCGACTTCGCGAAGAGCGCCGCCGGCTTCGGCCAGGTGAAGCTCTCGCCCATGCACGCCGCGCTCATCGCCTCGGCGGTGGGCAACGGCGGCATCGCCATGGAGCCGTCGCTGCTCGACGCGGTGGACGGGGAGAAGGTGGACCCCACCGGCTCCATGCGCCTGCTCAACCCGGAGACGGCGGGCACGCTGCGCGACATGATGAAGCTCACCGTGAGCCAGGGCACCGCCACCTCCAGCTTCCGCGAGCGGCACCGCATGGTGCTCGGCGACATCGCGGTGGCCGGCAAGACGGGCTCGCTCAGCGACCACAAGGGCGTGTTCAAGGACTACTCCTGGTTCGTGGGCTTCGCTCCGGCGGACGACCCGAAGATCGCCGTCGCCGCGGTGGTGGTGAACGGCCTCAAGTGGCGCATCCACGCCCCCTACATCGCGCGCGAGGCGCTGAAGGCCTACCTGGTGGGCGGGCCGCTGGGCCAGCCGCCGGTCGCCCGGGTGAAGCACTACCGGCGGCGCAAGAAGCACGGCTGATGCGCGAGGTGGTCCTCTATACCCGCGAGGGCTGCTCCTTGTGCGAGAAGGCCAAAGCGGCGATTCTCGCGGTGCGCCGCGAGGTGCCGTTCCAGTTCCGCGAGGTGGACATCGGCTGGTCGGGCGATCTCTACGAGGACCACAAGCACGACATCCCGGTGATCGAGATCGACGGACGGCGGGCGTTCAAGCACCGGGTGGATGCAGCGGCGCTGAGGGAAAGGCTGTCGTCATGAGCAAGCCGTACTCGGGAATTCCCCTCGACCAGAAGCGCTCGTGGGTGGTGCCGCGCTGGCTCAAGGAGGCGTTCGTCGCCTTCGCCCTGGTGGCGGTGAGCGCCGTGGGCATCTCCAAGGCGGTGCAGCACTTCGGCGGCAAGGCGGACCGGGCGCGCAGCGCGGTCGAAGCCGACGAGATGGACGGCACCCCTGCAGCGCCGTTCAAGCTGCCCACGCGCGGGGGCGGCGAGGTGGACCTCTCCTCCTTCCGCGGCAAGCCCATCCTGGTCAATTTCTGGGCCACCTGGTGCCCGCCCTGCCGGGAGGAGATGCCGAGCCTCACCCGGCTGGCGCAGTCGTTCGACCCGCAGACCTTCGAGGTGGTGACGGTGAGCGTCGACGAGGGCTGGGAGCCCGTCGACAGGTTCTTCTCCGGCTCGAAGACCCAGTTCCGGGTGCTCCTGGACGACGGCGCAAAAGTTTCCCGGATGTACGGAACCACCAAGTTTCCCGAAAGCTACCTGGTCGACAAGGACGGCAAGCTCCGGCTCAAATTCGTGGGTCCCCGCAACTGGATGGACCCGAACGTGGCCACGCTGCTTCAATCGTACGGCGCGCGGCGCAAGGGCTAAGCCTGCGCAAACCTTGCTGACGCAGCGCAGCAAGCGTCTGAAATCAGACCGATCGTAGGGCGGACAAGCGGCCGGCTTTTGCTTGTTTCACGTTGGAGCCGCGGGCTATAAGGCTTTCCGACCCTGCATTTTGTACAAGCCCTGAATGCGGGTGTGAGGAGGTCCGCGCGTTTGCCGATCAAGGTGGCATTGATGGGCCTCGGCGCCATCGGCCGCGGCATCGCCCGCTGCGCCCTGCAGAAGGCGGAGCTCGAGATCGTGGCGGCCATCGACCTCGATCCGTCCCGGGTGGGCAAGAAGCTGTCGGACGTGCTGGACGCTCCCGCGCCGGACGTGGTGGTCGGCTCCGACGCCGCCTCCGAGATGCGCAAGGCGCAGGGCGGGGTGCTGCTGCACGCCACCGGCAGCCGGCTCGAGGACGTGGAGGGCGAACTGGCCCAGGCGCTGACCGCCGGCCTCTTCGTCGTCTCCACCTGCGAGGAGCTGTCCTACCCGTGGCTGCGCCACCCCGAGATCGCCGAGCGGCTGGACAAGCTCGCGCAGAAGCGAAAGCTCGCCCTGCTGGGCACCGGGGTGAACCCCGGCTTCGTGATGGATCGGCTGCCCGCTACGCTCGGCGCCGTCTGCGGTCGCGTCGATCGCGTGCGGGTCACGCGGGTGGTGGATTCTCGCACCCGGCGCAAGCAGCTCCAGCTGAAGACCGGCGCGGGCATGAACGAAGAGGAGTTCGACCGCGGCGTCGACGAGGGCGCGCTCGGCCACGTGGGCCTGATGGAGTCGGCCGCGCTTTCGGCGCTGGGCGTGGGTCTCGAGGTGGACGAGGTGGACGAGTCCATCGACCCGGTCGAGGCGGACGAGGACATGCAGGGCGAGGGGTTCCGCGTGCCCAGGGGCGGAATCGTCGGTATCCACCAGGTGGCGCGCGCCTTCTACGACGGCAAGGAAGTGGCGAACCTGGACCTGACCATCGCCCTGGGCGCGCCGGAGCCGCGCGACGAGATCGAGCTCGAGGGCGACCCCGGCATCCGCGTCCTCATCCCGGGGGGGACGCCGGGGGACAAGGCAACCGCGTGGACCCTGGTCCACGCCGCTCCGCTGGTGCACGGGTCGGAGCCGGGCTTGATCAGCGTTCTGGACCTGCCTGCGGGCAGATGATTCGGGGGAACGACGTGGTGGATCGCAGCGCAGCAGGCCGCCAGGCAAAGGCCACCGTCAACGAGGTCGAGAAGGGCGCCATCCGGCGCTTCGCCGAGGCGATCGGGGAGACCAACCCCATCTACTTCGAGGAAGCGGCCGCGCGTGCCGCGGGCTATCGATCGGTCGTGGCCCCGCCGACCTTCCCCACCACGCTCCGCGCCGGCAGCGACCTGCGCGAGGGCCTGATGCTCTCGCCGGGCAAGCACCTCTTGCAGGCGGAGCAGAGCTTCGAATACGCGCGGCCCATCGTGGCCGGCGACCGCCTGACCGTCCGCAGCAAGGTGGCGGGCATCGAGCAGCGGGCCACGCCGAGCGGCCCGACCGATGTCGTGATCATCGAGGACGAGGGCCGCGACGATGCAGGCGAGCTCGTCTACCGTTCGCGCCAGCTCTGGGTCGTCCGCATGGCGCCCAAGCATGCGCAGGGAGAGATCCATGAATAGCCGGAGCACAGCGAAGAAGCTGTCGCGGCCTGCGTCCAAGCCCGTGACCAAGTCCGCACCGAAGAAAGCGAAGGCGAAACTGGCCAAGGTGACCCGGTTCCCGACCGCCAAGGTGGCGCGCAAGCCGCTCTCGCCGATGAAGAAGTCGGCCCCGCCGCAGCAGCAGAAGCGGCCGGCGTCCGCGCCGCCCGCGCCGCACCTGCCGGCGCTGACCGCGCCCAGACAGGTGCAGCAGCCCAAGCAGTCGCTGGCGCGCAGTTTCTACTGGAGCGAACTGCGGGTGGGCGACGATCTGCCGCCCCTGACCAAGCCGGCCATCGACCGGGTCCAGATCGTCCGCTACGCGGCGTCGTCCGGCGACTTCAACCGGCTGCACCTGGACGAGCCGTACGCGCACGCGGTGGGCTTTCCCGGCCTCTTCGCGCCGGGCATGCTGGCCATGGCCTTCGTCGGCCAGCTCCTCACCGCCTGGCTGCGCCGCGGGCACGTCCGCAAGCTGTCGGCGCGGTTCACCAAGATCGTGTGGCCCGGCGACGAGCTGACCTGCCGCGGCCGCATCGCCGAGCTGCGCAAGGACGCCGGCGCCTGCTACGCCGACGTGGAGCTGTGGGCGGAGAACCAGAAGGGCGAGCTGGTGCTGCGCGGCCAGGCCACCTGCGAGCTGTACGAGTCGCCGCAGAACGGCGGCAGCGA
>DATDMU010000185.1:0-7384 GCA_036518615.1 Myxococcales bacterium
TGGCCGTCCCCGGAATCGAACCGGGACGGGTTTTACCCCGGTGGATTTTGAGTCCACTGCGTCTGCCAGTTCCGCCAGACGGCCCCATGAGAAGCGAGGCGCGTTCTATCAGCGCCTTCGCGGCGGGGGAAGGTCCGTGCAGGTCCCGGTGAAGACTTCCGCTCCCAGGCCGATGCTCTCGCCCAGGGTCGGGTGCGGGTGGATGGTGCGGCCGATGTCCTCGGCGTCGGCGCCCATCTCGACGGCGAGGCAGATCTCGGAGATGAGATCTCCGGCGTGGATGCCGACGATGGCACCTCCCACGGTGCGGCCGGTCGCCTTGTCGAAGAGCAGCTTGACGAATCCCTCCTCGCGGCCGTTGGCGATGGCGCGCCCGCTGGCCGACCAGGGAAACACGGACTTGCCGTATTCGGCGCCGCGCCCTTTCAGCTCGTCCTCGGTGGCCCCCGCCCAGGCGATCTCCGGGTCGGTGTATGCCACCGAGGGGATCTGCCGCGCGTCGAACGCAGCCTTGTGCCCGGCCGCCACCTCCGCCGCCACGTGCCCTTCGTGCGTGGCCTTGTGCGCCAGCATCGGCGGCCCGGCGATGTCGCCGATGGCGAAGATGTGCGGCACGTTGGTGCGCATCTGCTTGTCTGTCCGGATGTAGCCGCGCTCGTCCACGTTCACGCCGGCGGCCTCCGCCCCGATGCGCTTGCCGTTGGGAACGCGTCCCACCGAGACGAGCACCAGGTCGTAGACCGCGGGGTCGGCGCCGTCGAACTTGACGTGGATGCCGTCCTTCGCCGCCTCGGCGCCCGTGGTCTTCGTCTTCAGCATCAGGCGATCGAAGCGCGACGCGTTCTTCTTCTGCCAGACCTGGACGAGATCGCGGTCGGTGCCGGGCATCAGGCCCTCCAGCATCTCCACCACGTCCACCCGCGCGCCCAGGGTCGAGTAGACGGTGGCCATCTCCATTCCGATGATGCCGCCCCCGATCACCAGCAACTTCTTCGGGATGCTCGCCAGCTCCAGCGCGCCGGTGGAGTCGACGATGCGCGGGTCCTCGGGAAGGAAGGGAAGCTTCACCGCCTGCGAGCCCGCCGCGATGATGGCCTTGTCGAAGCGGATGGTGCGCTCCGAGACCGCAAGCTCGTGCGCGCCCGTGAACTTGCCGACGCCGGTCACCACCTCGACCTTGCGCGCCTTGGCCATCATCGCGACGCCGCCGCTCAGCTTGCCCACCACCTTGCTCTTGAAGGCGCGGAGCTTCTCCAGATCCACCTGCGGCTCGCCGAAGGAGACGCCGTGGGAGGCCATCGCGCGCGCCTCGTCCATCACCGCGGCCACGTGCAGGAGCGCCTTGGAGGGAATGCACCCGACGTTCAGGCAGACGCCGCCCAGCGCCTTGTAGCGCTCCACCAGGATGACGCGCTGGCCGAGGTCGGCGGCGCGGAAGGCCGCCGCGTAGCCGCCCGGCCCGGACCCGAGGACGAGGACGTCGCAGTCGAAGCCGCCCTCGCCGCGCTTCGCGGCCGCGGCAGCAGGCCCTGGCGGCGGCGCGCTCGCGCGAGGAGGCGCGCTCGCCGCAGGCGCCGGGGCGGGCTTCTCTCCCGCTTCCTCCAGCACCAGCAGCAGCGTCCCCTGCGAGACCTTGTCCCCGACCTTCACCCGCACCGCGGACACCGTGCCGGCAGCGGGCGAGGGCACGTCCACCGTGGCCTTGTCCGACTCCAGCGTGACGATGGACTGCTCCTTCTCCACCCGATCGCCCGCCTTCACCAGCACCGCGATGATCGGCACGTCCTTGAAGTCGCCGATGTCGGGAACGAGCACGTCCATCAGAGCAGCATCCTGCGCGCGTCGCCGAGCAGGCCGGCGAGGAACGCGTTGAAGCGCGCGGCGGCGGCGCCGTCCACCACGCGGTGGTCCCAGGAGAGCGAGAGCGGCAGCATCAGCCTGGGCTTGAACTCCTTGCCGTCCCACACCGGCCGCATCGAGGCGCGGCACACGCCGAGGATGGCCACCTCCGGCGCGTTGATGATGGGCGTGAAGTACGTGCCGCCGATGCCGCCCAGCGAGGAGATGCTGAAGGTGCCGCCCTGCATGTCGCCGGGCGCGAGCTTCCCGTCGCGCGCCTTCGCCGCCAGCTCCGACGTCTCGCGCGCGATGGCGAGCACGCCCTTCTTGTCCGCGTCCTTGATCACCGGGACCATCAGCCCCTGCGGCGTATCGGCGGCAAAGCCGACGTTCCAGTACTTCTTGACGACCAGATGGTCGCCCTCCAGCGAGCTGTTGAAGTTGGGGAACTTCTGCAGCGCGGCGACGCACGCCTTCATGAGGAAGGCGAGCAGGGTGACCTTCACCTCCTGCTCCTTGTTGAGCGCCACGCGGAACGCTTCCAGGTCGGTGATGTCCGCGTCCTCGCAATTGGTGACGTGGGGAATGGTCACCCAGTTCCGGTGCAGTCCCGGCCCGGCGATCTTCTGGATGCGCGTGAGCGGCTTCTCCTCCACCGCCCCGAATTTCGCGAAGTCCACCTTGGGCCACGCAGCCACCGGCATTCCCGGTCCGCTCGGCGCAGCGCCCGCGGCAGCGCCGGTCATGACCGACTTCACGAACGCATGGACGTCCTGGGTGAGGATGCGGCCCTTGGGCCCGCCGCCCTTCACCCTGCCGAGATCGACGCCCAGCTCGCGCGCGAGCTTGCGCACACCCGGTCCCGCGTGCGCCTTGTGGAACGCCTCCTCGTCGATCACCGGCGGCGCCACCGACGGCTCCCGGCGCGGAGGAGGCACCGTCTCGGTGGGCCCGCCGTATTCCTTGCGCGGCGTGGGCGGCGGCTTCTCCTCCGAGGGCTGCTCGCGGAACGCCCTCTCCGGCGCCACCTCTTCGGAAGGAGCCGTGCCTCCGCGCGAGGCCGCCACCGGCTGTTCGGGCGCGGCGGGCTTTTCCTGCGTTGCCGCGGAGCGCGCCTCCTTCGCGTCGAGGCGCAGGACCAGCGTGCCCTGCGAGACCTTGTCGCCGACCTTCACCGCCAGCTCGCGCACCGTGCCCGCGGCGGGGGAGGGCACGTCCATGGTGGCCTTGTCCGACTCCAGCGTGATCAGCGGCGCCTCTGCGGCGATCTCGTCGCCGGGCTTGACCAGCACCTCGATGACCGGGATGTCCTTGAAGTCTCCGATGTCGGGAACGAGCACGTCCATGGGCTAGACCGTCACCGGGTTGGGCTTCTCCGCGTCGAGGCCGTACTTCTTCATCGCCTCGGTCACGCGCGAGGCGGGCACCGCGCCCTCGTCGGCCAGCGCCTTGAGCGCGTGCACCGTCACCCAGTAGCGGTTGACCTCGAAGAAGTGGCGCAGCTTCGCCCGCGTGTCGCTGCGTCCGAACCCGTCGGTGCCGAGGACGCGGTAGCGCGCGGGCAGGAACGCGCGGATGGAGTCGGCGTGCAGCTTGACGTAGTCGGTGGCGGCGATCACCGGCCCCTTGCGCCCCGCGAAGCACTGCTCCACGTAGCTGGTGCGCGGGCTGGACGAGGGATGCAGCGCGTTCCAGCGATCCGCTGCGAGCCCTTCGCGGCGGAGCTGGGAGAAGCTGGTCACGCTCCAGAGATCGGCGGCGACTCCGAAGTCCTTCTCCAGCAGAGCCGCCGCCTCGATGACCTCGCGGAAGATGCTGCCCGACCCGAGCAGCTGCACCACCGGCGCCTTCTTCGCCGCCTGCGCCTCGCGGAACAGGTACATGCCCTTGAGGATGCCGGGCTCGGCGCCTTTGGGCATGTCCGGGTGCGCGTAGTTCTCGTTCATCACCGTGAGGTAGTAGTAGACGTCCTCCTGCTCCTCGACCATGCGCCGCAGCCCGTCCTGCACGATGACCGCGAGCTCGTACTGGAAGGTCGGGTCGTAGGCCACGCAGTTGGGAATGGTGGAGGCGACCACCTGGCTGTGCCCGTCCTGGTGCTGCAGCCCCTCCCCGTTCAGGGTCGTCCGGCCGGAGGTCCCGCCCACCAGGAAGCCCCGGGTGCGCGAGTCGCCCGCCGCCCAGGCCAGGTCGCCGACGCGCTGGAAGCCGAACATCGAATAGAAGAGGAAGACGGGGATCGTCTGCAAGCCACATGTACTGTAGGAGGTCCCGGAAGCGATCCACGAGCAGAACGCGCCCGCCTCGCTGATTCCCTCCTCGAGGATCTGGCCGTTCTTCGCCTCCTTGTAGAACATGAGCTGGTCGGCGTCCTCCGGCCGGTAGAGCTGCCCGACGTGGGAGTAGATGCCGTACTGGCGGAACATCCCCTCCATGCCAAACGTGCGCGCCTCGTCGGCGACGATGGGCACCACCCGCGGGCCGATGCCCTTGTCGCGCAGCATGCTGGTGAGCACGCGCACGAACGCCATGGTGGTCGACAGCTCGCGCTCGCCGCTCCCCTTGAGCTGTGCCTCGAAGGCGGTCAGCGGCGGCGCCTTCAGCGCGGGCGCCTTGCGCCGGCGGCGCGGCAGCCCGCCGCCCAGCTCGGCGAGCCGCTCCTTGAGCCACTTCATCTCCGCGCTGTCGTCGGGCGGGCGGAAGAACGGCACCTTCTCTACGTCCTCGTCGGGAATGGGCAGGTGGAAGCGGTCGCGGAAGGCGCGGATGTGCTCGCCCTTCATCTTCTTCGCCTGGTGGGCGATGTTCTGGCCTTCCATCGCCTCGCCCATGCCGAAGCCCTTCACCGTCTTGGCGAGGATGACGGTGGGCTGCCCCTTGTGCTCGGAGGCGGCTTTATACGCGGTATACACCTTCATCGGGTCGTGCCCGCCGCGGGTCAACGACCAGATCTGCTCGTCGGTCCAGTCCGCCACCATCGCCGCCGTCTCCGGGTGGCGGCCGAAGAACTCCTTGCGCACGAAGGCGCCGTCGCGCGACTTGAAAGCCTGGTAGTCGCCGTCGACGCACTCCTCCATCAGCGCGCGCAGGTGTCCGCCGTCGTCGCGGGCGAGCAGCGGGTCCCAGTTGGAGCCCCAGATCACCTTGATGACGTTCCAGCCGGCGCCGCGGAAGTTGGCCTCCAGCTCCTGGATGACCTTGCCGTTGCCGCGCACCGGCCCGTCCAGCCGCTGCAGGTTGCAGTTGATGACGAAGATGAGGTTGTCCAGCTTCTCGCGCGCCGCCAGCGAGATGGCGCCCAGCGCCTCCGGCTCGTCGGTCTCGCCGTCGCCGAGGAAGCACCAGACCTTGCGGTCCTCGTTGTTCTGCAGGCCGCGGTCGGTGAGGTAGCGCAGGAACCTCGCCTGGTAGATGGCCATGATGGGGCCGAGGCCCATCGAGACCGTGGGAAACTGCCAGAACTCGGGCATCAGCCAGGGGTGCGGATAGCTGGACAGGCCCTTGCCCTCCACCTCCTGCCGGAAGTGGGCCATCTGCTCGTCGGTGAGGCGGCCTTCGAGGTAGGCGCGCGCATAGAAGCCCGGCGAGGAGTGGCCCTGCAGGTACACCAGATCGCCGCCGTGCTTTTCCGAAGGCGCGTGCCAGAAGTGGTTGAAGCCGATGTCGTAGAGCGTGGCGGCGGAGGCATAGCTGGCCACGTGGCCGCCGAGCTCGGTGGACTCCTTGTTCGCGCGCACCACCAGCGCCATCGCGTTCCAGCGGGTGATGGCGGAGAGCCTGCCTTCGAGCTTGAAGTCGGGCGGCCGCTGGGGCTGCGCGCTCACCGGGATGGTGTTCACGTACGGCGTGTTGGCGCTGAAGGGCAGGTCGATGCCCGCGCCGCGGACGCGGCCGATCAGGCTTTCGAGCAGGTAGCGGGCGCGATCCTTGCCTTCGTTCTCGATGACGCTCTCGATCGCGTCGACCCACTCGCGGGTTTCGACGGGGTCGGCGTCGTGGTGCGTGGGCACGGGCTCTCCTTGCGGACTGCAGAAGAGCGCGTCCTTAACGCAAGCGAGGTTGTCCTACAAGGCCGGACCTGACCGCGGCGCACGCCCGTCCGTAGAGCGACGCAGGCGGCGGGCGTCCGGCTGGGTGGGGAATTCCGGGACATCGGGGAAACCCGCCCCGCCGCGCTGCGGCATGGGCGGTGCTCAGATTCGGACGTGGGCGCCGAGCGGCGGTGTCTCGTGCAGGACGGCCATCCGCGGTGGGGAGATTCGCCCCGATTTTTCAGGCACGGCGCTTGCTCAAGCACCACGCCAGAACTGCTTCGGGGTAGTCCCGGAGCATGAACCTCAGGAGTCCATGATGATCCGCACGATCGCCGCTGCACTCGCCGCGTTTGCCCTCGTCGCCTTCAGCGCCAACGCCGCCGAAGAGACCGCCAAGCCGGCCGACAGCACCGCCACCAAGACCGAGAAGTCCGACACGATGAACGCCAAGTCGCACAAGAAGGCGAAGAAGGCCAAGAAGGCCAAGAAGGGCGAGAAGTCCGAGAAGGCCGCGGACACCGCGGCGACCCCGAAGTAAGTCGCTTTCCGGCGATCTGCAGTTCATCGAGGCCCCCTCTGCGCGTCGGCGCAGCGGGGGCTTCGCTCTTGTATCCCCGGCGCGCACGCGCGCAGATTGGCCGGCGATGGCATACAACCCGCGCGACCGCTTCTGGCAGAAGGCGAAGAAGGAGGGCCTGCGCGCGCGCTCCGCCTACAAGCTGGAGGAGATCCAGCGACGCTTCCATGTGCTGCGGCCGGGCGGCCGGGTGCTCGATCTGGGGGCGGCGCCCGGCGGCTGGTGCCAGATCGCCGCCCGCGAGGTGGGGCCGAAGGGGTTCGTCCTCGGCATCGACCTCGAGCCCATCGCTCCCTTGCCGCCGCCCACCCGCACCTGGGTGGCGGACGCCTTCACCCCGGAGCTGCTCGAGCGGCTCCGGACCGAGGGCAAGGCGCCCTACGACGCCGTCCTCAGCGACCTCGCTCCCAGGACCTCGGGGATCCGCGGGGCCGACGAAGCGCGGTCCCTGGAGCTGGCCGCGCGTGCGCTCTCCCTCTCGCTCGAAGTGCTCAAGCCCTCCGGGTTCTTCGTGGTGAAGGTCTTCATGGGAGGCGACTTCGAGACGTTCCTGCGCGGCTGCAGGCAGGCCTTTGCGCAGGTGCGGGTGGTGCGGCCCGAGGCGAGCGTCGCCCGCGGCAGCAAGGAGGTCTACCTCGTCTGCCACGAGCCGCGCCGCTTGACAGATCCCGACGGCGGTGTTACATGACCCGCCCCCTGCAGTCTGGGGGGCCGCGATCGGGCCGGAACGAAGGGCCTTGACACGGAAGCGCTGACAGCGGTAGGAAGCGCGCCCCCGTCGAGAAGGCGGGGTCGGCAGTCGGTCGTCCGCGGTGGCAGTGACGTTCGGTCCTTGAAAACTGGATAGCAGGTCCACGAAAGAGATTGCGGAACTCGCAATGCTTTGAGTGAACGTAGTACGTCAGCAGCACAGCGATCACTCCGATGAATTTTA
>DATDMU010000186.1:0-63267 GCA_036518615.1 Myxococcales bacterium
GACCTGGCGCAAGAAGGCGCGCGCCGCAAGGACAGCGGGGGCCGCGTTCCCGATGCGGTACACCTCGCCGCTGGGAAAGGCGGCGACGCCGCGGGTCTGCGAGAGGCCGGACCCGCCGCTCAGCTCCGGCTGGAAGTAGAGCTGCGCTCCTTGCCAGAGGCGGACGCCGAGGAAGAGGTCGGTCACGATGGAGGTGGCCGACTCGGCCTCCTTCTGCATGCTGTTGCGGCCGCTGCAGAGCGCCGGAAACGACGGATGAGCCTGGGTGGCCACCGTCATCTGGAAGTGAAGGCTGAAGCGCTCGTCAGCCGGCGGCTCCGCGTCCGCCCGGGCGGTGCCAGCAGCGAGCGCGCAGGCGACGAGGCCCGGTGCCCAGCGAGCTATTCCCACCTGTGCTTCGCCCGGGCGACCGTCTGCCGTTTCATGTCCGCCCTACCCGGCGCGCTTCCGGCGCTGTCGCACGGCGGCGGCGAGGACGTCGAGCACGCGCACCGTGTCGTCCCAGCCGATGCAGCCGTCGGTGATGCTCTGGCCGTACACCAGCTCCTTGCCGGCGACGAGGTCCTGCCGCCCGCCCACGAGGTGGCTCTCCACCATCACGCCCACGATGCGCGCGTCTCCCCCGGCGATCTGCCCGGCGATGTCCTCGCAGACAGGCAGCTGCCTCTCGGGCTTCTTGCTGCTGTTGGCGTGGCTCGCGTCGATCATCAGCCGCTGCGGGAGCCCTGCGGCGGCGATCTGGCTGCAGGCCAGGGCGACGCTGGCGGCGTCGTAGTTCGGCGTGCGGCCACCCCGCAGGATGATGTGGCAGTCGTCGTTGCCGCGGGTGGCGACGATGGCGGAATGGCCGCCCTTGGTCACCGAGAGGAAATGGTGCGGCTGCCCCGCCGCCTTCACCGCGTCGATGGCGATCTTGATGCTGCCGTCGACGCCGTTCTTGAAGCCCACCGGACACGACAGGCCCGAGGCCAGCTCGCGGTGCACCTGGCTCTCGGTGGTGCGCGCGCCGATGGCGCCCCAGGAGACCAGATCGGCGATGTACTGCGGCGTGATCATGTCCAGGTACTCGCAACCCGCGGGCAGGCCCATCTCGGCGATGTCCAGCAACAGCTCCCGCGCCAGGCGCAGGCCGCGGTTGATCTCGAAGCTGCCGTCGAGGTCCGGGTCGTTGATCAGCCCCTTCCAGCCCACGGTGGTGCGCGGCTTCTCGAAGTAGACGCGCATCACGATCTCGAGATCGGCCGCCATGCGCGCTCGTTGACCGGCCAGGCGGCCGGCATATTCCCGGGCAGCGCGCACGTCGTGGATGGAGCAGGGGCCGACGACGGCGATCAGCCGGTCGTCCAGGCCGTGGAGGATGCGGTGGATGGCCTGCCGCGCGTCGTGCACCGCCGTGGCCGCGCCGTCGCTGCAGGGGAACTCCCGGATGAGGTGGGCCGGGGGGGCCAGCTCCTTGATGGCCTGGATCCTGAGGTCGTCGGTCGCGAAAACCATGCGCCCTTTCCGCAAGTGAAAGGCGGAATCTAACCCACGCCGCCGCGCCTCGCGAGCGGCCGCGCCACCCGTCAGGGCATGATGTCCCGATGCATCCCTTTCCGCGCATGCGCTGGGTCGCGGCCGCCTGGCTCTGCGTCTGGGCGCCTGCGTACGCCTCGGTGTGGGGATTTTCGAACTTCCTCCGCCTCTGCGACGTCGCCGTGATCCTCACCTGCGCGGGGCTCTGGTGGGGCAGCGCCCTCCTGCTCTCCAGCCAGGCGCTGTTCTCCATCGGCGCGGACCTCCTCTGGGACGTCGACGTCTGCTCGCGCCTGCTCCTGGGCAGGCACCTCTTCGGCGGCACCGAGTACATGTGGCAGCCGGAGTTCCCGCTCTTCGTGCGGCTGCTCTCGCTCTTCCACGTGGTCTGGCCGCTCCTGTTGGTCTGGTCGCTGCGGCGGGTCGGATACGATCGCCGCGGCCTGCCGCTGCAGGCGGCGGTCACGCTCGCCGCGCTGGTCGCCTCGCGCGCTTGCGGGCCTGCGCTCAACCTCAACTATGCCTTTCGCGATCCGCTCTGGGGAAGGCAGCTCGGGCCTCCCGCGGCGCACCTGATCGTCATCTTCGCCGGCACCGTCGCCCTGCTCTACCTGCCCACCCACCTGCTGCTCTCGCGGCTGCTCGCGCCTGCGACGCGCCGCCGTTGAGGCAGGCACGGCGACGGCGCAATCGGCTTCGAGTCGCAGCGTGGACGCGGGTGGTGCACATGGCCGCCGACTCGCCGGCCGGCGAATCGGTGCCCGGCGAAGTACTACCGGGCGGATCACCCGCGAGCCCGGCTGGGAGCCGCGCCTTCAGGATCTGCGCGTCGCCTCGGGAATGGCGAGCATCCGCAGCATCGCCGACATCGCGCGGGTGACTCGCTTCTCGTCGCCCGTCGCCAGCAGATCGAGCAGCAGCCCGCGCATCGTCGCGAGAAGGACGGTGGCGAGGACGTCGCTTCGCGGGGTGGGCGGCATGCCGGCTCGCTCGAGCAGTTGCTTCCAGTAGCCGACGGGGTCCTCGAGCACGCCGGGATACGACTGCGGATCCCGAAGCGCGAGCGCATAGAGCTCGAAGATCAACTTCCCCGCCGACCGTGCGTCGGGGGCAGTCAGCCGGCGCCAGTACCAACGCACGAACTGCGCGATGGTCCGTGGCCGGCGCGCGGAGGAGAACCAGGACCGGATGCGCGCGTCCTCGCGCTCGCGGAGGCCGCCGAGAATGGCGCGCATCAGCCCCTCGCGCGATCCGAAGTGGTAGACGAGCATGCGCGCGTTGGTGCCCAGCTCCTTTGCCAGCGGCCGCAGCGACAGCTCGGCGAAGCCATGCGCGAGGACGTAATCGACGGCGCGGTCGCGCAGCCCGCGGCGGATGGACGGGTCGGGTCTTCTCGGCACCTGGCGGTCCTCCTTGCCGGTACATGTAACATATGTTACACCTACGTCGCCCCGCTGGAGGCCACATGCGCTTCGTGCTCCTGCTGCTCGTCCCCACCCTGGCGGCTCCCGGTGCGCTTGCCGGCGACAAGGCCGTGGCCCGGCGGATCTTCCGGGAGATCCTCAGCGGCGGAAACTTCACCCTGGCCGGGGAGCTCTACGCGCCGGACTTCGTCAACCACGGGCGCAACCGCGACGTCGATCTCGCGACCGATCAGTCCGCCGCGCGCGAGTGGAAGAAGGCCTTTCCCGACCTGGTCGTCGAGCCGGAGGTGCTCGTCGCGGAGGGCGACGTCGTCGCCGCGGTCTGGCACGCGAGCGGCACCAACACCGGTTCGGGCAACGGCATCCCGGCGACGGGCCGCAGGATCGAAGGCCGCGGCATCACCTTCTGGCGCGTCGCGGGCGGACGCGTGCGGGAGGAATGGTCCGAGTTCAGCCAGCTGGCGCTCCTGCAGCAACTCGGACTCGTTCCGGGCGCCGGGCCGATCGAGCCGGGCAGCGCAAGGCCCCTGCGCGAGGAACGCGCCGCCGGGACCGCGTCCGAGGCCGACCGGGCGCGAAACCGCGCGCTGGTCGCCCGCGTCCTCGAGGAGACGCTCGGCAGCGGCAGGATCGCGCTCTTCGGCGCTCTCTACGCGAAGGACTTCGTCAACCACGGGCCCACCGGCGACGGCGGCGTACAGGACGTGATGGACCAGGCCGTCGAATTGCGGAAGCTCCTCCCGGACCTGACGGTGTCGGTCACCCGGAGCATCGCGGAGGGAAACCTCGTCGCCGTGATCTACACGGCAAGAGGGACGAGCACGGGCACGGGACATCCGGCCGCTGGAAAGCGCATCCAGCTTCGCGGCATGGCGGTGATGAGCATCGAGGGCGGACGCATTCGCGAGCAGTGGGCCGTGTTCGATCACCAGGAGCAGTTGGGAGCGCTGACGGCGCCGGAGGGCAAGCGCTGAATCGGAACAAATTGCGGGCGCCCGCCGCAAGCGCGCAATGACTTCGCCCGCCGCCCGCGCGCTCGCTGCGGCTATCCCGGAGCACATGGATTGCATCGTCGGGTAAACGCCCACGGAGACGACGGCGCAGATTCACAAGCCGTCCTCCCTGCGGCGGAGCGCACAATGCAATCAATCCGGTTTATAGCCACTCTCCTGGCTTTCCTGCTCCCGCAGGCTTCATTCGCCGCCGTCCTCGGCCCGAAAGTCGTGCTGCCTCTCGAATGGGTCTGGAATCGAAGCAACTATGGCGGCACCTATTACAAGGCGACCGCGTTCGTGAACGCGGCGACGGCGTCCAGCGGAACCGACTTCCTGGTGGTCTGGACGCAGTCTGCGCGCTTCGGCGTGGTCGGTCCGAACGGCGAGGCTCCCTGGCAGACGACTCCAGGCGTCTTCGCGCTGCGGATGGATTCCGCCGGAGCGATCCTCGACGCCGCCCCGCTGCTGCTCTCGGCGGACTGGTCGGGGCCGACCCTCGTTGGCGCCGGCTCCTGGGTCGCGTACGCAGAGGCCTCCGACAGCTATCTCGCGGCCTTCGGGTGCCCGGCCGGGCTTTGCGCGGCGCGCGTGAGCTCTTCCGGAGCGCTGCTCGACGCGGCGCCGATCGCCTTGCCCTCCGGCGGGACCGCGGCCGTCACCTCGGACGGCGTGCGCCACTTCGTGCTTTCCGGGAGCCAGGTGTTCGTCGTCGCCGCCGACGGCACCTGGACCGCCTTCCCCATCGCCTTCACCCCGGGCGCGGTGGCCTCCGACGGCCTCAACCTGCTCAACGTGGCGGGGCCCGACATCACGCTCGCCGGTCCCGACGGCGTGACGCTCGCGACCGCGTCGCTGCCGGCGGGGATCAACGGACGGTCGGTGACGTTCGATGGCAGCGGTTACACGATCCTCGGATATGGCCCGGGTCCGGACGGAGAGTCCCTGGAGGGAGAGTATCTGACCCGCGTCGATACCGGCGGAGCCGTCATCGGCACCACCTCGCGGCTGCGGACGGGATATGCCGACAACTTCTTCGACGTGTCGTTCGACGGACTCAACGCCGTCGCCGTCTGGTGCCCGACGCCGCCGGCGTACGACGGCGGACCGGTCACCATCGCGGTGCTCCAGCCCGGGGCACCCGTCGCCGACGCGCAGTTCCTCACCACCGGAAAGGTCCTGAACCGGCTCTCCAGCACGAGCAACGCCGTCGGGACCTCCGCGATCGTGGTCGACGGGTTCGCGTACGGCGAGTCCTTCAACTCGTTCCATCCCGCCGTGCAGTTCGTCACCTCCTGGGCTCCCGTCGCGGTCAGCAAGTCCGGGGCCGGCAGCGGCACGGTGATCTCCGCGCCTGCCGGAATCGACTGCGGCCCAACCTGCACCGCCGGCTTCGCGGTGCCGGCGACGGTCACGCTGACTGCGACTGCGGACGCCGGCTCGACCTTCGAGGGCTGGAGCGGCGACTGCGCCGGCACCGACCCGGTCTGCATCGTGTCGTTCGACGCTGCCTCGTCCGTCGTCGCGACGTTCGCCGCGACCCCGCCGCCGACCTTGACCGTGCCGGACACCATCCACGCCATCGCGACCACGGCGCATGGAACCCCGATCGAGTTCGCGGTCTCCGCGCGCGACGGGAACGGGGGCGCATTGACCGCTGTCTGCACGCCCGCGTCGGGATCGATCTTCCCGCCTGGAATCACGAGCGTCGCCTGCACCGCGACCGACGCGGCCAACCGGAGCGCCAGCGCCTCCTTCGACGTCATGGTCACCTTCGGGTGGAGCGGCGTCCTGCGGCCGATCAGCGCCGACGGATCGTCGATCTTCAAGCTCGGGCGCAGCATCCCCGTCAAGTTCCAGCTCGCGGGCGCGAGCGCCGGCATCCCGGATCTGATCGCGACCTTGACGATCGCGAAGATCTCGGACGAGATCCAGGGAAGCGCGGACGAGTCGCTCTGGACCATCGCTTCCGACGATGGGAATTTCTTCCGCTTCGATCCGGCGTCCGGAAATTACATCTTCAACCTGTCGACCCGCGGGCTCTCGTCGGGCACCTGGGCCCTCCGGTTCGACTTCGGCGACGGCGTGAACCGCGCGGTCTCGTTCTCGCTGCGGCAATGAGCAGAGGGCGGTGGCAGGAGGGATGACCGCCTCGGGCCTTCGCCCTCAAGCGACTCCGTCCCTCCTCATCCGCGCGAGCTGCGCGCTCTCGCTCTGCGGGTCGCGGTCGATCGCCAGGCCGTACGCATGGCGCGCGTCGTCCGGCCGGCCGAGCCGGAAGAGCACGTCGCCCCAGAGCAAGAGCGCGTCGCCGCCCTGACCGCGCCAGGGGTGCAGGGCGGCCGCGCGGAGCAGGCGCTCGGCCTGGTCCCAGTCCTCCATCGCGGCGGCCACGCGGCCGCAGACGGCGAGCGCGTTGCGGCGGCTGGAAACGCGGACCGCGACGTGCGCCCCGGCCCGCGCGCAGCGGTCGGCCGCGGCCAGATCGCCCGCGGCAATCCGGGCCACGGCGCCGGTGAAGAAGTGCTCGGCGTGGTAGCGCCGCGGCAGATCCGCAAGCTCCGCGCGGTACCAGTGATGCAGCGCCTCGTCCGCGCGCCCGGCGTGAGCGGCGATCCAGGCGCGCTGCTGCGAGAGGCCCGCCCGCGCGATGGGGAAGGCGGCGGCCAGCGGATCGAGCCCGCGCAGGCGATCCCACGCCTCCGTCCAGCGCCCCAGGTTGTATTCGGCCTCCGCGAGGTTGATCTGGACGAGCAGCGCGCTGGCGGTGTCCGCATCGCGCGGCGCGAAGGCGCGCGGAAGCTCGAGCGCGCCGCGATAGTCGCCGCGGGCAACCCGCGCGTCCACCGCCGCGTTCAGGGTCTCGAGCGAATGCGCCACGGCCAGCGATTGTCCGTCTCGCGCGCCGCATCCGCAACCGGCGCCTGACCCGCCGACGCGAGCTCCCGCGCGGCGGTCTGGCGGCGCTTCTTCATCCGCTTCTCGAACGCCTTGCACGGGTCCTCGCGCTGCGCCGCGGGCGTGAACACCGCGAAGTCGAAGGGCATGCGCGAGGCGCCGAATTCCGCCGCGAGACCTTCCGGCGACTGCATCCCCGGCGAGACCTCGATGAACGCCACGCTGAGAATCCGCCGACCGGGCGCGAGCCGGCCGAGATGCACCGGCACGCCGCGATCGGTGCGCGCGTGACCGGAGCCCGCGACGAGGATGGCGCCCTCCGCCGATGCGGCGGTGCGGATGGCAAGCTGCGCGTCGCGCGCGTGCTGCGCCAGCACCATCGGCGCGAGCAGCGTCTCGGGGAGCTGCCCGCAGTGCTGCGCCCGCATCTCCGCCCGCTCCGCCTCCGCCACCTCCGCGGCAGGCTCGGGCTGGCGCTCGAGGAGCGCGGCGACGTCCGGCGGGACCTTCGCCGCTCCTTCCCGCACGATGGCGTTCATCTGCGCCTTGGTGAAGTTGCCGGCGACGATGGGCAACCCCGCGGCGAGCGCGGCCTCGAAGACGGGGCGGTAGAGGGAGAAGTCCGGCCAGCCGCCGTGCGACCAGTCCACCGCTTCCGCGATGCCTTCCGGCGTCCGCGGCGCGGCGTCCACCTTTGCCTGCTGGCTGACGTCGAGCATCTCGAAGACGACCGCGGGCCTCTTGCCCTGCGCGGCGATGCGCACCAGCCGCGCCTCCAGCGCGTGGTGATCGGGGTTGTCGTGCGTCTCGCCGAGCAGCACGAAGTCGGCGGAGCGCACGGCCGCGTCCAGCGCCTCGTCGCCGACGAACGAGGTCCCGTTCCAGATCCTGCCGACCAATGGGTTTTCCCGGTAGAGCGGCGAGCGCCACGGGCTCGAGGCGCACGCCAGCGCCGCGCAAAGGGCTGCGACCCGCATCAGGCGACGGCTCGGGGTCACCGGCGCAGCACGACGACCGCGTTGTCGGCGAAGTCCGCGAGGAAGAGCGCTCCGGCGTTGGGCGCTCCCGGCGGCGCCAGCGCGATGGACACCGGCGCTTCCAGGGAGGCGGGAAGCGGCCCGGGCCTGACCGCCTCGACGCCGGCGGTCCCTGCCAGGACGGCGGCGTTGCCGCCGGCGGGGATGACGGTCACCTTCCCGGGAAAGGTCCGCGTGACGTAGAGGGTGCCCGCGGCGTCGGCGGCGAGCGACGCGAAGGGAACCGAATCGATCGGAATCACGGAAGCGAGCGCTCCACCGGACCAGCGCTCGATGCGCGACTGCCCGGCGAGGATGTACACGTCGCCGCCGGAGACCGCCACGGCCTGCGGCGGATCCGAGAGCAGCGCGAACGTCTTCACCTGACCGCCGGCGATCTTGCGGACGCGCAGATTCTCCGCATCCGCGACGTAGACGGTGGCGCCGTCATAGGCGAGCGCTCCGCCGGCGAAACCCTGGGTCACCTGCTCGGAAGAGACGGCGAATTTCCCGAAGCGGGCGGACAGCGGGGGCACGTCGTCGACGAATCCGGCGACCCCATCGCCGGCGAAGACGGTGACCTTCCCGGCCGGCGAGACGGCGCGAATGGTCGCGTCCGCGCAGGACACCAGGAGATCTCCCCCAGGACCGACCACCAGGTGCGTGGGAGAGGTGACGTTCGCCAGGGTGGAGAGGAATCCGCCGGGCGTCGCGCGGACGATGCGCCCTCCCATCTCCGCCACGTACACCGAGCCGTCGGGGCCCACCGCGACCGCCGCGGGGAATCGCAGCCGGGTGGCGACGCCGGGGCCGTCGATTTCGCCGGAGCCGGAGGGGATGCCGGCGAGGGTGGTGACGGTGCTCCCCGCCGCGTCGAGCTTGCGCAACAGACCGTCCGAATTGTCCACCATCCAGAGCGCCCCGGCCTCGTCGAGGGCGAGGGCTTGCGCGGCGCCGAGCGTCGCCTTCGAGACCGCGCCGTCCTCGTGCCCCTGCTGGTTCGGGATTCCCGCGATGAGGTGGAGCCCGCTGCCGTCGTACCGCGAAACCGTCGACTTGCCGAAATCGGCCACCAGCAATTGGCCGTCCGGCCGCGCGACGATGCCTTCCGGCATGCAGAGGAGCGCCGAACCACAGGGCGCGCCCGGCCACGGCGTCGCGGTGCTGAAGAACGGAGTCACGGTGCCGCTCCCCACCGTCGCCAGCACCGCCTGGCGAGGCGCCGTCGCGGTGATGCCCGCGATCGCGATGCTGCCGTCGGCCAGCGCCGCGATGCCCTGGATGTCCCAGCCCTCGACCTGGCCGGCCGCCCCGAGCGCCCGTCCGATCGAGCCGTCGAGGTTCACCTCGGTGACCTCTCCATGGTCGTGCACCGCCGCCAGCCGGCCCGCGCCAAAGGCAAGCCCGTCGATCGGCGTGCCCAGCGTGGCGAGCAGCGTGACCGTTCCCTGCGCGTCGACCTTGCAGATGGTGCCGTTGTCTCCCGACACATAGAGCAGGCCCGAGGCGTCGCGGGCGATGCCGGTGACCCCGGGGAGGCCGGCGCCGGGCCCCTGTCCCGTGCAGTTGGCCGGCGAACCGGTCGGAAGGCCGGCCACCGTCCGCAGCTCGCCTCCGCTCCAGTGCCGGACGCTGCGATAATCCGCCAGATACACGCCGCCGTCGCCGTCGCTGACCAGGCCGTGCGGAGCCAGGAGGCGCGCCTCGGGTCCGGGTCCGTCGGCAAATCCAAGCCCACCCGGGCTTCCCGCGAACACTTCCAACCCCGTGTCCGCGACCGTGACCGAGACGGTGGTGGAGGCGTCGGCGTCGCTGGCGGTGATCGAGACGGTCCCCGGCGCGGACGCAGTCCAGCTCATCGTGGCTCCCTGGGTCGCCGAGGTGATCTGGCCGCCCGAGATCGTCCACGCGACCGGACGATCCGCAAGTGCCGTCGCGCCGGGAATATTGGTCAATGCGAACGATTGCGCCCGTATCACCGGCGGGGTCGCCGCATCCGGCGGCGCCGATATGACCGGCGGGACACCGGCGTCGCCTCCGCCCGTGGGACCGCCGGAGTTGCCGCAACCTGCGAGCAGGAGCGCGACGATCGAGACGAGTCCCCGACGATGGTCCATTGGCACCCCCCGGAAATGCGGATTGCGCATCATCGAAGATGGCATTGCCCGGGTCAATCGCGCCGCTGGTCATCCTCGGCGCGAGAGGCGGAAGTGACCGCTCGAACCGTCTGGAATCGCACGGATGGACCGGCGCCGGACTGCCGCGCGAAGCCGCGCGTCGCAGCTTCGCCAGATGCGATGGATTGTCGCAGTCGCCCTGGTGCCCGCCGCTCTCGCCAACCCGCCGGTGCACGCGCCGGATCGACTCGACCGCTGCCTCTTGTTCAAGCCCGGCGCCGACGCCGTGCCGGCGCAGACCTGCGTCTCCTGCCACAGGGGAGACACGCCGGGCAATCATCCCGTTGGCGTCAACTACGCTGCGGCGCAGGCGGGCAGCGACGGCCTTCGCCCCGCGGCCGAGGTGATCCGCCGCGGCGTCCATCTGCCGGACGGCGAGGTGCGCTGCACCACCTGCCACGACGGCAACTCGCCCTGGAAGCACCGGATCGCGCTGCCTCCGGGGACGAAACCGGCTCCGGCGGTCAATCCGCTGGACCCGAAGACGTACGACGAGGCCGAGAAGCTGAAGGCGCCGCCGATGCCGTCGCCGCTGCCGCCGGAGACCGAGGTCTCGCCCAAGCCGCTCTGCCTCGCCTGCCACATGATGGATTAGGCGAACCTGCGGGGCGTGCGACCGCTCATTTCCGCGGGACGAGGCGCTCCATGAGGAAGCGCCGGTACGGCGCCAGCGAGCACTCGTTCTCGCAGAGCTCGAGGTCCTCGATGTTCGTGCAGTGCCCTCCGCAAGCCTCGGTCCCTGCGAGGCACGTCTCCGGAATCTTCTCCGAGATCTGGTCGCGGAACGTCTCGACCGGCAGCCCGAACGTGGTCCGGCACGCCCAGCGCGTGTGCGTGAAGCAGTAGACCGTCGAGGCCACCGAGTCGCCGTCCAGGTTGAGCATCCCGATGGGCGTGAGCGCCCGCAGGTGGAGCAGGTCGTCCCGGGTGAAGCGCGCGCCGCACGAGCACTGCTTTGCGCATTCCGGCGCGTCGGAGCGCTGGCGTGAGCGCGCCTTGCTGGTCGAACGGGAGGCGCCGGTCTTCTTCATGGGGGCGGGGCGATGCTCCCAACATCCGGACGGCGTGGAAATGTGGCGCTTGGCCGCAGACCAATCGCGGGCGCGGCTTCTGTCTGCCGGTGGATGGGCCGCGACGGGGCGCTACCCGCGCCGGTTCCAGCGCTGCTACAATCGTTCAAACCGCAAAACATCCCGATGAAATGTCCTGACCCTGCCCACGCCGAGTCCCGCCGATGATGTGGCTGGTGCGCATGGCGCTCAAGCGCCCGTACACCTTCGTGGTGATGTCGATGCTGATCGTCATCGTCGGCGTCCTCACCATCGCGCGGATGCCCACCGACATCTTTCCCGACATCGACATCCCGGTGATCTCCGTCATCTTCCACTACTCGGGCCTCGCGCCCGAGGACATGGAAAAGCGGATGGTCAACAACTTCGAGCGGGGGCTGACCACCACCGTCAACGACATCGAGCACATCGAGAGCCAGTCGCTCACCGGCGTGTCGGTGGTGAAGGTCTTCTTCCAGCCCGGCGCGAAGATCGAGGCGGCCACCGCCCAGGTGACCGCCATCTCGCAGGCCGCCATCCGCTCGATGCCGCCCGGCACCACCCCGCCGTTCATCATCCGCTACAGCGCTTCCAGCGTGCCGATCCTGCAGGTCGCGCTGCAGAGCGACTCGCTGAGCGAGCAGCAGCTCTTCGACTACGGCATCAACTTCATCCGCTCCGACATGGCGACCATCCCGGGCGTGCAGATCCCCTACCCGTACGGGGGCAAGCAGCGCCTGATCATGATCGACATCGACCCCCAGCGGCTCTTCGCCTGGGGGCTGTCTCCGAGCGACGTGAACAGCGCGCTCGGGCAGCAGAACGTGATCGTCCCCACCGGCAGCGCCAAGATCGGCGCCAACGAGTACCCCATCGTCCTCAACGCCAGCCCGGATCTGCTGGCGGAGATCGAGGCGCTTCCGGTCAAGGTGGTGCGCGGCACCACCGTCTACGTCCGCGACGTGGCCCACGTCCGCGACGGCTATTCGCCGCAGACCAACATGGTCCACGTCGAGGGCCACCGCTCCGTCCTGATGTCCATCCTCAAGCAGGGCAGCGCCAGCACCCTCGACGTGGTGCGCCGGGTGCGCGACGTGCTCCCCGTGACGCTGTTGCGGCTCCCCAAGGAGCTGAAGGTGGCGCTGCTCTTCGATCAGTCGCTGTTCGTGCGCGCGTCCATCGAGGGCGTGGTCCGCGAGGCGCTGATCGCGGCGGGCCTCACCGCCATGATGCTGCTCGTCTTCCTCGGAAGCTGGCGCAGCACGCTCATCGTCCTCGTCTCCATCCCGCTCTCCATCCTCGTCTCCATCATCGCGCTCTCCTTTCTCGGAGAGACGCTCAACGTGATGACCCTGGGCGGCATGGCGCTGGCGGTGGGCATCCTGGTGGACGATGCCACCGTGGAGATCGAGAACGTCCACCGCAACATGGCGCAGAAGAAGCCCATACTCCGCGCCATCCTCGACGGAGCATCGGAAATCGCGACGCCCGCGCTCGTCTCCACGCTCTGCATCTGCATCGTCTTCGTGCCGGTGGTGTTCATCAGCGGGTCGGCGAAGTCGCTGTTCGTGCCCCTGGCGATGTCGGTGGTCTTCGCCATGCTCACTTCCTATTTCCTCTCCCGCACGCTGGTCCCGACCATGATGCGGTATCTCCTCTCGGGCGAGGCGGCTCGCCACGCCGCGGGACACGACCCTGCTCCCAGCTGGCTCGGCGCGCGCTTCATCGCCGCCTTCGAGCGCGGCTTTGCCCGGATGCGCATGGCCTACGGCTCGCTCCTCGCCTCCACGCTGCAGCACCGGCGCAACCTCGTCGGCGGCTTCAGCCTCTTCGTCGCCGCCTCGCTGCTGCTCCTGCCGCTGGTCGGGCGCGACTTCTTTCCCACCGTGGACGCGGGCCTGATCAAGCTGCACGTGCGCGGCGTCCCGGGAACCCGGATCGAGGAGACCGAGCGCAAGTTCGTCCAGATCGAGGACGCCATCCGGCAGGTGATTCCCCCCGCGGAGATCGAAAACCTGCTCGACAACATCGGCATCCCCTACAGCGGCCTCAACCTCTCCCTGAGCGAGGGTGCGCTCATCTCCGCGGCCGACGGCGAGATCTTCATCTCGCTCAAGAAGGACCACCGGCCCACCGCCGGCTACGTGCGAGAGCTGCGCGCCACGCTGGCGGAGCGGTTCCCCGAGCAGACCTTCTTCTTCCTCGCGCCCGACATCTCGACGCAGGTGCTGAACTTCGGCCTGCCCGCGCCCATCGACGTGCAGGTGACGGGCGCGGTGGGCAACGAGCAGGCCACCTACGAGGTGGCGAAGGAGATCGCCCGCGGCGTGCTCTCGATTCCCGGCGCCGCCGACGTGCACCTCGCGCAGGTGCCCCGGCAGCCGGAGCTGCGCATCGACGTGAACCGCACCATGGCGGGCGAGGTCGGCCTCACCGAGCGCGACGTGGCCGGCGACCTCCTGGTGGCGCTGGCCTCCAGCTCCATCGTGGCGCCGACCTACTGGCTGGACAAGCGCGGCGTGCAGTACCTGGTGGCGGTGCAGACGCCCCAGCACGAGATCGATTCCATCGACGCGATGAACACGCTGCCGGTCTCCAACGGCAACGGCAAGCCGCAGCTGCTCTCCAACCTGGCCTCCATCTCGCGCACCGAAGGCCCGGTGAACATCACCCACTACGACATCCGCCGCACCTACGACGTGCAGGCCAACGTGGACGGCACCGACCTGGGCTCGGTGACCGGCAAGGTGGAGGAGCTGGTGAACAAGCTCAAGCCCGGCATGCCGCGCGGGACCACCGTCCGCATCAAGGGCCAGGCCGAGAGCATGCAGTCCTCGTTCCGCGGCCTCGGCTTCGGCCTCTTCTTCGCCATCCTGCTCGTCTACCTGCTCATGGTGGTGAACTTCCAGTCCTGGCTCGACCCGCTGGTGATCCTGATGGCGCTGCCCGGCGCGCTCGCCGGCATCGCCTGGATCCTCTTCCTCTCCCACACCACGCTGAGCGTGCCGGCCCTGATGGGATCGATCATGTGCGTGGGCGTGGCCACGGCGAACAGCATCCTGGTGGTGACCTTCGCCAACGACATGCGCGAGAAAGGCATGGATGCCACCCGCGCCGCGCTGGCTGCGGGCATGACCCGGCTGCGCCCGGTGATCATGACCGCGCTGGCGATGATCCTCGGCATGCTGCCCATGTCGCTCGGCCTGGGCGAAGGCGGTGAGCAGAACGCGCCGCTCGGACGCGCGGTGATCGGTGGACTGGCGCTCGCGACCGTGACCACCCTGTTCTTCGTGCCGGTCATGTACAGCATCCTGCGGCGCAAGCCGCCCGCCCCGGTCGATCCGGAGCTGGAGGCGGCGTGAGCGCGCCCACCGGGAGCACCCGCGGCACCGGCGGCGAACCGCACCTCGGCTTCACCCTGCCCGCCGCCCGCCCGATCGCGAAGAAGCGGGTCGCGCTGGCGGCGCTCCTCGCGCTCGCGATCCTGGGTCTCGCCTTCGTGGTCGGCTACCTGCCGCGGCTGCAGAAGCGCGCCGCTCTCGCCGCGTCGGTCGAGATGAGCCGCCGCGCGCTGCCGCGCGTGGAGACCATCTCCCCCCGGCCCGGGGCCAGCGACCGCGCCCTCGCGCTTCCCGGGACGGTGCAGCCGCTGCAGGCCACCCTGCTCTTCGCTCGCGCCAGCGGCTTCGTCCGCGCCTGGTACGCCGACATCGGCGACCGGGTGAAGGCGGGCCAGGTGCTCGCCGACATCGAGACGCCCGAGCTCGACCAGGAGCTGTCGCAGGGCCAGGCCCAGTTGCAGCAGGCGCGGGCCTCGCTGACGCAGGCGCAGGCGAATCGCAACCTCGCCAGGGCGAACCTTTCCCGCGCGCGGCGGCTGGCACCTTCCGGGATCGTCTCCCGCGCGGACCTGGAGCAGAGCGAGGCGCAGGCGGAGGTGGGCGAGGCCAACGTCAAAGTCGCCGAGGCGAACGTCGCCGCGCAGCAGGCGAACATCCGCAGGCTCACCCAGCTCAAGGCCTTCTCGCACGTGACCGCCCCGTTTGCCGGCACCGTCACCCAGCGGATGGTCGAGGTCGGAGCGCTGGTGACCGCGGGCAACGGCCAGCCGCTCTTCCGGCTGGCGGCGATGGATCCGGCCCGCGTCTTCGTGCAGATCCCGCAGGACGTCGCGCCCTCGGTGCGCGCCGGCGTGTCCGGCAACGTGACGGTGCGCGAGTATCCCGGCAGGAGCTTCGCGGGCACCGTGATGCGCGCCGCCGGCGAGCTGGACACGGCGACGCGCACGATGAACACCGAGATCCGCGTGCCCAACGGGGAAGGCGCGCTCCTGCCCGGGATGTACGCCCAGGTCGCGCTCACGCTGCCCTCGCCCCATCGGGTCCTCGAGATCCCCGCCACCGCGCTGCTCAACGACTCGCGCGGCCAGCGCGTGGCGGTGGTGGACGCGCAGCGCCGGCTGCATCTCGTCCCGGTGGTGGTCGAGCGCGACGACGGCGCCACCCTCGCCATCTCCAGCGGCCTGTCGGGCGGCGAGAAGGTGGTGAAGATCGGCAGCGCCGCGTTTACCGAGGGCATGGAAGTCGAGGTCGCCAGCCCATCGGGCGAGTCGCAGCCCGGCAAGCGCCCGTCCCCCGGACCGCACTGACCCGGCGTACGTGCTTTTGCGCAGCTTTTGCGTCGCGGCGCAGCGGCTGCACCCCGAAACGCGATAAATGCGGCTTCAACCCGGAATTTGCGTTGGCACGCGCGACGCATTGTCGCGCTGCATGGCCATCGACGGCGTCATCACCAGCAGGGATGTCATCCGGCACACGCTGACGATCGTCCGCGAATTCGGCCCCCGCGCGTACCTGCGCTGCTGCGCCGCCATGCTCAGGGGCCGCAGGACCACCTTCCTCTCCTGCGTCTTCGCCTTCTGAAAGACCGCTCGCGGCCGCTCATGTAGGCTGCGGCGATGGTCCCCATCCTCGCCCTGCTGCTCGCCGCCTCTCCCGCACATCCCGCCGAGAAGCTCGACGCGCTGCTCGCGCGCATCGCCCGCGCCTACGGCGGCGAGCGGGCGCTCGCCCGCCTGAGGACGTACCGCGAGACCGGCACGCTGGAGTCGCAGCGCGGAGTGGCGAGGACCGTGCGGCTGTTCTCTCCGCCCGACCGGCTGCGGGTGGAGATCGTCTACCCGGACGGCAGCGGCGAGGCGCGGGTCATCGACGGGCAGACCGGATGGCGCAACGGCGAGCCGGTCGAAGGCCCGCCGCGCGACGCCATGGTGCTGCAGGCGGCGCGGCTCGATCTGCCCGGCCTTCTCCTGCGCAACCGCAGGCGGCTGATCGACCTGGGCGGCGTGCAGCGCGAGGGCAGGACGCTGCGCGGCGTGGGCGTGCCGCTGTCGCAGAGCCTGACCCTGGCGGTCACCGTGGACCCGAAGACCGCCCTCATCGTCCACTCGGAAGGCGCGCTTCCCGGACCGGGAGGGCAGATCCGATTCGCCACCGACTACTCCGATTTCCGCGCCGTGGGCGGCGTCCTCTTCGCCTTCCACGAGGCGAACTTCGCCTCCGGGCAAAGGACGGGAGAGACCCGGCTGGAGAAGATCGAGCTGCTCGCCTCGGCCCCTGCCGGCGCCTTCCGGCCCTGAGCGCGCGCATGAAACCGATCGCTTTCGATGCGTCCACGGCGGAGTGCCTGGTGTTCACCTGCAAGGCTGGCCTGCTCGCGGGCGTCGCCCACGACCTCAAGCTGCGGGTGGAGCGATTCGACATCGCCGTGGACGAGGCAGGCATTCGCGCGCGCTTCGATGCCAGCTCGCTCCGCGTGGTCTGCGCGCAGGCCGGCGGAAGAGACGACCCCCGCGCGCTCTCCGACCGGGACCGCCGCGAGATCGAGGCGACCATCGCCCGCGAGGTCCTCGACGCGCGCGCGCATCCGGCCATCGAGTTCCGATCGAAGCCGGTCGCGCCTTCCGCCGAGCCGGAGATCGAGGGGACGCTCAGGATCCGCGGGCGCGAGCAGCCGCTCGCGGTCAGGCCGCGCCGCGACGGCGACCGCGCGGTGATCGAGGTCACGCTCGATCAAACCGCCTTCGGCATCCGCCCCTACACCGCGATGCTCGGCGCGCTGCGCATCCGCCCCGAGGTGCGGGTGCGGCTCACCACGCCGTGGCCCGAGGCTCACGACGCATGAGCAGGCCCTCTTCGGCACCGGGCATCCCGCATCCCGCGCCACCCTCAGACGCGGCGGACCAGCTCCATCACCACCTCGATGACGATGAGCACGCCGATGAAGAGCTCGAGCAGCCACATGCGGCGGTCCCGCGCCACGTCGAGGACCAGCTCCAGCGCCTCCTGGATTCCGGCCAGCTTCTGCGTCAGCGTCGCATAGCGATCGCTGAGATCGAACTCCGCGCGCAGGTCGTCGTAGATCCGATCCATCGCCGCGTCCTCCCAGGTGTCGTCGGGCTTGTCGAGCAGCGCCAGGACGGTGATCACTTCCGAGCGGGTGCCGACGGCCTCTCCGATGAAGCGGTGCAGCCGCCGGGTCCGGAAGGGGACGCTTCCGCGCCTCTCCAGCGGCTCCACCAGGCGGGCGGTCCGGTCGAACAGATCGGCGACGATGCGCTCGTAGTACTCCATCGCGGCGCTCTGCCCCACGATCAGGGCGACCACCGCGGCGCGGCCCGGACCGAGCGCGTCGACGACCAGCGCATCCTGCCGCAATTCGACTCCTGCCCCCGCCTCCTCGCGGACGGTGAACGTCTCGCGGACCACCTGCGTGGTCAGGGGCAGGATCGCCTTGAGCCGCGCCAGCTCCTTTTCGCGCAGCGGAGGCGCGACGTCGTGGAACACGACCGCGCCGAAGGGATAGAGGAACGCCTCTCCGCCTTCGCAAGGGACGCGAAGCTCGCGCGACGTCGCGCGCGCGCCCGGATAGTGCGGCACGAGATCGCGCAGGTTGAGGTTCTCCTCGAACGCGATGGCCGCGAACTGGTGGATCCTGTCGGTCACCGCCACAGACTACAGCGGACTGTCGCCCCGGCCCGGTGAGGGGCGCGCCCGGCGTCAGCTTTGCGCGACCGGCCCGGGAGCGGCCTTGGCGGGCTCCGCCGCCGGCTGCGGCTTCGCGGCGGGTGCCTTCTTCTCCTCGGCCAGCGTCGCCACGGCCTTGTTCACGCTGCGGATGGCGCCGTACACGCCGCCGATGATCTTCGCCTGCACCTCGCCCACCTTCTTCGTGAGCGCGAGGTTCGGCACGATCGACTCCACCACCTCGATCGGCTTGTGCGCGATCTCCTGGTGCACCTTCTCCACGCTGGTCGTGACCTTCTCGATGACCTCGTTCAGCTTGCCCATCGCTCCTCCTTCCGGAGCCGCGACGCGACCATAACCACGCCGCGGTGGCGTGCCCGGGAACGACGGGGTGTGCGGCCAACTGACACGCCGCGCATCCTGCGCGAAAAATTCGTGCTCCCGATCCGCGCTGCCGTCACGCGGGGAATACCCTCCCGCCGCCGCGGGTCAGTAACCGGGCGGGCGCGTGCCGGGCGCCCGTGCTACCTCCACGCACCGGCGAGCGAGGCGCCATGGACGTCAAGAACAGCAACGAGAAGAGCGTCACCACCGCGGAGTCCACGGCGCAGTCCCAGGCGACGGGCGCATCCAGCGACCTGCTGCTCGGCCGCGGCGTCCGCTTCGAGGGCAAGCTGACCTTCGCGGGCACCGTGCGCATCGACGCGAGCTTCGTCGGCACCATCGTCACCGACGACGTCCTCGTCGTCGGCGAGGGCGCCCGCATCGACGCGAAGATCACCTGCGGCACCATCGTGGTGCATGGCGAGGTGAACGGGAACGTCCAGGCGAAGCGCGGGGTCGAGATCCACGCCGGCGCCAGGGTCCGCGGCGATCTGGAGACGGCGTCGCTGGCGATCGAGAAGGGCGCGTTCTTCCAGGGCGCCTCGAGGATGGAACCGGCGGCGGCCGCCCGGGCAAAGGCCGCGGCGTAGCGGATCCCTAGCGGGGCGCGGGAGCTTCGAGGGCGTAGCTCAGGCTGGCGAAGATCTGCAGGGGCCGGCCCGGAGTGAGGAATTGCTCCACCGGAGCTCCGGGTCGCCTCGGATTGGGCGCGAAGGTGCCGAAGGTGCTGTAGCGCGCATCGAGAAGGTTGCCGAGCTGGATCGACGCGGCCAGCTGGCCCGCCGAAAGGCGGACGCCGCCGTCGGTCGAGAGCCAGGCAGCGAGCATGGGAGCGACGTTCTCCTCGTCGCCGCGCAGGCGCTGCGCCCCCACGAAGGTGCCGGCCAGCCAGAGCGAGAGCCAGCTGCTCGGCTGCAGCTCGATGCCGAGACGCGCGCGATGCCGCGGCACCAGCGGGAACTGGCTGCCTGCGCGGACCGTCTCGGTGCAGGACAGGGCGCCGCAATCGGAGGTCCGCCGCGCGGTGGCGAGCGACACGTCCTCTTCGAAGCGCGCGTCGGTGAGCGCCCAGGTGAGGCTGCCCTCGATCCACCGGGCAGGCCGGAGGCGGAGGTTCGCTTCCACGCCTTGCCGACGCGTCCTGCCGATGTTCTGGAAATACACCCCGACGGTCCCCGCCGGCGAGATGGAGAAGATGTCGTCCGCGACGTCGGTCCGGTACGCGCTGATCTGCCCGGAGAGCCATGGCGCAGGCGCCGAGCGCAACCCGATCTCGTAGTTGACCGCGCGCACCGGCTTCAGGGGCGGGTCCGGAGCGGTGCCCGCCTGCAGGCCCGGGCAGATGGCGGCGGCGCCCGCGCAGGTCAGCTCCAGGAGGGCGGGCGCGCGGAACCCCTGCGAGAGGGAGAGGTAGACGCCGTGCTCGCGCGAAAGGTTGTAGTTCAGGCCGACCAGCGGGTCGAAGCGGCGGAACGCGGGAACACCGCTTGCGTTCTCCCGTCCGGGCGCGCTCGGGCTCTCGTCGGCGATGCGGTGGCGGATGAAGTCCCAGCGGCCCGCGGCGGTGACCACCCATTCGTCGTCTTCGCGAAGCGTGCCGCGGGCGATCCGGAAGGTGTCTTGCAGGTAGGCGCCCACCGCATCCTGGAGATCGCGCACCTTCGTGTCCAGATCCTGCGCGCCGAACACGCTCACCTCGACGTCGCTGTGCGCGTATTCGAGGCCGGCGGTGAGCAGGTTCCGCCGTCCGAAGAACGGCGCGGTGCAGTCGAGCTGGACCGTCCCTCCCGCCGAGGCGGTGCGCGAAAGGAGCCTGGTGTTCTCCGCGATCAGGTTCACGTTGAATTGCTCGACGTGCAGCAGCCGCCCGAACCCGTTCGCGGAGAGGGCGAAGCGGTCTCCCAGATCCCGCCGGAAGTTCAGCGTCGCCTGGTCCAGGCGCGGAGCGAAGAAGTCGCCCGCGGTGAAGTTCGCCGCGCGGTCGCGGTCCAGCTCCGAGGCAGGCAGCGGACCCGCCTGCGAGATCCGGTTGTCCACGTGCTGGTAGGAGAGGGTGACGTCGGTGCCGTCCGCCCGCAGGCCGAGCTTTCCGAACGCCTTGGAGAGCCGCGCTCCCGACGCTTGCCTCCAGCCGTCCTCCGCCGTCTGCGTCCCGGAGAGGTAGAAGTCGAGCGGGCCCTCCCCCCCGGAGACCGCCCCGCGAATCTTCCGCAGCCCTGAGCTCCCCGCGGAGAGCTCCGCGGACGCGGCGGCACCCTCCTTGCCGCGACGGGTGACGAGCTGGATGGCCCCTGCGAGCGTGTTCCTTCCGAACAGCACCGAGGGGCCCGGGACCACCTCGATCCGCTCGAGGTCCTCGACGGGAAGGAGATCGAAGTTGATCTCCTCGGCGGTGGGCTCGTTGACGCGGACTCCGTCGAGAAACACGCTCACGCCCTGCGGGACGCCGGTGACCGAGGTGGCCTGGAACCCGCGCAGCGAGACGTCCGGCTGGTACGAATTCCCCTGCTCGTCGGAAAGCGACAGCCCCGGCACCTGGCCGGCGATCACCTCGGGCAGGCCCTGAGGTCCGGGCCGCTTCAGCTCCTTCAGCTCGAACACCTGCGCGGCGGCGGGCACGCTGGAGGGCGGAAGCGGCAGCCGGGGCAGCCGCCCGATGACGATGATCTCCTCCGACGCCTCCTTCGGCTTCGTTCCCTCCTGCGCCGGATCCTGCGGCGCGGGCGGATCCGGCTGGGCGGCCGGCGGCCGATCTCCGCCGCCCTGCTCCGCGCGGCCGCCGCGAGGCGCGGCCGCGATCAGCAGGCAGGCGGCGATATGGCGCAATGCCCGCGCTTGCGGTTTCATTCATCCAGGCCTCGCCGCGACCTTACCAGAAGGCCGCCTGCGGGCTGAACGCGGACCCCGCCGGGCGCGGATCCGCAAGGCCGCGTCAGTTGGCCGAGCGGGCCGTGGACGGGGGCAGGCAGACGATCTGGCCGCGATCCGGGCTCGGCTCCCAGGCCATTCCCTGCGCCCGGCACTTGTGCACGCTGGCGACGCCGTCGTTCCAGCGCGACCGCGAGTAGTTCAGCTTTTCGGCCGTGTCGGGAAACGCGAAGGTGTACTGGAAGGCGTTGGGCGCCCAGCAGCGGCAGAGATCGCCCTTCGCCGAGACTTCCACGTACGTCGCCTCAGTGCACGCCTGCAGGCAGCCGGCCGCGACGTGGGCCTGCGCCACCGTTCCTGGCGCGCGCGATTGCTGGACCTCGGCGGCTGGATGCGCGCACCCGATGGCGGCGAGGGCGAGCGACGCAAGCGCCACGCGGACGCGGAACGGATTCGACGACGGCATGGATTCCCTCCTCGGCAAGAGGAGAAGATGGGCACGCCGTTCGCGCGCGACACCTCCCCGTGCAGCCCGTGGACGAGCGCCGCCGGTACGAGCCGCAAGGTACGAGACGTACGCAGGCTCACGCGGCCACCTGCACGGCCGCGGCACATCAATCGCCCGGGCTCATCCGATCGAGATTCTTCGCCTGCTCGCTTCCGCGCAACCGGGAACGCCCGCGGACGGAGCGCAGGGTCGCGTCGAGGAAGTCGGCCCCCGCCACGTCTGCTCCCTCGAGGTTCGCGCCCGACAGATCCGCCCGGGCAAAGTTCACCTTCCTCAGATTCGCGCCGCCGAGATCGGCCCCGGCGAGGCTCGCGCCGCTCAAATCGGTGCGCATCAGCCCCATCGGCTGGTTGCCCGGGTGCGCCCCGAGGTCCGCGTGGACGAGCTTCGCCCCCTTCAGATTTGCGCCTGTCATCGTCGAGATGATCCGCGCGCGGGTCAGGTCCGCGTCCACCAGCACGGCTCCGGTGAGGATCGTGGCGTAGAGGCTCGCCTCGTGCAGGTCCGCGCCGGTCAGATCCGCGCGCTCGAGCACCGCGAGATCGAGCACGGCGCCGGCCAGGACCGCCCCGCTGGCCACTGCATCGGTCAGCTTCGCGCCGAACAGCCGCGCCCGGCTCAGGTTCGCGCCGGCCAGACGGCTGCCGGAGAGATCCGCACGCCGGAAGTCCGTCCCCTCGAAGTTCAATCCCGACAGGTCGAGGCCCGCCAGATTCGCCGGAGCCTGTTCGCTGGCGGCGCCGAGCAGCGCGAGAACCTCATCGCGCGTCGGCTTCCGTCGCTCCCGCCCGGGCGCGAGCTGCGGCGCAGGCGAGGCGGTGTCCGCCGCCGCGAGCCGGCGTGCCATCGAAGACATCGCGTGCGGCAGCAGTTGCGCGATGTCTCCTTTCAGCTCGAGTTGCTCGCGCCGCAGCACGCGGTTGGCGCTGGCGTCGACCAGCGTCGCATCCAGGAACCAGATGATGCTGCTCACCTTGGTCACGCTTGCGAAAGCGGCGCGCTCCGCGCGCACCATCCTCGCCAGCCGTGTCGCGCACTCCGCTCCGGCGCAGGAGGCCGCTGGACCTTGCGGGCCGCCGATGCCGCCGTCCGACGCCGGCCCGTCGATCACCGTGTACCCCTGACCTTCGAGCGACGAGGCGAGCCATCCTCGCGGCGTCTTCCCGCCGGCGGAGAGCGATTTCCGAACCGCCTCGACGTCGGAGATGGGGCTGACGTCCGCGATCGCGACGTCGAGAAGGACCACCGGCCCGCGCGAACCGGCCAGGCAGGGCAGCGCGATCAGGAGCGCGCACGCCGCCCCTCGCGCCGGCGGCAGATCCAGACGCCCCTCGGACCTCATCCGGAGGGCCTACCACGGCGCCCTCGCGCGCGCGAGGCGTGCACCGCGGCATCCCGGCGGGGAGCGGGTTGGCCCATCTTTCAATCGCGAGAGATGCACCGCCAGAGGCGAGCTTTTCCGAGGGAGCCGTAGCGGGTGCGTCATGCCTTTTTATACTTTCACTGGATATGCGCACGCCGCGCGGTGCGACCGATTGACACGCGCGGTCTTGACCCGGGGATCCCTTCCGCGCCTAAACCGATTCCCATCGACGGGCGGTTCCCAGTCGGTCGTCATCCCGGTAGCACTGCAATCTTCGACACGGCCGCTGCGCGTACGACTTCGAGCTACCCGGGGCCGCCCCTCCGGATTCGGGGAAGCAGTCGCAGCGAACGAACAAGCGAACACGGAGATGACAATGAAATTCATGCGCGGTTGGCGAGCGTGCGCGTCCCTCGTCGCTCTCGTCGTTGGCCTCGCCTCTGGCTCGGCTGCCGATTCGAAGGGCGAGTGGACCATGACCGGTCGCACCTACGATCTGCAGCGGTTCAGCCCGCTCGACCAGCTCAAGCCGGCGAACGTCGGCAGGCTGGTGCCCACCTGGACCTTCTCCACCGGAGCGCTCCGCGGGCACGAGGGGAATCCGCTGGTGATCGGCAACGTGATGTATCTCCATTCGGCATTCCCCAACACGGTGTATGCCCTCGACCTCGCCCGCCCGGGCGCGCCGATGCTGTGGAGGCACGTCCCGGCGCAGCCGGCGGACACCATCCCGATCGCGTGCTGCGACGTGGTGAACCGCGGCCTCGCCTATCACCCGAGCGGCAAGCTCTTCATCGAGCTGCTCGCCGGCGATCTGCTCGCCCTCGACGCCAAGACCGGCAAGCAGCTCTGGCGGGTGAAGAACGCCGACTACAAGGAAGGCTCCACCATGACCAACGCGCCCATCGTGATCAAGGACACGGTGATCGCGGGGATCTCCGGCGGCGAGTTCGGCGTCCGCGGCCGGGTGACGGCGTACGACGTCAACAGCGGCCAGGAGAAGTGGCGCGCCTACAGCACCGGCCCCGACGCGGAGGTCAAGATCGGGTCGGACTTCATCGCCAACTACCCGTCGCACAAGGGCGCCGACCTGGGCGTCAGCACCTGGCAGGGCGACCAGTGGAAGCGCGGCGGCGGGACGACCTGGGGCTGGTACTCCTACGATCCCGAGCTGAACCTCTTCTATTACGGCACCGGCAATCCCGGCACCTGGAACCCCGACCAGCGCCCCGGCGACAACAAGTGGTCGATGACCATCTTCGCCCGCAATCCGGACACGGGGATGGCGCGCTGGGCCTATCAGATGACGCCGCACGACGAATGGGACTACGACGGCGTCAACGAGATGATCCTCGCCGACCTCAACGTCAACGGAAAGAAGACCAAGGCGCTGGTGCACTTCGACCGCAACGGGTTCGGCTACACCCTCGACCGCGCCACCGGGAAGGTGCTGGTGGCGGAGCATTTCGGTCCCGGCGTGAACTGGGCATCCAAGGTCGATTTGAATACCGGCGTTCCCGTGCGCAATCCGAAGTACGGCACGACGTCGAAGGAGAACACCACCGGCATCTGCCCGGCGGCCATCGGCTACAAGGACCAGCAGCCGGCTGCGTTCTCGCCGAAGACCGGGTTCTTCTACGTTCCGGCGAACAACATCTGCATGGACTACGAAGGAGTCGAGGTCAAGTACGCTGCCGGCCAGCCCTACGTCGGCGCCATCGTCCGCATGTTCCCGGGTCCGGGCGGCAACCGCGGCCGGTTCTTCGCCTGGGACGCCACCAAGGGCAAGGTGGTGTGGGAGATCAAGGAGGACCTCGCCGCGTACGGCGGCGCCCTCGCCACCGCGGGCGGACTGGTCTTCTACGGCACCATGGAAGGATGGCTGAAGGCAGTCGACGCCAAGACCGGCAAGGAGCTGTGGAGGTTCAAGACTCCCTCCGGGATCATCGGCAATCCGATGACCTACCTGGGCCCGAACGGCAAGCAGTACGTCGCGGTCCTCTCCGGCATCGGCGGCTGGGCCGGCATCGGCGTCGCCGCGGGCATCAGCAACGAGGACCCCACCGCGGGTCTCGGCGCGCTGGGAGCGTTCGGCGACGCGGACAAGTTCAGCACGCAGGGCGGAGTGCTGACGGTGTTCGGCCTGCCGGAGGGACTCGCCTCCCGCTGACGGCGCGCAGGAAGACGAACGAGCCGGCGCCGTCCCGATGGGCGGCGCCGGCCGCGCAGCGATGTTTCCGCGCAGCGGTCTGACCCGTCGTCGGAGGGAGACACCATTCGCCGATCCCTGTCCCGCTTCTGCCTCGTCTCGCTGGTCCTCGCCGGTGCGGCGCTCCTCGTTTCCACTCCGGTCGCGGGGGAGGACGCGAAGCCGCTGCGCGTCTGCGCCGATCCCGACAATCTTCCCTTCTCCGATCGACAGGAGCAGGGGTTCGAGAACCGCATCGCGGCCCTGCTCGCCAGGGAGATGGGCGTTCCGCTGAGCTACTTCTGGTGGCCGCACCGCCGCGGCTTCCTGCGGCAGACCCTGCGCGCCGGCGAGTGCGACGTGCTGATGGGAGTGCCCGAGGGGATGGACGCGTTCCTCGCCACCAGGCCCTACTACCGCTCGGCGTACCAGTTCGTCACCCGCGTCGATCGCGATCTGGATCTCACCTCCTTCGACGATCCCCGCCTGCGCCAGCTGAAGATCGGCGTCAACATGATCGGCTACGAGTACACGAACTCGCCCGCCGCGCGCGCGCTCGGCGCCCGCGGAATCGTCGGCCTGGTCGGGTTCCCCACCTTCTACAACGAGGAGAACAGGCCGGGGGACATCATCGAGGCGGTGGCGGAGGGCAAGATCGACGTGGCCATCGTCTGGGGCCCCGTCGCCGGTTATTACGCGAAGCAGCAGGAGGTTCCGCTGGCGCTCGCGCCGGTGCCCGCTTTCGACGGGCAGAGCGGGACGCCGTTCGCCTTCTCCTTCGTCGTCGGCACGAGGAAGTCGGAGAAGGCGCTGGCGGAGCGGATCGAGAAGGCGCTCGAGGGAAAGCAGGAAGAGGTGCGAAAGATCCTGCAGGAGTACGGCGTGCCGCTCGCGGCCGCGCCTTCTGCCGCGCCGCCCGCGGGCAAGCGCGCCGACGGAACGGGAGCCCCCGCCGCGACGGCCGCGACAGCCGTGTCGACCATGACCCACGCCGGGCAGAACGGCGACAACCTGCTGGCGACGCCGGACGAGTATCAGGGCTGGAAGTGGTTCCACGTCTATTGCTTTCGCTGCCATGGCATCGATGCGATGGGATCCGACCTGGCGCCCAATCTGAGGAAGTCGGTATCGTCCGAGGGGCTGGTCACCCACGACGTCTTCCTCAAGACGGTGCGCGACGGCCGGCAGGAGAAAGGAATGCAATCCTGGAAGGCGCTGCTCGACGATCCGCAGATCGAGCAGCTCTACGCCTACATCAAGGCGCGCAGCGAGGGCCGTCTCGCCGCGGGCAGGCCTCACCGGGCGACCAGCAAATGAGGGGGCGGATGCTGTCGCTCCGCGGAGCGGCGCAGGTCAGTCCTTGACGTAGCGCCAGCCGAAGCGCCCCTTGATGCAGAGGTTGCCGCGCGTCACCGGATGCTCGAACGGCGAGGTCACCTTGACGATCTCGCCGTCCTGCACGTGCAGGCGCAGCGTGCAGCCGACGCCGCAGTACCCGCAGATGGTATCGACCTGCGCTTGCCGCGCCTCGTTCCAGGTGCCCGCCTGCCGGTGGTCGTGCTCGCTCTTGAAGACGAGCGCGCCGGTCGGACAGACGGCGATGCAGTTGCCGCAATAGACGCACGCGGAACGGGGCAGCGGCACGCCCAGCTCGGTCGAGATGCGGGCATCGAAGCCGCGCCCGGCCACGGAGATGGCGAAGGTGTTCTGGAAGTCGTCGCCGCACGCCTCCACGCACTTGTAGCAGAGGATGCACTTCGAGTAGTCGCGCACGTAGAGGTCGTTGTCCAGCTTGACCGGCTGCGCGACGGTGGCGGCGGATCCGTACCGATCGGGGCGGCATCCATACTCGGCCATCCACCCTTCGACGTTCGCCGTGGTGGAGAGGTCGACGGAAGAGGCGAGGAGCTCGAGCACCATCTTGCGGCTGTGCCGGACCCGCTCGGATCCGGTGCGCACGATCATCCCGGGCTCGGCCCTGCGCGAGCAGGCGGGAACGAGCGCGCGCGACCCCTCCAGCTCGACCACGCAGAGGCGGCACACGTTCACCGGCTCGAGCGTCTCCAGATGGCAGAGCGTGGGAATCGCCTTCCCCTGCCGGCGGCAGGCCTGCAGCAGGGTCGTTCCCTCCTCGACGCGAACGGCCTCGCCGTCGATCTCCAGCTCGACCATCCGCGCTCCGGCGGTCTGCAGCGGGCCGCTCATGCGCCCTCGCCTCCGGCGAAGATGCGCAGCCGCGTCGCAGCCGACTCGACGGCGCCGTACGCCGTCTGCCCGAGGCCGCAGATCGAGGCGTCCTTCATCGCCCGGCCGATCTCGTCGAGCAGCAGGAGCTCCGCGCCTGCGCCGCCGCGAGGCTGGCCCGCGGCGAGTCTCCGCAAGGCCTCCTCCTGCCGCACGGTGCCCACGCGGCAAGGAACGCATTGCCCGCAGGACTCTTCGCGGAAGAAGGCGGCGATGCGCAGCAGGACGGGGATCAGGTCGATGGAATCGTCGAACACCATCACCGCGCCCGAGCCCAGCGTGACCCGCGCCGCCCGCGCCCCCTCGAAGGTGAGCGGGATGTCCACCTCGTCGCCGCGCACGAACGCGCCGGCCGCGCCGCCGAGCAGGATCGCCTGCGCCTTGCGCCCTGCCCGGACGCCGCCGGCGAGGTCGATCAGATCGCGCAGCGTCGCCCCGAACCGCACCTCGTACACGCCCGGCCGCTCGACGCATCCGCACACGGAGAAGAGCTTCGGGCCGGTGGACTGCGCGGTCCCGATGCCCGCGTACGCCTGCCCGCCCTCGAGCAGGACGCCGAGGACGTTCACCAGGGTCTCCACGTTGTTGACGACGGTGGGCCTGCCGAACAGCCCGGCCTCCACCGGAAAGGGCGGCTTGTTGCGGGGCTCTCCCCGGTACCCCTCGATCGAGTTGAAGATCGCCGTCTCCTCGCCGCAGATGTAGGCGCCGGCGCCCCTGCGGATCTCGACGTCGAAGCGGACCCCTTTGCCCATCACGTCGTTGCCGAGCAGCCCGCGGGCGCGCGCCGCGTCGATGGCGGACTGCAGCCGCTCGGCAGCGAGCGGGTACTCCCCGCGCAGGTAGACGAAGCCCTCTTCGCATCCCGTGGCGCAGGCGCAGATGGTCATCGACTCCAGAACCGCGAACGGATCGCCCTCCAGCAGCACGCGATCCTTGAACGTGCCGGGCTCCGACTCGTCCGCGTTGCAGACCAGGTAGTGCGGCCGCGCCGGTTGTCGCGCGACCGCGTCCCATTTGCGTCCCATGGGGAAGGCCGCGCCGCCGCGCCCCATGATCTTCGACTCGAGCACTTCGCGGATGACGGCTTCCGGCCCGATGGCGAAGGCGCGCTCCAGCGCGCGGTAGCCGCCGTGGGCCAGGTAATCGTCGAGGCTTTCCGGATCGACGGAGCCAACCCGCCGGAGCAGGCGCAGCGACGGATCTCCTGCCTGCGGCAGCCGGCGGCGACGCATGTCGGGCAGCCGGCCATCCGGGGCAAGCGCCGCCAGGGCTTCCTCCGCGGTCACCGGCCCGAAGAGACGCTGCGCGGGCGAGCGGCCGGCAACGGTCAGGAACGCCGCGGGCGCCTGATCGCAGAGTCCGAGGCACGGGCTGCGCCGCCAGGGCGCGCCGTCGCCGTCGCCGAGGGTCCGTTCCAGGGCCGCGATCACCTCGGCCGCGCCGCTGCAGCGGCAGGCGATGTCCTCGCAGACGTGGAGCACGCGCGCAGGGCGCGGCTCCGTCGAGAGCAGCCCGTAGAAGGTGGCCACCCCCCAGGCATCGGCCGGTGGCACGACCAGCCGCCTGCACACGTAGCCGAGCGCGCCCTCGCTGATCCAGCCGGCGCGCGCCTGCGCCGCCTGCAGCGCGGGAAGCAGCAGGTGGCGGCGGCTGCGCCGGATGCCCGCCGCGAAGTGGCCGTCCGCCTCCTGCCCTTCCGGCGCGGCGCCGAGAAGCGCGTCGATCGCGTCGCGCTCGTCGGCGGTCGGTTCCGCTTCCATCTGGCGCAGGTCCACCTATCCTCCCGCCGGCTCGACGCGGACGGCGCACGCCTTGAACTCCGCCGTGCCCGACCTCGGGTCGGCCACGTCGATGGTGAGGGCATTGACCGCGACGTCGTCCTGGAAATGCGGCGTCATGAAGACGAGGCCGGCGCGAACGGAGGCGTCGATGCGCACCGGCGCGACCACGCTGCCGCGGCGCGAGGAGACCCGCGCCATGGCGCCCTCGCTGAGACCGAGACGGCGCGCGTCCTCTGCCGAGATGTCCAGCGTCTCGCCGCGCCTGAGCGGCGAGGGCATCGAGCCCGACTGCACGCCGGTGTTGTACGAGTCCAGCCTCCTGCCGGTGGTGAGCACCAGCGGATAGGCTTCGTCCGGCGTCTCCACCGGCGGCCTGTGCTGCACGGCGAAGAACGGCGCGGGAGGGCCCCGCCGCGGGTCTTCCCAGAGGCGGCCGTGGAGGAAGAGCTCCCCCGGATGCTGCTCGTCGTAGCACGGCCATTGCAGCCCCCGGTGCTCCTCGAGGCGGCGATAGCTCATCCCGGCGAAGATGGGCGCCAGGGAACGGACCTCGTTCCACACCTGCTCGGCGGCCGGATTGCCCCAGTCATGGCCCAGTCGAGCCGCGATCTGCGCGAGGATCCAGAGCTCGTCGCGCGCCTCGCCGGGAGGATCGAGCGCCTTGCGCACGCGCTGCACGCGCCGCTCGCTGCTGGTCACCGTCCCTTCCCCCTCGCACCAGGTCGCGGCGGCGGGGAGGACCACGTCGGCCAGCTGCGCCGTGGGCGTGAGGAAGATGTCCTGCACCACCAGGAAATCGAGGCCTTCGAGCAGGGCCTGCGCCCGATGCTGATTGGCCTCCGACTGGCAGGGGTTCTCGCCGATCACCAGGAGCGCCCGGAGGTCCCCCCGCTCCATCGCCTCGAACATCTGGGTGACGTTCCAGCCGTGCCCGGGCTGCAGGCGGACGCCCCAGGCGGCTTCGAACTTCGCCCTGACCGCCGGGTCCAGCACGTCCTGGAAACCGGGCAGGCGATTGGGAATCGCGCCCATGTCGCCGCCGCCCTGGACGTTGTTCTGGCCGCGGAGCGGATTGAGTCCGGAGCCATGGCGCCCGACGTGGCCGGTCAAGAGAGCGAGGTCGATGAGTGCGAGGACGTTGTCCACCGAGGTGTGGTGCTCGGTGATTCCCAGCGTCCAGCAGATCATCGCCTTTCCTGCCCGGGCATACGCGTGCGCGGCCTCGCGGATCGCGCTGGCGGGCACGCCGGTCACCGCTTCGGCGTATTCCAGCGTGTACGGTTCGACGCACGCGCGGTACGCAGCGTAGCCCGCCGTCGCCCGCTCGATGAACCCGGCGTTCGCCAGCCCCGCGTGGATGATCTCGCGCCCCATCGCATTGGCGAGCGCGATGTCGGTGCCCACCTCCAGCCCGAGCCAGAGGTCCGCCCAGCGCGCCGACGCGGTCCGCCGCGGATCGACCGCAAAGAGCCGCGCTCCGGCGTTCACGCCCTTGAGCACGTGCTGGAAGAAGATCGGGTGCGTCTCGCGGGCATTGGAGCCCCAGAGGAAGATGACCTCGGCCTCTTCGATCTCGCGGTAGGAGCTCGTCCCTCCCCCCGCTCCGAACACCGTCGCCAGACCGACGACGCTGGGCGCATGTCAGGTCCGGTTGCAGCTGTCGATGTTGTGCGTGCCGAACGCGACGCGGGCCAGCTTCTGCGCGAGGAAGTTGACCTCGTTGGTGGCCCGCGAGCAGCTGAAGATGCCCAGGGCGTCGGGCCCCGCCTGGTCGCGCGTCCGGCGAAATCCCGAGGCGACCCGATCGAGCGCCGCGTCCCAGGTCGCGGGGACGAGCGCATCGCCCTGGCGCACGAGAGGTCGCAGCAACCGGCGATAGCGTGTCTGCATGGGCGGCCGTGGGGAAGGAGCAAGTCTAGGCAGCGTCGAGACGCCGGGTCAATGAGCTCTGCAAAGTTTGCGGATTCGCAGGGGCACGCCGCTTGCGTCCGCAATGGGCGTGTCCGCGCAAGCGTCGCCACAGCAGGCACGGCGCGCGCGGGAGGGGCCGGCCGGCGCAGACACCGTCCTCTCCTGCGAGCGGCTGCGCAAGGTTTACCGCATGGGGGAGGTCGACGTCCGCGCCCTCGACGGCGTGGATTTCCAGCTCCATGCCGGCGAGCTGGTGGTGCTGCTCGGTCCCTCGGGCAGCGGGAAGTCCACGCTGCTCAACATCCTCGGCGGCCTGGACGTCCCCACCTCCGGCCGCGTCTTCTTCGAGGACCAGGAGCTCACCTCGGCGGACGAGGACGACCTCACCCGCTACCGGCGGCGCAACGTGGGGTTCGTCTTCCAGTTCTACAACCTGATCCCGAGCCTCACCGCCCGCGAAAACGTCCAGCTGGTCACCGAGATCGCCGACGACCCGCTGGAGCCGGAGGACGCGCTCGCGCTGGTCGGGCTGGAGAACCGCCTCGATCCTTTTCCCGCACAGCTTTCCGGCGGCGAGCAGCAGCGGGTGGCCATCGCGCGCGCGGTGGCCAAGCGGCCCTCGGTGCTGCTCTGCGACGAGCCCACCGGGGCGCTCGACTTCCACACCGGCATCCTGGTGCTCGAGGTCATCGAGCAGGTCAACCGCGAGCTGGGCACCGCCACCGCGGTCATCACCCACAACGCGCCCATCGCCGAGATCGCCGACCGCGTGGTCGCGCTCGCCGACGGACGCATCGCCAGCGAGCGGAGCGTGGGCCGGCGCGCGCACGCGCGGGACCTGCGCTGGTGACCGCCCTCGACCGCAAGCTGCTGCGCGAGGTGAAGCACCTCAAGGGGCAGATCGTCACCATCGCGCTGGTGCTCGCCGGCGGGATCACCACCTTCATCGGCTTGCGCGGGACCTACGCCTCGCTGCTGCAGTCGCGCGAGGCCTACTACGACCGGCAGCGCTTCGCCCACGTCTTCGCGGTGCTCGAGCGCGCGCCGGAATCGATCGGGCGGCGCATCGAAGCCATGCCTGGCGTGGCCGCGGTGCAGACGCGCATCTCCAAGGAGGTGTCGCTGCCCATCGAAGGGATGCCGCGCGCCGCGTCGGGAATGCTCCTCTCGCTGCCACCTTCCGGAGAGCCCGCCACCAACGCCATCCACCTGCGCAGCGGGCGCCTGCCCGAGCGAGACCGCGACGACGAGGTTGCGGTCCTCGAGTCGTTTGCGAACGCGCACGGGCTCGAGCCCGGGCAGCGCCTGCCCGCGGTGATCAACGGCAAGCTGCGCAAGCTGCGCGTGGTGGGCCTCGCCCTCTCGCCGGAGTTCGTCTACGCGCTGCGGCCGGGCTCCATCGCCGACGACCCCAGGCGCTACGCGATCCTCTGGATGAACCGCGCTCCGCTCGCGGCCGCCTTCCAGCTCGAGGGCGCATTCAACGACATCTCCCTGCGCCTGCAGCCCGGCGCCTCCGAGGCTTCCGTGCGCTCTGCCGTGGACCGGCTGCTGGTCCCCTACGGCGGCAACGGCGCGGTGGGGCGAAAGGACCAGCTCTCCAACAAGATCCTCGACGGCGAGCTGGGCCAGCTCCAGGCGCTGGCGGGCATGGTCCCCATGGTCTTCCTCGGCGTCGCCACCTTCCTCATCCACATGGTGCTGAGCCGGCTCATCACCCTGCAGCGGGCCGACATCGCCACGCTGAAGGCGGTGGGCTACGGGAACGGCGAGCTGCGCCGGCACTACGCGGGCCTCGTGGCCATCGTGCTGTTCCCCGGATCCGCGCTCGGCGTCGCCGGCGGCTGGGGACTGGGCCGCGTGGTGCTCGGCCTCTACGCCACCGTCTTCCGCTTCCCCGATCTGGAGTTCCGGATGACCGGCTCGCTCGTCGCCGCCGGCGTGGTGGTGAGCGCATGCGGCGCGCTGGTGGGCGCGCTCTGGGCGGTCCGCGCCGCGGTGCGGTTGCCTCCGGCCGAGGCGATGCGGCCTCCGGCGCCGGCGGTCTATCACCGGACGCTGCTCGAGCGTCTCAACCTCCAGGGCCTCGCCGGGCCCACCGGGATGATGATCCTGCGCGAGGTCGAGCGCCGCCCCGTGCGCACCCTGCTCTCGTCCATCGGAATCGCCGGCGCGTTGGCGCTGGTGGTGCTGGGCCGCTTCGGCATCGACTCGTTCGACAGCTATCTCGAAGGCTCGCTGCGCCGCGAGCAGCGTCAGGATCTGGCGGTGTCGTTCGCGCGTCCCGTCTCGCCGCGCGCCGCGCGGGAGATCGCGGCGATCCCGGGCGTGCGCAAGGTGGAGGGAATCCGCGCCATGCCGGTGCGGCTGCACGCCGGGCACCGGAGCCGCGACACGGTGCTGCTCGGCTTGCCCGCGGGGGCCACGCTGCGCAGGCTCGTGGAGCGCAGCGGCCGCCCGGTGGAGGTGCCCGACGACGGCATCCTGGTCACCGCCAAGCTGGGCGAAGTTCTCGGGCTGCGCATCGGCGACCGGCCCGAGCTGGAGATTCGCGAGGGCGCGCGTCCGGTGGTGCGGCCGCTCGTGGCCGGCTTCATCGACGAGTCGGTGGGTCTGCAGATCTACGCGCGCGAGGAGATGGTGGCGCGCCTGGAGGGAGATCAGGGCGCGCTCGGGGCGGTGAACGTGACCGTCGATCCGCTCCGGATCGATGCCATCGAGGAGCGCCTGCGGCGCTCGCCTCGCATCATCGACGTCTCCGACCTGGGCGCCGACATCCAGCGCATGCGCGACATGCAGTCCTCGATGATGGACATCTGGACCACCATCTCCGTCTTCCTCGGCGCGATGGTCATCTTCGGAGTCGTCTACAACAACGCGCGCATCGCCCTGGCCACCCGCAGCCGCGAGCTCGCCAGCCTGCGCGTGCTGGGCTTCTCGCGCCGCGAGATCTCCTCCATCCTCATCGGCACCCTGACCGTCGAGGTGGCGATCGCCATCCCCATCGGTCTGCTCCTGGGCCGCGGCTGGGCCCGGCTCTTCATGCAGTCCGTCGATCAGGAGATGTTCCGCTGGGCGGTGTACATCGCGCCCACCACCTACCTTCTCGCCGCCGCCGTCGGGGTCGTCGCCGCGGCGACGAGCGCGCTGTGGGTGCGCCGCAGCCTCGATCGGCTCGATCTCATCGGCGTGCTCAAGACTCGGGAGTGAGACATGACGGACTCGTTGCAGGCAGGAAACTCTCGAATGGAGCAGCCGCCCGCGGCTCCGCAGCCGGCGCGACCGGCGCTCGGCGAGGTCACCGGCGGCTCGAGCTCCCGCGAGCGGGAGCGGCGCCGGCGCTTCATGCACCGCGTCCGGCATGTGCTCTCCGCTGCGGCGGTCCTGGCCGTCCTGGCGCTGGCCGCCCTGGCGGTGCGGCCGCGCCCGGTTCCGGTCGACGCGGAACGGGTTGCGCGCGGCAAGCTGGTGGTCGCCATCGAGGAGACCGGCGTGACCCGGGTCAAGGATCGCTACGTCGTCTCCGCGCCGGTGACCGGCGCGGTGTCGCGGCAGCTTCGCGAGCCCGGCGACGCGGTCGAGGAAGGCGAGGTGCTGGCCGAGATCGCGCCGGTGCTGGCGCCGCTGCTCGACGAGCGCACGCGCTCCGAGGCGCAGGCGACGCTGAGCGCGGCCCTCTCCGCGCTGGGGCAGGCGCAGGCGCAACAGGAGCGCGCCAGGGTGGCGAAGGAGCTGGCCGCCGCCGAGCACGCGCGCGCCGAGGCGCTGGCCCGGGCAGGGTCGCTGCCGCAGCAGGCGCTGGATCGCGCCGCGTTCGACGCGCGCCTGCGCGCGGAGGAGCTGTCGTCTGCGGTGTTCGCGGTCAAGGTGGCGAGCGAGCAGGTGCGCATCGCGCGCGCGACGCTCGCGGGCGAGGGCCGCGGCGCCGCCAAGGGCCGGCACATCGACGTGCTCGCGCCCGCCTCGGGCCGGGTGCTGCGCGTGCCGCAGAAGAGCGCCGGCGTGGTGCAGGCGGGCGCGCCGCTGCTCGAGGTGGGAGATCCGGAAGCGCTCGAGCTGGTGGTCGATCTGTTGACCACCGATGCCGTCCAGGTCCGCCCGGGCACCGCGGTCGCCGTCCAGGGCTGGGGCGGCGACCGCGCGCTCGCCGCGACCGTGCGCCGGATCGAGCCGTCGGCGTTCACCAAGCTCTCCGCGCTCGGCGTCGAAGAGCAGAGGGTCAACGTCATCGCCGTCTTCGCCGAGCCGCGCGCCGCCTGGTCGGCGCTGGGTGACGCCTTCCGCATCGAGGCGCGCCTCGTGCTCTGGCAGGCAGAGGACGTCGCCAAGGTCCCGCAGGGCGCCGTCTTCCGCCACGGCAACGAATGGGCGGCGTTCCGCCTCGATTCGGGCAGGGCCCATCTGGCGCCGGTGCGGATCGGCCACCGCGGCGAGTCGGAGGTGGAGGTGCTGGAGGGGCTTCAGCCCGGAATGCTCGTCGCCGTCCACCCCGGCGACCGCGTCAAGGACGGAGCGCGTGTGGAGCTCCGCTGACGCAGCGCCGTGCGTGCCGTCGGGGTGTGGCCTACTTCCAGCTCAGCTTCAAGGTGGGGACGGCGAGGGCCACCGCGCGGAGCAACTGCACCGGCCAGGTGCCAAACTGGTCACGCGCCTTGGTCTCCGTCTTGAATGCCTTGAACGGCGTGCGGTAGATCGCCAGGTGCGAGCGCGGATTGGCGATGGGAAACTGCTTCCGGCCAACCGTCTTCACCACCGGGACCGCAAAGAAATCGGGGACGAGCACGACGGTGTTCTGTGAGAAGAATTGGTCCTTCAACGCCACCTTCTCTTCCGGCACTTTGCCGTATTCGACGACCCGATAGACCTTGAAGTGATCGAGATTCCGGGGCGGCTCGCTGCCGTGCTCCAGCTTCTGCGCCGGGCACAGCAGCGCCTCCACTTTTCCAATGGCGAGGGTCGCGTCGCCGAACTGGTTCCGGATCTTCACCGATCGGGTGGTCTCGATGGTCTTCTGGAACAGACGATACCAGGTCAGGTGCGCGCCGGGGTCGAAGAGCGGCTCCTTGTTCTTCATGGTGCAGACGCCGAACAGATCGAGAGCCTGCAGCTGCCCTTTGCTCGCGATGCGATCGAATTGTCCTTTGGTCTGGACGACGGCTTCCGCAGCCACGTTGGCAATGTCGTAGATACGGAAGTAGTCCAGCCTCAGCTCGCGAGCGGTGGTCATTGGCGCCTCCCCCGAATCAGGGCCAAAGATAGACTGTCATGCCGCCCGAAGACCTGCAAGATGGCCGAGGGAATCCTCGCGGTTATGCGAGCCCTCGGAGATCATTCCTTTAATATGCAGTCGCGGCGCGGTGGAGCTCAGACGATGCCGGCGCGCGCGAAGGGAATGCTGCGAATCCGCTGCCCGGTCAGCGCGAAGATGGCGTTCGCGATCGCCGGCGCCACCGGCGGGACTCCCGGCTCGCCGATGCCGCCCGGAGGCCCGTCGCTCTCGACGATCTCCACGTGCGTGCGCCGCGGCGCCTGCCCGATGCGGACGAGCTTGTAGGAATCGAAGTTCCCCTGCTCGGTGACGCCGTTCTTCATCGTCGCGCCGCCGTAGAAGGCGTGGCTCATGCCGAAGATCACCGCGCCTTCCATCTGCGAGCGCGCCCGCTCCGTATCGACCACGGTCCCGGCGTCCGCCGCGAGCCAGACTTCGTCCACGGCGATCTTTCCCCGCGCGTCCTTCACCACCGAGACGACCACGGCCACGTAGGTGAGGAAGCTGCGGTGCGCCGCGAGCCCGAGCGCGCGCCCCTTGCGCTCGCTCCAGTTCGCCATGCGCGTGACCCGCTCGATGACGTTGCGGTAGCGCCCGGCGTCCACGGGGTGCTTCTCCAGCGGCGCGCCGTAGTTGCGCAGCTTCTCCACCCCCAGCTCCTCCAGGCTGACGATCCGCGCCGGGCCGAAGATCTCCAGCAGGTTCTCGCGCGGATCGACGCCGCGCGCGTGCGCCAGCTCGTCCATGAACGATCCCGCCGAGAAGCCGTGGAAGATGTTGTAGACCGAGCGCAGCCAGCCGATGCGCACGTGCGCCGCGGCATCGCACGTCTCCGCACGCACGTTGGGGATGAAGAGCGGCAGGTCGGTGACGCCCTGCTGCAGATCGTCCGGCCCGGGGCCCTTCACGTTCGGCGCCATGGTGTTGGCGATGGGCGGAAACGCGGTGCGCTGCCGCCAGGCGATGACCTTGTTCTGCGCGTCGAGACCGGCGGTGAGGAGCTGCGTGTTGACCGCGTTGTAGTAATCATGGCGCAGGTCGTCCTCGCGGGTGAACTGCACCCGCACCGGCGCGCGCGCCTCGCGCGAGAGGAAGGCCGCCTCGCCCACGAAGTCCGCCTTGGACTTGCGCCCGAACGCGCCGCCGAGCAGCGTCACGTGGCAGGTCACCTTCGACTCGTCGAGCCCGAGGACCTTCGCCGCCTCGGTGCGGGCCGCCTGCGGGTTCTGCGTGGACGCCCACACCTCGCAGGCGCCGTCGGCGTAGCTGGCGATGCAGGCGGGCGGCTCCATCGAGACGTGCGCGAGATGGGGCACGTGGTACTCCGCCTCCACCTTGCGCGCGGCATGCGCGAGCGCCTGCTCCACGTCGCCGACGTTGCGCGCGGGCTTGCCGGCAGCGTGAACGGCGCGGCTCAGCTCCTGCGCGTAGCTTTCCGAGTCGTAGACGGCGTTGTCGCCGGGGTCCCACTCGATCCGGAGAGCGTTGCGGCCCCGGATGGCGGCCCAGGTGTTGGTGGCGAGCACGGCCACGCCGCCCCAGGGCTGGAAGCGGTACGGCTTCGACGGCTCCGGCATGCGCACCACCTTCTTCACGCCGGGGATGGCAAGCGCCGCCCTGTCGTCGACGCTGCGGATTTTCCCGCCGACCACCGGCGGACGGGCGATCACAGCGACCAGCATGCCGTCCATGCGCACGTCCGCGCCGAAGCGCGCCTTGCCGGTGACGATGTCCTTGCCGTCCACCAGCGGCAGATCGCGGTAGACGTGCTTCATCTCCGAGCGCGGCCGCGGCTTCGCCGAATCGGGCACCGGCAGCTTCGCCGCCGCCTCGGCGAGCTCTCCGAACGGGAGCGACTTCCTGCCGTTCCAGACCGCGTGGTCGTGCGCCTGCAGCCTGGCCGCGGGCACGCGCCACTTCTTCGCCGCCGCGGCGATCAGCATGGTGCGCGCCGTCGCGCCCGCCTTGCGCAGGTCGTCGTAGGCGTTGCGGATGCTGCTCGATCCGTCGGTGTTCTGGTCGCCGTACTTCTTGTCTCCCACCGCCTGCTCGATGGCGACGCGCGAAGGGTCCGCCCCCATCTCGTCGGCGATCAGCGCGGGGATGGTGCTGCGCACGCCCTGGCCCATCTCCGAGCGGGCGCAGACGATGGTGAGCGCGCCGTCGCTGGCAAGGTGCACGAAGACGTTGGGGCGGAAGCCTTCCGAGGCATTCTTGAGGGCGGCATCGCCGGGCTTCGGCTTGCGCGTGCTCTTGCCGCTGGGCTCGTCCGCGAAGATGCGGCCGCCGATGACCGAGAGCGCGAGGCCGCCCACGAACGTGCGCCGGGAGAGGGTCATGGCTTCTTCTCCGCGACGGCGATGCCCGCCGCCTGCTTCACCGCGGCGCGGATGCGCTCGTAGGTGCCGCAGCGGCAGAGGTTTCCCGCCAGCGAATGATCGATGTCCGCATCCGACGGCTTGGGGTTTTCGGCGAGCAGCCCGGCCGCGGTCATGATCTGCCCGGCCTGGCAGTAGCCGCACTGCGGGACGGCGAGGTCGCACCACGCCTTCTGCAAGGGATGCGAGCCGTCGGGCGAGAGCCCTTCGATGGTGACCACCGCCCGGTCCGCGACGCGCCGCATGGGCGTGACGCAGGAGCGAACCACCTTTCCGTCGACGTGGACGCTGCACGCGCCGCAGAGCGCCTCGCCGCAGCCGTACTTGGTGCCGGTGAGGCCGAGCACGTCGCGCAGCGCCCAGAGCAGCGGCATCTCCGGATCGACGTCGATCTCGCGCACCTCGCCGTTCACCTTGAAGCGAATCACGGACGCGCTCCTTCCGGCGGGCACTCCGCGCCGGTGTCCACCCAGGCCTGCATCAGATCTCCGAGCTGCTCCTGCGTCCCCGGCGCCGGCTCGCGGCCGTGGCCCGGCTGCCATCCCCAGCTCACCAGATCGTCGAGCCGGTTGTGGTCGACCACGTCCTGGAGGCTGCGGTTGCCGTTGCGGGACTTGTCCTTCATCTGCTCGCAGATGGCGTGCGGCGACTTGCCCACCCACGCCATCTTGCGCGGCGCGAGCTGCCAGTGCGGCGCGCCGGGAATCCGCGCCAGCTCGAGGTTCTTGTCCTGGTGGCAGCCGGTGCAGCGCATGCCGGGGATTCCGGTGTCGAGGGGGCCGCGGACGACCGGCGGATCGTGGACGTGCATGTCGGCGCCCGAGCGAGGCGTGTCGCCGTCGGGATGGCAATTCGCGCAGCGCGGGTGCAGGAAGACGCGGCTCGCCTCGAGGAAGAGGGCGCGGGACCGCTCCGCGCGATCGCCGATCTGCGCGAACGCCGCGGGCGCCCTCAGCGCGCCGGAAGCGGGCGGGGCCGCCGCTGGTTGCGCGGTCGCCGCGGGCTTCTGCGACGCGCAGGCTGCAAGGAGGACGAAGACGAGCTTGCGCACGCGCCGAGTCTGCCGCGTCCGGGGGGGCGGTCAAGCCCGATTCGGGTCCAGCGGGCAGCGATCGACTCTCACTCCTGCGGGAAGTTCATCTTCCTGAGGAAGACCTTCCACCTGTCATCGCCGTGCAGCGACCGGAACCAGAAGCTCCTCACCTCGGTCTCTCCAATCGTGAGATCGCGATCCGCGACGGCACGGTCGAGCCACTGGAATGCCTTGTCGCGATCCCCCATCCATCCATACGCGTGGGCCAGCGCCACCGGATCCGGTCTCGGCTGCGCCTGCAACTCGTCCAATAGCGCATGGGCTTCATGCGAGCGCCCCAGGGAATGCAGCGCTGCTGCGATACCGTCTTCGACGCCTGCAGGTGAACCCGGAGCCTGGCGGTACCTCTCGAGAGCCGCTGCGGACTCCCCCTGCGCGAGGAGCGCGTCAGCCAGACCCCGCGCAGCATTCTGTGCGTCGGGGGTGAGCTGCATCGCGCGTTCAAAGGTCGCACGGGCCGCAGCGTTCTTGCCCGCGTCGAGCTGCAACTGACCCAGCTTGATGGCGGAATGGCCGAGCGGATCGAGGTCGACCGCCCGCTCCGCGGCCGCCAGCGCCTCGGCGGTCCTGCCGAGATTGTCGAGCAGAATGGCATATCTCCGCCAGGCATCCGGATCTCCGGGGCACAGCTGCACCGCGCGAACGAGGTCCTGCTCCGCACCCGTCCAGTCCCAGCGAAGCACCTGCCGGAGAAAGCCGCGCGTGGAAAGGCCGTCACAAAGGTCGGGTGACAGCAGCAGCGCCTTCTGCGCTGCCGCCATGGCCTTCTCCGCCGTTGCGAGCGCCTCGGCCTGCGTGTCGGCGGCTGTCGCGACCAGGTAGAGCGGTACGCCAAGAGCGGCCCACGCCGGCGCGAATCGGGAATCCAGCTCCAGCGCCTTCTCATAAGCCGCGACTGCACGGACGAAGTTTTCACCCGAGAACCGGCGATAGAAGCGCTCACCCAGTAAGTATTGGTTGTACGCCTCCGGCGAGGTCCGGGGCACCGGTTGTGGCGCGCCAGCGCGGCCGCCGAGCAGCTTCCCCTCGAGCGACTCGACGACCGCACGCGCGATCTCGTCCTGGATGGCGAAGACATCGGTCAGCTCGCGGTCGAAGCGCCGGGCCCAGAGCCGCTCGCCCGTGGCGGCCTTCACCACCTCGGCCGTGATCCGCAATCTCGCCTGGTCCCGGCGCACGCTCCCTTCGAGGAGATAGGTGACGCCGAGCATCCGGGCGATTTCGGCGGGCGCCTCGTTGCGCCCCTTGAAGAAGAACGACGAGGCTCGGCCCGGAACGCGCAACCCGTCCACGTTCGAGAGCACCGTCAGGATCTCTTCCGCGACGCCGTCGGAGAAGTAGTCCTGATCGTGCGCGGGACTCAAGTCGGCAAACGGCAGGACGGCGATCGACGGCGCGTCGGCCTTGCTCGTATTTCCGGAGGCGCTTCGAAGCAGGACCCAGACGATTGCGGGGGCGGCGGCGAGCAGGCCGACGCCCACGAGCAGCAGGGTCAGACGCGCGCCGTGCGCCTGCGCGGAAGCCGTGCGCGAGATGCCACTCGCGTTGACGTCGAAGATCCATGCAAGCGCCACGACGACGGGAAGGCCTGCGGCCAGCGCGACGACGACCCACGACAAGACGACGTCGGGCCAATGCAGGCCGTGCATGACCGGCTCGACGATCTGGAGGACCGCGAACGCGGCGACCCCGTAGCCGAGCACCGCCCGGAATACGCGCCGGCGCTTGAGTTCCGTGAAAAGCGGAAGCTCCACGGTCTCCTCCGCCGTGAGGGTAACCGGCTTCTTCCTCGCCGTCCCCGGTCTCGATCAGGCGCCACCTTCTCCTGACCGCCGAAGGCAGCATCAGCGCAAGCTCTGCGTGCATCCTTGCGTCGGTTGCGCGGTCGCTCTACGAAAACCGGCAAGAACCTGCGATTTCCGCGGAATCGACGGCTGCTACTCCTCGCCGGCCGCCTGGCGATACCAGCGCATGTCGTACAGCTTGCCCGCGGGCTTCGACAGCTCGTCCAGATCCTGCGCTGTCTCGAAACCGCCGTACTTCGCGCGCAGGGAGAGGACGTTCGCGAGGCCCTCGCGCTCCAGCTTGCCGATGCCGGCGTCCTTGACCATGCCCTTGCCCGGCGCGACCGAGGCGTCGAAGATCCGCTCTGCCACCGCCGGCGTGATTCCCGGCGCGACCAGCGACGCCACCGCGGCACTGCGGTTGGCCGGATCGAAGGCCCAGGCAGAGGCGGCGACATAAGCGCGGATGAAGCGGATCAGCTCCGCGGCATGCGCTTCCATCCAGGGCTCCATCGCGACGCCGGTCGAGCCCAGATAGGGATTGGCCACGTCGTAGACGTTCTCGAACAGCGGACGGCCCTCGGCCGCCGCGCGGACCTCGAAGCCGCCGTTGAGCAGCGTGGCGTCCACCGCGCCGGCCATCAGCGCGTTGAAGCGCCCGAGGCCGCCGCCGATCAGCGCCACCTGGTAGTCCACGTCCTTGCGAAGGCCGTGGCGCTCGAGGATCTCGTACGCTGCGTAGGCGAATCCGGACGCAGGCGCGTCGACGGCCACCTTCTTGCCGCGCAGGTCCTCGACCGCGGCGATGCCCAGCTTGCCGGCCAGGGTCAGGTTGCTGGCGTAGTCCACGCTCATGAACGCCTGCACCGGCTGGACGGCGCCCAGCGCATTGTGCGGGTTGAGGCGGAAGTTGACCACGTTGTCGATCGACGCGAGGACGATGTCGTACTTGCCGTCGCGGAGGTCCTTGAAGGCCTGCTCCGAGCTCTGGATCTGCAGGTCATTCACGGTCAGATCCTGCGCCGCGAAGAAGCCCTGCTGCTGCGCCGCGAGCATCGCGGCGTTCTTGCCGAAGAAGCCCAGGTTCAGCGTGGCCGGATCCATCGTCACCGCGCCCGATACGCCTTCTCGAGCGCCGCGATGTCGAACTTGACCATCTTCATCATCGCGTCGGTCGCCCGCTTCGACCGGACCGGATCCGCGTCGCGCATCATCTCCTCCATCACCGCCGGCACGATCTGCCAGCGAAGCCCGAACCGGTCGACGAGCCACCCGCACGCCAGCGGCTTGCCGCCGCCCTGGAGCAGCGCGTTCCAGTAGCGGTCGAGCTCCGCCTGGTCCTCGCAGAGCACCATCATCGAGACGGCGTCGTTGAACTCGTGGTGCGGCCCTGCCGTCATGGCCTGGAACGGCTGGCCGAAGAGGCTGAAGTCCACCACCTTGACGGACCCGGGCGGCCCGCTCGGCGATTCGCTCTGCATCGCCGTCACGCGGTCGACGCGGGAATCGGGAAAGATCGACGCATAGAACCTGGCAGCCTCCTCGGCCTCCTTCGCATACCAGAGAAAAGGGAGGATCTTCGCGCGCGGTTTCGCCATGACGTCCTCCTGGCGGGGTGATTCAGGATGTGCACGGCGGCTCGATCTCTGCAAACGGGGCTCCTCGAACAGCCGCTTTGGCACGACATACCTTCGTCGGATGCCATTTGCCGCGCGGCACGGTGTCGCTTTGCGCCGCTCGTTCGGCAGCGACCATAGTCGTTCCGCTCGTTCCTTCCACCATAAAGAGCGAGAAGCAAATGACACCACTCCGATTGCGCTCCATCGTCGCATTGGTCGCTCTCGCAATCATCGCCGCTGCCGCGCCTTCCTTCGCCGTCAGCGGACAGACGCATCTCGACCCCACCACGCTGACGAAGTACCTCGATCCGCTTCCGGCGCCCGCGAGGCTCGACGGGACCGTCGCGCAGACCGTCACCATGTCGGAGCTCACCCAACAGGTCTTGCCCTCGAACTTCAAGGCGGGCCCTTACGGCGGAAAGACGCTGGTGTGGGGCTACAACAACTCGTACCCCGGTCCCACCATCGTCGCGCGCAGAGGCACGGCATCCAGGCTCACGTACGTGAACAACCTGGTCAACCCGGCATTGCTGAAGTACCTGCCCATCGACCAGACGCTCGATTGGGCCGATCCGCTCGGCTGCCACATGGCGTCGTCGTGTGACACGCAGCGCTACACGGGTCCCGTCCCGACGGTGGTCCACTTCCACGGCGGCGAGGTGCCCTCCGCTTTCGACGGGCACCCCGAAACGTGGTTCACCAACGGCTTCGCCTACGTGGGCCCGGACTGGGTTGCGCAGACGTATACGTATCCGAACGCGCAGGAAGCTTCGACGTTCTGGTACCACGACCACACCATCGGCATCACCCGGCTGAACGTATACGCGGGGCTCGCCGGCTTCTATCTCCTGCGCGATCCCAACAACGAGCCCGCCAACCTGCCGTCGGGCGCCTACGAGCGTGAGATCGTCTTCCAGGATCGCTCGTTCGATACCAGCGGCCAGATCATGTATCCGGACCAGGGCGAGGGCGGCCACCCGTTCTGGGTGAAGGAGTTCTACGGAGACGTGGCGGTGGTGAACGGCAAGGCCTGGCCGTACCTGAACGTCGAGCCGCGGCGTTACCGGTTCCGGATGCTGAACGGGTCGACGACGCGCACCTACACCATCCAGCTGCAGACCACGTCGGGAAGCGCCGGCCCGGCCATCTGGCAGATCGGCACCGACGGCGGCCTGCTCAACACGCCCATCCAGATCAGCTCCATCTCGATCGCGCCGGGCGAGCGCATCGACGCCATCGTCGACTTCAGCGGCAAGAGCGGCACCTCGTTCCTGCTCAAGAATGGCGACGGCACGCGCGGCACCTGGAGCTCGTCGGCGCTCTCCGAGCTGGTGAAGATCAACGTCTCGCTCCCGCTCAACGGGTCGGACACGAGCCTCAACCCGGCCACCGGCCCCAACCTGCGTCCCAACAATCCCATCGTGCAGCTCTCCGCGACCGTGACTTCGGCCACGCCGACACGGCAGATGTCGCTGGAGAAGGACCGCAGCGGCGGCGGCTTCCTGCTCAACGGCCTGCACTTCAACGACACCGTCACCGAGACGCCGCGGGTCGGCTCGACCGAGGTGTGGCAGATCAACAACCACACGGGCGACATGCACCCCATCCACCTCCACCTGGTCGAGTTCCAGGTCTACAAGGACGGCAGCGGATACCACGACGGCTGGGGCGGCGGCAGCGGTTGGGGCAGCAGCCCCAGCGGGACCGACCCGAACGACGTCGGCTGGAAGGACACCATCCAGGTGCCGGGCTGGGGCACCGTGACCATCGTCGTGCGCTGGGCGCCGTTGAATACGCCGGCGGGCGGCGTGCAGCCGGGCCAGAACCTCTACCCGTTCGACCCGACCGCGGGCATCGGCAAGCTCGACGCCTTCGGGTTCCCCGGCGGACCGGGATACGTGTGGCACTGCCATCGCATCGAGCATGAGGACAACGAGATGATGCGGCCGTATCTCGTGGTTCCTTGACGGAGAGAACGTCGTCGAAGTGCGGGATGAGCCGACGGGGAGTCGCCCTCCCCGTCGCCCTCGCGCTGTCGCTGCCGTTCGCCTCGGCGCGCGCCGGCGCGGCGGAGGATTCTCGCGACGAGGACTGCGCCCGCTGCCACGCGCAGCTCGCGGAGAAGTACGCGTCGCGGCGCTACGTCCATGCCGCGCTGAGGCAGCGCCGGTGCGACGACTGCCACCTTCCGCACGGCCCACAGCCGCGGCTGGTCCTCAAGGGCGACGGCGTCTGCATCGGTTGTCACGCCGCCCGCGATCTCGGCAGCAACCTGCGCTGGGTCCATGCGCCGGTGCGGAAGGGCTCCTGCACGAGCTGCCACGATCCGCATGGCTCGGACGTGCCGCACATGCTGAAGGCGGAGGGCAGCGCAGGATGTTTCTCCTGCCACGATCGCGCGCCATTTCAGCGCAGCACCGTCCACCCCGTGCTCGCGCGCGAAGGGTGTGGAGCGTGCCACGCGCCGCACGGCTCGCAGGTCAGGGGACTGCTCTCCGCGTCCGAGGGGACACTCTGTCGCACTTGCCACCCCGGCGATGCCCGGTTCGCCGCGGCCCACGGCGGCCGCACCGTCGAGACCTGTGGAACCTGCCACGATCCGCATTCGTCCGATCGGCCCAGGCTCCTCGAGCGATCGCTGCATGCGCCCGTCGCACAGGGGAACTGCAGCGCCTGCCACGCGCCGCCGACCTCGGCGAATCCGCTCGCAGTGGTCAGCGCCTGCGAGAGCTGTCACCAGGCGGCGTCGCTCTACGCGGGCGGCCCGGTCCGGCACGGGTCCGGCATTTCCCGGGAGTGCTCGACCTGCCATGAACCGCACGCCTCGGAAAATCCCAAACTGACCAGGGCGCCCGGCGACGCGCTGTGCGTTCCCTGCCACCGCGCGCTCATCCGCAAGAAGGAGCACCCGCACTCTCCCATGCAGGCGGGCTGCGTGTCGTGTCATCCGCCCCACAGCGGGAAGAAGAAGCTGCTCTTCGTTTCCGTTCCCGTCCTCTGCCGATCCTGTCACCCACGCGCGGCCGGTGGCGACGAGACGGCGCATCTTCCGTTTGCGGCGGGCGAATGCACCGCATGCCACGACGCGCATGGCTCGGATGCACCGGCAATGATGAAGGCGCCCCTCGGCCGCGTCTGCTTCGGCTGCCACTCCGACGCCGAGGCGCGCTTCGCCACCAGATACACGCACGCGCCGGTCGCGGAGGGAAACTGCGCGGCGTGCCACTCCGGACACGCGGGGACCTCGGCGAACCACCTCCGCGCGCCCGCCGCTGCGCTCTGCGACGGATGCCATGCCCGGCTGACCAGGGAGCCGGCCGCCACGACCCACGCGTCGTTCGACGCGCAGACCTGCCTCGGCTGCCACGACCCGCACGGATCGGACGTGGCGGGAATGCTGCGCGAGGAGTCCGCGCGGGGTGGCGCACCAGCGCCTGCGCCCGACCGGACCGGCCCGTGCGAGACTTGCCACGCCTCCGTCGCAGCGCGGAAGGTGAGCCATCGGCATCCCGCCATGCAGGGCGGATGCACCACCTGCCACGACGCACACACCGCGAGCGCGCGGCCACGAGTGCAGGAGCGGTGCGCGAAGTGCCACGAGCTGGACGAAGCGGACTTCGTGCGCAAGCACATGGGGTACCCGACTTCGAAGGCGCGCTGCACCGGCTGCCACGACCCGCACGGCTCCGACAGCCCGGGAATGCTCCGGGACGAGGTGCACGCGCCGGTGGCCCGGAAGCAGTGCGACGCCTGCCACGAGGAGCCCGGCTCGCGGACGCCGCTCGGGTTGAAGCAGGAGGGACTTGCGCTCTGCGGCGCGTGCCACGCGAAGATGGTCTCGGCCGCGTTCGACAGGACTCGCCTCCACCAGCCGGTTGCCGAGGGAAGATGCCTCGACTGCCACACTCCGCACGCCTCCCGGGAGCGCGGCCTCCTCAAGGCGGGGATGGCCGCCACCTGCGGCGCGTGTCACCAGGACACCATCGAGCGGTCCTCGCCGGCGAAGCATCCGCCCGCCGGCCGGTGCACGCAGTGCCACGAGCCGCACGCATCGGACTTCCCGCTCCTCTACGTGACCTCGACGGAGGAGGCGACGTGCCGCCGCTGCCATTCGGGGCAAGGCCACCCGCACCAGCTCTCCGCGCGCCAGCATCCGCGCAATCCCAACGTGCCGATGGACTGCATGAGCTGTCACCGCGCGCACGGCACGCGCTACGAGCATTTCCTTCCCGTCGCGCGGAAGGATCAGCTCTGCGTGCGCTGCCACGTCTCGCGCGGGAAGTGAGGACATGCGGATCCGTCGCGCCGCCGCGCTTCTTGCCAGCCTCTGCGCCGTCGCCTGCGCGCACGGCGTGACCTACGCGCGCACGGCAGGGTTGAAGCACGAGCGATCGATCTACACCGACGAGCGGCGCGGCCGGCTGGAGGCGCCGGAAGGAGTGGCCTGCGCAGACGATGGAACGCTCATCGTCGCGGACAGCGGTCACGGGCGGCTCGTCAAGTACACGTGGCGGGACGGTGCGCTGGACGGCGGAGCGGAGATCAAGCTGCCGCAGCTTTCGTATCCGACGCGGATCCAGCTCGACGGGGCGGGCAACCTGTTCGTGCTCGATCGCAAGCTGCGCCGCATCGGGCGCATCGACCGGGCGGGCCGTTTTGCGGGCTACCTCGACGCGGGGGGCGAGCCTCCGGCTGCGCCGATCGCCTTCAAGGCGGGCGGCGCCCGCGTCTACCTGCTCGACGCGCCCGGGCGCCGGCTCCTCGTCGTCGAACCCTCCGGCCACGTCGCCCGCGCAGTCGGATTACCGGACTCCGGCTCCTTCACCGACCTCGCGCTCGGCACAGCCGGCAGCGTCTACGCCATCGATGCGACGACTTCGACGGTGTGGGCGCTGGACGCGGGCGGCAGCGCATTCCGCCGCCTGACGCCGAGCCTCGAGGCGCAGATGCGCTTTCCCACCGACATGGCGAGCGACGGCCGCGGCCATCTCTTCGTCGTCGATCACGGCGGCGGCGCGATCGCGGTCCTCGGCGAGGACGGCAGCTTCCAGGGCCGCGCACTCAGTCCGGGCCACGCCGACGGCCTCCTCTCCTACCCCGCCCAGGTCTGCGTCACCGGAGGCTTCCTCTTCGTCGCCGACCGCGGCAACAGCAGGGTGCAGGTGTTCGAGATCATGAGGTGACGAGGAGTCTGCGGGTGGAGCGCTCGACTACTTGCCCGGGTCCTTCACCTCCGGGAACTTGTCGAACTCGACGTTCCAGAGCTTGCCGTCCACCTTTTCCACCTTGCGGACGTAGATGGTCTGCACGATGTCCCGCGTCTCCGCATCGATGCGGATGGGCCCGCGCGGGCTCTGGCGCGTCCATCCCTTGAGCGCCGCCATCGCCTTCTCGCCGTCGATTGCCCCGCCCGCGGCCTTGCGCACGATCTCGTCGATGGCGGCCATGCCGTCGTAGCCCGCCACCGCCATGAAGTTGGGCCGCTTCTCTCCCGCGACCCTGGCGTACGCCGTCAGGAAGGCCTTGTTCTCCGGCGAATCGTGCGCCGCCGAATAGTGGAAGCTGGTGATCACTCCCAGCGTGGGGTCGCCCATCGCTTCCAGCACGCCGTCGTCGGTGAGGTCGCCGGTGGAGATGACCTTGATGCCGGCGCGCGCCAGCCCGCGCTCGCTGAAGCCCTTCATGAAAGCGATGCCCGGCTCGCCCGCGGGCAGGAAGACGAACACCGCCTCCGGCTGCGCGTCCTTGATGCGCTGCACGAAGGGCGCGAAGTCCGGGTTGCTCAGCGGCACCCGCGCCGAGTCCACGATGGTCCCGCCGAGCCCGGTGAACACCTTCTTGAACGTCCCTTCCGCGTCGAGCCCGGGCGCATAGTCGGCTACCAGCGTATAGACCTTCCGGATGCCGTTCTTGAACGCCCATTGCGCCATCGGCGCGGAGAGCTGGGCGATGGTCATCGAGACCCGCACCACGTACGGCGATTTGGTGGTGATGACCGAGGCGGCGGCGTTCATCACGATCATCGGCTTCTTCGCCTGCGTGGCGACGGCGGTGGCGGCCAGCGCGTTGGGGGTGAGCCCGAAGCCTGCGAGGAAGTCGGCGTGGTCGCGGGTGATCAACTCGGCGGCGAGGCGCTTGGCGACGTCCGGGGCGGGGCCGGTGGTGTCGCGCTCGAGGATCTCCACCTTGCGGCCGGCCACCTCGCCGCCGTGGCTCTGCAGCCAGGCCTTCATGCCGTTCTCGATCTGCGCGCCGTATTCGGCGAAGGGGCCGGAGAACTCGGCGATGAGGCCGATCTTCACCGGCGGCGGCGCGGCGTTCGCGGCAGAGGCCAGCAAGAGGCAGGCGACGGCGAGCTTCATGGTTCCTCCTTGTCGACGGCCGCACCGTCGTCCGCGGCGAGAAACGAGTCAAGCCGCGCCTCAGGACAGCGCCAGGAGCCGGTCGAGCGCCGCGGAATCCGCGAGCAGCTCCGCGCTGGTCGAGCGATGCGCGATCCTTCCCCGCTCCAGCACCACCGCATCCCCCGCCACCGAGAGGGCCATGCGCGCATGCTGCTCCACCAGGATGAGCGCCATGCCGCCCTCCTCCACCAGCGAGCGGACCACGCCGAACAGCTCCTGCACGGCGAGCGGCGCCAGCCCTTCCATCGGCTCGTCGAGCAGGAGCAGGCGCGGGTTCACCACCAGCGCGCGGGCGATGGCCAGCATCTGCTGCTCGCCGCCCGAGAGCTGGTTGCCGTGGTTCCGCCGGCGCTCGGCGAGCCGGGGGAAGATCCGCCAGACGCGCTCCACCGTCCAGGGACCGGGCCGCGCCACGGCGCCCAGGTGCTCCTCGACCGTGAGCGAGGGGAAGACGAGGCGCTCCTGCGGAACCCAGCCGATGCCCGCCCGCGCGCGGCGGAAGGTGGGCAGCGCGGCCAGATCGGCGCCGCGCCAGCGCATCGCTCCGCGGTGGAGACGCGTCAGTCCCATCAGGGTGAGGAGCAAGGTGGTCTTGCCCATGCCATTGCGGCCGAGGAGCGCGAGGCTGCGGCCTTCTTCCAGCGCGAGCGAGACGTCGTCGAGCACGACCGAATCGCCATAGCCCGCGCTCACGCCCTCGAGGCGGAGGAGCTCAGCCATGCTGGGCCTCTCCGAGGTAGACCTCGCGCACGCGCGGGTCTCTGGCGATCTCCTCCGGCGTCCCCTCCGCGACCAGCCTGCCCGCGACCAGCACGCTGATCCGCCGCGCGAAGCGGAAGACGAGGCGCATGTCGTGCTCGATGAAGAGCACGGTGACGTCCGCCGGCAGCCGCGCGATGGCGCCCAGCACCTCGGCGCTCTCGTTTGCGGGAATGCCGGCAGCGGGCTCGTCCAGGAGCAGGATGCGCGGCCGCGTGGCCAGGGCGAGGGCGATCTCCAGGAGGCGCTGCTTGCCGTAGGGCAACAGCCGCGTCGGTCGCGATGCTTCCGCTTCGAGATGCAGCGAAGAGAGCAACGCGCGCGCCTCTCTTGTTTCGGCGCCGAGGCTCGCCAGCGGATGCCACCAGCGCGCGGCGCGCCCCTCGCGCTCGCAGATGGCCAGCAGCACCGACTCCAGCGGGGTGAGCTCCGGGAACAAGGTGGTGATCTGCCAGGTGCGCGTCATCCCGCGGCGCACGCGCTCGTGCTGCGCGAGGTGCGTGACTCGCTCGCCGCCGACGAAGACTTCCCCGGAGTCGGGCTGCAGCACGCCGGTCAGCAGATTGATGAGCGTGGTCTTGCCGGCGCCGTTGGGGCCGATGAGCGCATGGCGCGCGCCCACCGGCAGCGCGAGGCTCACCCCGGCGTTCGCCGCGAAGCCGCCGAAGGACTTGCTCAGGTTCTCCGTGCGCAGCGCGGTTCCTCCGGCGGCCGGTCGAGCCGTCTGCTCGCGGGGCGCGGGGGCTTCCGGATCGATCCTGTTCGCGCGGGCGAGCGAACGCAGCCAGCCGAATCGCAGGCCCAGCATGGCGCGAAGCCGATCCGCGCCGCCGAGGACGCCGCCGTGCGCGAGCAGCACCACCACCACCAGCATGAGCCCGAGCCAGAACTGCCAGTAGGCAGGGTCGCGGCCCGAGAGCAGACTCTGCGCCAGCAGGAAGAGCGGCGCGCCGATCAATCCGCCGTAGAGCCGGCCGGGACCGCCCAGGACGAGGATGATCAGGACCTCGGCCGATCGGTTGAAGTCGAGCGAGTCGAGACCCACGAACTGCGTCGTCTGCGCGAGCAGGCCTCCCGCGACCCCGGCCAGCGCCGCCGCGAGCGTGAACACCGCCACGCGCCGCGCGTGGACGGGCGTGCCCAGCGCCCACATGCGCGCGCTCTGCTCGCGAATGCCTCGCAGCGAGAGGCCGAACGGCGAGGCGACCACCCGCCTCGTCACGAGGAAGCAGGCGAAGATCACGGCGAGGCTGTACGCATAGGCGACGCGCCCTTCGAGATCGAAGGAGAAGAGCCCGAGCAGCTTCCACATCGTCACGTCGTTGAGCCCATCGACGCCGCCGGTGATCGACGCGGCCTTGTTGGCCGCCTCCAGCACGAGCTGGCCGATGCCGAGCGTCACCATGAGCTGCGTCAGGCCGCCGCCACGCACCACCAGAAAGCTGCTGGCGAAGCCGGCCACGGCGGCCACCGCTCCCGCTGCCGCAAGTCCGCTGAGCGGCTCGCCCCATCCGTGCTGCGCGAGGAGCCCCGCGGCGTAGGCGCCCAGGCCGAAGAACGCCGCGTGCCCGAGCGAAAGGATGCCTGCATGGCCGAGGATGAGGTCGAGCGAGAGCGCGAAGAGCGCCGTGATGAAGACCTGGCTTCCCAGCACCAGGTACCCGGGGAAGAGAAAGAAGGCGGCGATGGGCGCCACCCAGAAGGCGATTTCCGGAAGGCGCCAGCGGCCGTCGGCAAGCGCGGCGTCCCTCACGCGCGCCGTCCGTAGAGGCCTTTGGGAAAGAGCAGGAGCAGCACCACCATGAGCGCGTAGATGATGAACGCGCCGGCATCGGGCACGTAGTACTTGCCGGCGATGTCGAAGACGCCGAGGAGGAGCGCCGCCGCCGCAGTGCCCCTGGCGCTGCCCGGCCCGCCCACGGTGACGGCGAGCAGGAAGTAGATCAGGTACTTGAGCGCGAAGGTGGGGTCGAGGCCGAGCAGGTCGATGGCCAGCGCTCCACCGAGGCCCGCGAGGCCCGTGCCGAGCGCGAAGGTGACGCTGAAGACGCGCCCCACGTCGATGCCCAGCCCCTCGGCGGCCGCGCGGTTGTCCACGGCGGCGCGCACCTGCGCGCCGAAGCGCGTGCGCACGACCAGGCTCTCGAGCAGCGCGGTGATCACCACCACCAGCAGGATGAGGAAGAGCTGGTAGCGGCCCAGGTCGACTCCCAGGATGCGCATGCGGCCCACCAGCAGGTCCGGCCGCGGCACCCCCTGCTGGCCGGGGCCGAAGAGCCAGGTCGCCGTCGCCACCGCCATGAAGGTGATGCCGATGGAGAAGAGCACCTGGTCGAGTTGCGGCGCGCGGTAGAGCCGGCGGAAGAGCGCGCGCTCCAGCACCGCGCCGGCGACGGCCGCGGCGAGGAATGCTGCCGGCAGCGCCAGCAGGAAAGGGACGCCGCGCCGCTGCAGCGCCAGGCAGGTGTACGCCCCGAGCATGGCGAACGCGCCGTGCGCGAGGTTGACGAAGTTCATCAACCCCAGCGTCACCGAGAGCCCGTTGCTGATGAGAAAGAGCAGGCTCCCATAGGCGAGCCCGTCGAAGAGGACGCCGACGAAGTTCCGGAGCATGCGCTACACGCCGGGTGAAGCGCTCTGCGATGCCGCCGCCGATCGCATATGGACCTACGGACCTGTCGTCGCGCCGAGCACCTGGATCTGCGCTGGAAGACGTTCCCGGAGAGGCCACCCCACGAAGAGGCGATCCAGCTCGCTCGACCAGAGACCCGTGCGCGCGCCGGCGCGAGTCTGAATCCGCCCGAGGCGCGCGTATCGCGCCGCAGGGCTCGCGTCGAAGACGTCCACGTACCCCTCGCCTCCGATGACGTACACCCGATCTCGCGCAGCGTCGTAGAAGAGGTCGTCGCTGTCACCGGCGCAGCGACGGGCGGCGACCTGATCCATCGACCCGGTATCGAAGACGAGGAGCCGCGCCGGATGGCGCACGGCGACGAACAGCCGATGATTTCTCTCGTCGAGGTCCATCGGGTAGTTGTCGGCCAGGTTCCCGAGCGAGACGCGCTTGACGATCGAGCGCTGCTTGCGGTCGATCACCAGGATCTCGCGCGTCGGCGGCATGTTGACGAAGATGCGAGGCCCGCCCTGCTCCAGGCGAAACGACTCCGGGTGCCCCGGGAGCGGGATCTCCCCGAGGAGCTTCATGCTCGCGGGATCGATCATCCCGAGCGCCCCTTCCCCGTGACCGACGTAGAGCACACCCGCCGCCGCATCGAATCTGAGGTTGTCGGCGTCGGGCAGGTTGGAGAGCGTGGCCAGCGGCCGATACTCTTTGTCGTCGAACGCCGTCACCGTTCCGCCCGCGCGCGTGGCGACGACGATGCGGTGGACCGAGGGCAGGTACGCGACGCCCTGCGGCTCGTTCAAGTCGGGGATGCTGGCGACGCGCTTGCCGGCGGCGAGGTCGACGACCTCGAGCGTGTGGTTGCCGAGAGCGGAGACGAAGAGCCGCTTTCCGGCCGCGTCCACCGCGAAATGATCGATGCGGCGCCGCACGCCGGGCAGCGCGATCGCTTGCACCTCCTTCAGCATCGGCGACGCCGCCAGGGCCAGCCCCAGTGCGACTCCCGGGATGAGCATCCCGCTCCCCTTACGTCTCGCCGCCTTCTCTTGCAAGCGGAGCCGCGTGGCGCTTTAAGCAGGAGGTGTTCCACTTCGCGCTCGCGCTGCTCGCCGCGGGATCGCTCGGGCTCGACCCTGTCGCGGACGTGCCGCTGCCCGGCGGCGCGTCGCGTTTCGATTATCAGGCCGTCGATCCGGTCAATCGCCGCCTGTACATCGCGCACCTCGGCGACAGCTCGCTGGTCGTCTTCGATCTCGACGCCCAGCGCGTCGCGCAGGAGATCCCGGGCCTTCCCGGCGTGCACGGCGTCGCCGCCGCACCGGAACTGCACCTCGTCTTCGCGACGGCGACGGGCGAGAAGACCCTCGCCTTCATCGACGACAGGACCTGGAAGGTGCGGTCGCGCGTGCACGCGGGCGAGTACCCGAACGGGCTCGCCTTCGATCCCGGCTCGGAAAGGGTCTTCGTCTCGAACAACCGCGGCACGGGAGTGGCCGTCGTCGACGTGAAGACCGCACGTCCCCTGCCGGGAATCGACGTCGGCGGCGGCGCGGGCAACACGCAGCACGACGCCGGCTCCGGTCGCGTGCTGGCGGCCGTCCACGGAAAGCCGTACCTCGCCGAGATCGATCCCGGCGCCTCGCGGGTCGCGGGGCGCATCGCCTTGCGCGGCGTCAGCGGATGTCACGGGCTCCTGGTCGCCTCCGGCTTGCGCCTGGCGTTCGCCGCCTGCCATGGAAAGAGCGCGCTTCTGGTGGTGGTCGACCTGCGCGAGCGCCGGCAATCGATCGCCTTGCCGCTGCCGGCAGGGATCGACGTGCTCGCCTTCGATCCGGGCCTGGGAAGACTCTACGCAGCCTCCGAGACCGGCACCGCCGTCGTTTTCGCCGTCGCCGCCGATGGCCACTTGACCGAGCTCGGACGCGGGTTCGTCGGTCCCAACGCGCATTCGGTCGCCGTCGACCCGAGGACCCATCGCGTGTATTTCCCGATCGCGAACTCCGGCGGGCGGCCCGTGTTGCGGATCATGCAGCCCCGCGTCGTTCCACCGAGACGCTGATCGCGGACCGCGCGTGGCGATCCGCAGAGCGGCGGAACGCGGGGCGCGACTCTTGCGGGCCGCGCGGCGGATGCCTGCAATTCTTGCGAAGAGCAGACCCTGCACGGAGGGCGAGCCACGTCGATGCGCCCGCGCTCCGGGAAGCGCGGGCGCGCCGTCGAGTGCGGACACGTGGCGCAACCCTCGACAGGACCACCGCGCGCCAGAGGGCGCAGCGGCTGGCACGGCTCATGCCACTGCCAGAGACATGAAACCGGTCCCCTGTCCCCCGACGCCGGCTTCCTTTTCCGCGTGGCATGCGAGAGACGTCGCGGAAATCGCCGAGGAGCTCCGCACCGACCTCGACAGGGGCCTTTCCACGGAAGTGCTTCCGGCCGCCGCCACCGAGGCCGTTGCCACGATGAAACGGGGGCCGTGGCCCATCTTCGTCAATCAGATCAAAGGCGGCGTCATCCTCGTCCTGTTGGCCGCCACCGGCATCATGCTGGCGCTCGGCCATTACGGTGACGCGATCGCAATCGGCGCATCCGTCGTTTTCTCCGTCGTCTTCGGTTTTCTCACCGACTTCCGCGCCGAGCGCGCGCTGGAAGCCTTGCGCAACCTGACGGCGCCCAGCGCGCGCGTCGTGCGCGGCGGCCTGGAACGGGAGCTGCCCGTATCCGAGATCCGCCGCGGCGACCTCCTCGTGCTCTCCGGAGGGCAGATCGTCGCCGCAGATGGCCGCATCGCAGCCGCGCGCGACCTGCAGGTCGACGAGTCCGCCCTCACCGGCGAGAGCGCTCCCGTCACCAAGTCTGCCGACGCGGTCGTCGCCGATGCCGCGCTTCCCGACCGCTCGGACATGGCCTACGCAGGCACGACCGTCGTGAGCGGGTGGGGGCACGCAATCGTCACCGGGACGGCGGCCGAGACCGAGCTCGGGCGCATCGGCAAGCTCGTCGCCGATCAACGGCGTGAACAGACTCCCCTGGAGAAGCAGGCGGAGCAGCTCGGTCGCCGCCTTGCGCTCCTCGCCATCGTCCTCTCGGCGTTGGTGACCCTCCTCGGCCTTTTGCGTGACGTCCCCTTCTGGCTGATGCTGGAGACGGGAGTGCTCCTCGCGATCGCCGCGATCCCGGAAGGACTTCCTGCCGTCACGACGATCGCGCTCGCGGCGGGCGTCCGCCGGATGGCGAAGACAGGGAGCCTCGTCCGCCGCCTCGCCTCGGTCGAGACGCTCGGGTCGACGACGGTGATCTGCACGGACAAGACGGGGACGCTCACCGAGAACGTCATGCGCGTGACGCGCATCGTCCTTCCCGGAGCTGAGCTCGAGGTCACAGGCGCTGGTTACGAGCCCGAGGGCGCGTTCCTCCAGGGCGGGCATCCCGTCGCCGCGACGGCGGTTCCCGGTCTCGTCAGGCTCCTCGAGATCGCTGCCGTCTGCAACGATGCGAAGCTCGAGTCGCACGGAGGCTGGCACGTCCACGGCTCGTCGACCGAAGGAGCGCTCCTCGCGCTCGCCGGAAAGGGCGGCGTGGAAGCGCGGCTCTTCGAGCGGTTGCGCGCGATCGGGTTCTCGTCGAGTCGCAAGCGCATGTCCGTCGTCGCGCGCGGCCGCGACGGCGCGCTCCACTCGTTCGTGAAGGGCTCGCCGGAGGCGATCGCGAGTCTCGTCACCCGGGTTCTCGGGCGTTGCGGGGAGGAATCGATCGACGACGACGTCCGCGCGCGCCTGCGCAGCCGCGCCGCCGCGCTCGGTGAATCGGGCTATCGGGTGCTCGCCCTCGCGGAACGCAGTCTGGATGCGGGCGACGATCCCGACGCAGCCGAAAGAGACCTGGTCTGGGTCGGGATGGTCGGCCTCATCGATCCTCCTCGCGCCGAGGTGCGCGAGGCGATCGGCGCGTTGACCGGAGCCGGGATCCGGACGGTGATGGTCACGGGCGACCAGAAGGGAACCGCCATGGCCGTGGCACGACATCTCGGCATCGCCCAGGCCGGAGACCTCTGCATCGATTCGAAGGAGCTTGCGACCTACACGGCGGAGCACCGGTGGGAAGATCTCCGCCACACCGCGGTGTTTGCGCGGGTGACGCCCGAGGACAAGCTCTCCATCGTCCGCGCGCTTCGCGAGGCCGGTCAGATCGTCGCGATGACCGGAGACGGAATCAACGACGCGCCCGCGCTGCGTGCCGCCGACATCGGAATCGCCATTGGACGCGGCGCCGCGGACGTCGCGCGCGAGTCGTCGGACCTCGTGGTCACCACCGGGAACTATGCGACGCTGCCCGTCGCCGTGGCCGAAGGGCGCCGGATCTACGCGAACATCCGCCGCTCGGTGCACTTCCTCCTGCTCTGTACCCTCTCCACCATCGGCGTGATGCTGGTGGCCGTCGTCACCAACCTGCCCTTGCCGATGAGCCCGCTCCAGCTCCTCTGGTTGAATCTCGTCGTCCACATCTTTCCGGCAATGGGCCTCGTCCTCAGCCCCGGAGAGCCCGGCGTGATGCGCCGCCCGCCACGCAACCCGACGGAGCCAATCCTGACCTGGCGGGCACTTGGCGGCATCGCCCTGCGCAGTGCGTTGGTGTCCGGGGTGGTCCTGTGGAGCTACGCAGCCCGGTCCGGTGGTGACGCGGGACCGGCTGCGCAGACGCTGGTGATGTCGACGCTCGCTCTCGCGCTCCTCGTGCAGACCCTCCCCATGCTCTCGGAGACCGCGCCTTTCTGGAGAGCAGGCCGGAGCATCACCGCGAGCTTCGCATTGTCGCTCGCGGGAGGCCTCGCGCTCCAGGCGCTCGCGCTCTACTGGCCCTTTCTCGCCTCCATTCTCGTCACCGCGGCGCTCCCTGCAGCGACCCTGGCGCAGATCGCGGGAATCTCCGTTCTCGCGCTCGCCCTCGTGGAAGCAGGCAAGTGGCTTCTATCGCGGAATCGTGATTCTCATATGCCGCCCGCGAACGAGGAGATCAGACAGCTCGTCCGGGAACATCAGGGCTGAAATGCTGTCGTTCTTCGACGGGCGGCGAAACGACGACGACCGGGCAGGGGCACTGAACCGCCACCTTCGCCGCAACCGAGCCGAGCGCGAACGAGAGCCGGTTTCGGGCGCGGGAACCCATCACCAGAAAATCGCACCCCTTTTGCTTCGCATGCAACAGACGACGGATTTGCGTGATGCCATGGCCGACTCCGTGGTTTTCGCCACGGGGGCTTGCATCCATCGTGCCTGCGCACTCCCGAGAGCCCTGCTGGCTGCGCGGAGCGACAGGACGTGAAATAGACCCATCGGCCCGACGTTACTGCGCTGTCTTTCAGGCAATGCAGCAGGCGCCGCATCGACCAGAGGATGCTTGCCTCATGTCCGAACATGTGACCAGACGCGATTTCTTGCGCGCTGCGGCGGCGATGGGTGCGACGTTCGCCTGGGGCAAAGCCTTCGCCGCGCCGTCGCGCAGACGATGGCTCGAGCGCCGCGACCTGTTCGCGGAAGGCGTTGCTTCCGGCGATCCGGCGCCGGACAGCATCCTTCTCTGGACGCGCGTGTCGGGCGCGGGACCAGCGACGGAGGTCCCCCTCACCGTCGAGGTGGCCGAGGACCCGGAGTTCACCCGCGTGATCGCCACGGCGCGGACCCGCGCGCTGGCCGCCGCCGATCACACCTGCCGCGTGCTCGTGGGCGGGCTGCGCCCGGCGCGAACGTACTGGTACCGGTTCGCCGATCGGCACGGCAACGGGAGTCGCGTCGGACGCACGCGCACGGCTCCTTCCGCCGACGACCCGCGGCCGGTGCAGTTCGCGTTCGTGAGCTGTCAGAACGTCTGCGAGGGCGCGCAGAACGCGTACCGGCGCATGGCGTACGAAGACGAGCGCGCGAAGCCGGAGGATCAGCTCTGGTTCGTGCTGCACCTCGGCGACTTCGTCTACGAGGTCGTCGACTACCCCGAGGACTTCAAGGACGGGCATCGCTACGACCGCCGCATCCGGCCGGCGGTCCGCTACCCGCAGGGCGAGAAGCTCAAGGTGGGCTTCCACATCCCCGTCACGCTCGAGGACTACCGGACGCTCTACCGATCCTATCTCCACGACCCGGACATCCAGGACGCGCGGGCGCGCTGGCCGTTCGTCTCGATGTGGGACAATCACGAGTTCTCCTGGCTCGGCTGGCAGTCGTTCCAGCAGTTCGACGGGATCGATCGCCCTGCGCAGACGCGCAAGGTGATGGCGAACCAGGCCTGGTTCGAGTACCTGCCGGCGCGCCTCGACAAGCCGGCCCGCGGATGGCCGGAGCGCTTCGAGGCGCCTTCGGTGAAGGACGCGCCGATCGAACGGTTCGACGAGAACGGCCTGGGGCAGGAGCCGAACAACCTGGCCGCCATTCGCAGCCTGACCGGGTATCGGGCGTTGCGATTCGGGCGCCACGTGGATCTGCTGATCACCGATCAGCACTCGTATCGCTCGGCGGACCCCGGCGGCCGGAAGGAAGGAGCGGAGCTGGGGTCCAGGGACTTCCCGCAGACGGCCCCCGAAGAGTTGATGCAGGCGCTCGATGCCGGGCGGGAGCTCGCGGGCGGTCCGCCGGACAAGCTCTCGTTTGGGGTCGAGATACCCAATTACCGCAAGAATGAGCGGGCGCAGACGATTCTCGGCGCCGAGCAGAAAGCCTGGTTCCTGAAGCGGCTCGCGGCATCGCACGCGACGTGGAAGGTGTGGGGCAACTCGGAGGGAACGCTGGACTCGCGGGCGGATCCGCAGAACCTGCCTGCCGGCACCGGCGCGCGCTGGCCCGGCAAGGGCTACGCCTCGCTCGGCGGCGGCGATTACGGAACGGCGTACATCGAACGGGCCGAGATCTACGACAAGGTGCGCGACAGCGGGATCACGGGCTTCGTCACGCTCTCCGGCGACCGGCACAGCTTCTGGGCGGGCCTCGCCGCGAAGGCCCTGCCGCCGGCTCCATTCGAGCCCGTCGGCGTGGCGTTCGTCGGCGCGTCGATCTCTTCGCCAGGCATGGTCGAGGCGCTCGAGCATCGTTTCCCGAAGGACCACCCGCTGCGGCCGCTCTACATTGCGGACGTCGCCGGGAAGATGAAGCCGGCCGTGAATCTCCTGATGCATCACGGCGTCCGCGCGTGCCTCGAGTACCAGCGCACCGGAGACGCCGCCGCGGCGCGGCGCGCGTCCAACCCCGACCTGGCGCCTCACCTCTCCTTCCTCGACATGGGCGGCCACGGCTACGCCATCGCCCGGTTCGACGCGAACGCGATGACCTGCGAGTTCGTCTGCATCCCGAGACCGCTCGAGCGCAGCGAAGGCGCAGACGGCGGACCGGTCCGCTATCGCGTCAGGCACCGGGCGGCGCTCTGGAGCGCGGGAGGCCGACCGCAGCTCGAGCAGCGTGTCATCGAGGGCGACCCCGACCTCGCGCTTTGAAGGGGAAAACAAGAAGCGCGCCTCAATCGAGCCGGGCTGTACCTGGAGCGGAACACCGCGTCAGGCGCCGCGCGACTACCGCCGCGCACGGTTCGTCGAGGACCCGATGAAGGTCCGGAGCATGCGCGCGTGCCCTGCCCGTGTAGCGCGCCATCGTACCGGAAGTCCCGCCGCATCATCGACGTGGAAGGTCCACTCGATGGTGCAACCCGCGGATATCGTCCCACGCTACGACGCTATCTGTTAGACCGATGGCGCACTCAAGCCGGAGGCAGGGATGGCACGCCGCCGAGGCATCCGACTCCGCCGCGCCAGCGCGGCATACCTGATCCGGAACACCGACGAGACGGCCGAGCTGGACATCGCCCGCGCGGAAGGAAGCCTGCTCTTCGACAGGAGGGGCAAGCGGTACATCGATTTCGCGGCCGGGTGGTCCGGGGGTCAGCTCGGCTGGGGCCGCGAAGAGCTGCGCAAGGCCGTCCGCTCCTTCGACGGACCCGACGGCGTCAACCCGTCCTGGAGATACGCGCGCTGGGACGAGCTGGCGGCGGAGCTCGCGGCGATCGCGCCCGGTCGCCTCCGGAAGTGCTATCGCGCCACCGGCGGAACGGAGGCGGTGGAGATCGCGCTGCAGATCGCCATGGCTTGCACGGGCCGGCGCGGGTTTGTCGCGATCGAAGGCAGCTACCACGGCAACTCCATCGCCGCCGTCAGCGTGGCTGAGGGCGGAGCCCTTCCCCGCTGCCGGCACTTGAAGCCGCCCCTGGACGAAGCTGCCCTCGACCGCCTGGACAGGTTGCTGCGCGACCGCCGGACGGCCGCGTTCATCTTCGAGCCGGTGATCTGCAACCTCGGGGTGCTCGTCCCCGACGACGCCTTCATGCGCGGGGTGGCGCGGACATGCCACAAGCACGGAACGCTGCTCATCGCCGACGAGGTGGCCTGCGGATTCGGCCGCACGGGCCGGCTCTTCGCCTGCGAGCATTTCGACCTCGAGCCCGACCTCCTCTGCATGGCGAAAGGAATCACCGGCGGACACGCGGCGCTGGGCGCGACCATGGCCACGCCAAAGGTCGCCTCCGCCGCAGGCGACGAGGTGAGCTTCTACTCGACCTTCGGCTGGCACCCGCTCAGCGTCGAGGTGGCGCTGGCGAACATCCGCCAGATGCGGCGGAAGGCTCGCGCCATCTTCGCGAACGTGGAGGCGCGCAGCCGCGACTTCGCTCTGCGCCTGGCGCAGATCGCTTTTCCGTCGCCGCCTCGGACCCGCATCCTGGGGCTCGCCGTCGGGCTCGAGTTCGAGGACGAGGACTACGTGAGAGAGTTCCGGGAACGATGCCGCAGCGAAGGGCTGATCATCAACGCGACCGAAGCGGTGGTCACGCTCTTTCCCGCGCTGGACATCGACGAGCGCACCACGCGCGCCGGGCTCGACATCCTCGAGCGCTGCGCGACCTGACCACAGGGAGTGCAGCGAATCGTACTCGCCGACGAGCATGCGCGCGTCCGGGCGGGGGTTCGCCTGCTGCTCGAGGCCCTCCACGAATCATCACGGCGCTGCGATTTCCTTTGAGTCTTCAGAAAGCACCGCTGAGGGCGCGGCGGCGGCGCGCACCCTTTCGGAGATCGACCTGAGCTGCCCAGCCGGCAGCGCGGCGGCAGCCCCGAAGGGCAGATCGGTCACGCGGATTGCACCGTCGCTACAGCAGGACCGCTCGCGCGGCATGTAACGAAAATGTCGCGCGAAGGTCAGGGGGCCATGGCTCCTCGACGACGGGACAGCGGCAACTGAATACGGCGTGGTTGGAATTCCGCATTCCGTCCTCATCGATGCGCACGCGCGCGTCGTCCGGGTCTTCACTGGCGAGATCACGCGCGAAGTCGTGAGAAGCGCGGTCCGGAAGCTCGACACGGCGCCGCGCTGCTAGAGGACAATGATGTCGACCAGCTCGCGGACTACCCCGGCCGGGGGAGTTGCTCGGGCTCATGGCGCGCGCGCCCGCCGCGGACTGATCCCCAACATGTACGGAGCCATGGCCAATGCCTCCGAAGCGCTCGACACGTACCTGTACGGGTACGAGCGCTTCCGGAAGGAGTCGGGGTTCACTCCGGCCGAGCAGGAGATCGTCTTCCTGACGATCAGCTACGAGAACGGATGCGAGTACTGCATGGCCGCGCACAGCACGATCGCCGACACGAGGTCGGGCGTCCCCCGCGCAGCGACCGACGCAATCCGCGCGGGGGCGCGGATCGATGACCCGCGGCTCCGGGCGCTGAGCGAGTTCACCCGGGCAATGCTCAGGAAGCGAGGTCGTCCTGACCAGGAAGACGTCGACTCCTTCCTGGATGCTGGATTCAGCGAGAAGCAGATCCTCGACATCTTGCTCGCGATTGCCGTGAAGACGATCAGTAACTATACGAATCACATCTTCGACACGCCCCTCGACGCGCCGTTCAAGAGCCGGGAGTGGAAGCCGGCCGATTCCACGCCGCGCCCGCAACCGGCGGACGCGAAGGT
>DATDMU010000187.1:0-2112 GCA_036518615.1 Myxococcales bacterium
CGTGTTCCACCTGATGACGCACGCCTTCTTCAAGGCCTGCCTCTTCCTCGGGTCCGGCTCGGTGATCCTCGCCTGCCACCACGAGCAGGACATGCGCAAGATGGGCGGGCTGCGCGAGTACACGCCGATCACCCGCTGGACGTACTTCGCCGCCTGCCTCGCCATCGCCGGCTTCCCGGTGGCGAGCGGCTTCTACTCGAAGGACGAGATCCTCTGGAAGGCGTTCACCGCGCGCGGCCTTTCGGCGCCGTGGATCGGACCGGCCATCTACGTGGTGGGCACCATCGCGGCGCTGGGCACCAGCTTCTACATGTTCCGGTCTTACTTCATGACCTTCACCGGCAAGTACCGCGGCGGCGAAGGGCACGAGGACAAGGAGCGGCTGGAAGACCCGCACGCGATGGCGGCGCACGCCCACGCAGGCGCAGCCGACGCTGCTCCAACCCACGCCGCGGCGGTGGCCCAGGTCCACGCCACCGCGGTGCCGCACCAGCACGACGCCTCGCACGGGGCGGCGGCGGACCACGCGTCGCACGGCGCGGCACCACACGATCCCGCGCAGGGCGCGGGGGGGCACGACGACCACGGACATCATGGCGGCGTTCCCCACGAGTCGCCCCGCAGCATGACCTGGGTCTTGATCGCGCTCGCCTCCGCGGCGGTGCTGGCAGGCTTCGTCTTCGGCTGGCCCGCGGCCTGGGGCGGCCACGAGCCGATGCTCGAGCGCTGGCTCGCGCCCAGCCTTCCCGCAGCGGAAGGCGTTCCCTTCGCCGAGGCCTCGCACGCGACCGAGCTCCTCTTCCAGCTCATCGGCGGCGTGATCGTGGCGGGCGGCGGGTTCCTCGCGGCGTACGCGCTCTACAACGACAACCGCAGCACCATCCCCGCGCGCCTCAAGGAAACCTTCCCGCGCGCCTGGGGCCTCGTCTTCAACAAGTACTACGTGGACGAGGTGTACGGCGCCACGGTGGTGCGCGGCTCGCTCTGGCTCAGCCGCGCCTCCTACTGGATCGACCAGAACATCATCGACGCGCTGGTCAATTTCGTCGGCTTCGTCGGCCGCGCGGTGGCCTACCTGGACGCGGCCATCGACAAGTACGTGGTGGACGGCGCGGTCAACGGCCTCGCCTCGCTCACCTGGAACAGCGGCAAGACGCTCCGCCGCGTCCAGACCGGGCACATCCAGGCCTACCTCTACGGCGCGCTCGGCGGCGCCATCGTCTTCGTCATCATCCAATACGTCATCCGGTGACCGACATGTATCCGACCACTTCTACGCTCCTGACCTGGATCACGTTCTTGCCGCTGCTCGGCGCGGTCGCCATCCTCGCCGTCATCGGCCTGCGAGCTGCAGGCGCCCTCGCAAAGGAGGCCGCGGACCAGGCCTCGCGGGTGCTGGCGCTGGCCGCCTCCGGGCTCACGCTCGCGCTCGCGCTGGGTCTGTGGAAGGTCTTCGATCCTTCCAATCCGGCGCTCCAGTTCGTCCACCACACCCGCTGGATTCCCGCCTACAACATCGAATACTTCGTCGGCGTGGACGGGCTCTCCATCACGCTCGTCATCCTCTCCGCGCTGATCAGCTTCATCGCCACCATCGCCTCGATGCCCTGGTGGCCGGGCAACGCGCACCTCGACGAGCACCACTTCACCCAGCACGGCGTGCCCGGCTACATGGCCATGCTGCTCCTGCTCCAGACCGGCATGCTGGGCGTGTTCGTCTCCATGGACATGTTCCTCTTCTACGTGTTCTGGGAGGTGATGCTGCTGCCGATGTACTTCCTCATCGGCATCTGGGGCGGCGCGCGCAAGGAGTATGCCGCCATCAAGTTCTTCCTCTACACGCTGGCCGGCTCGGTCCTGATGCTGCTCGCCATCATCGGGCTCTACTACAACGGGCCGCAGGTCATGGTCGACGGCCGCGCCACCCACACCTTCAACATGGTGACCATGGCGCAGTGGGGCCGCGACGGACACTACCTCTCGGCGCCGCTGGTGCTGGGCATGTCGTTCATCCGCGTGGCCTGGGTGGGCCTCTTCATCGGGTTCGCCATCAAGATCCCCATGTTCCCCTTCCACACCTGGCTGCCCGACGCCCACGTCGAGGCGCCGACG
>DATDMU010000188.1:0-2080 GCA_036518615.1 Myxococcales bacterium
GAGCAGGCCGACCACGGTGGCGCGATGCCCCTCCTGCGGCTCCATCAGGATTGCCCGGCCGCCGGAGCGGAGCGCGCGTGCGGTCTCGGCGAGCGCCGCCGGCTGGTCGGGGAGCAGGTAGAGCACGCTGTGGAAGGTGACTGCGTCGAGCGAGCCGCTGCGCACCGGAAGGTTGCCCGCGTCGAGCGCCACCAGCGGCAGCGCGGGAGCGCGGTGGCGGGCGCGGCGGAGCATCGACAAAGCCGGATCACCTCCCACCGCCCCCGCGGGACGGTGCACGGTAGAGTTTCCCGGGCCGCACCCCACGTCGAGGATGTGGCGCGCCCCGGCAGGCAGCTCCATCGCCATGCGCGCGCACTGGCCCTCCCAGACCGGGTGCCGGGTCAGCAGCTCGTAGGGCAGCGCCACGGCGCGGAAGACGGAAGCAGAGCGCAGCATCGCTCGCTGCATACCAGCAGATCGCGTTAGAAGTCCCCCATGGGCCTCCTCGACAAGCTCAAGCCGCAGACGCCGCAAGCCAAGCCCACCGATCTCGCCTTCGATCCGGAGGGCCACCTGCTCGTCCGCTGGGACGACGGGCGGGAGTCGAAGTTTCCGCCCCGCTGGTTGCGCGCTCGCTGCCCCTGCGCGGAGTGCGTGGAGGAGTGGAGCGGCAAGCGGGTGGTGGGCGACGATCAGGTGAAGGCGGACGTGAAGCCGCAGGGGATGAACGAGGTGGGCCGTTACGCCATGCAGATCCAGTGGAGCGACGGACACTCCACCGGCATCTACTCCTGGGACTACTTGCGCAAGCTGCGCGATGAGTAGCAGCCTCGAGCAGGCGCTCGCGCTGATCCTCGCCGCCCATCCGGCGCAGACCATCTCCGTCGCGATGCACGATCCGGAGTCGGGCCAGCGCATCGAGTTGCACGCGCGCGAGCGCATGCACGCGGCCAGCACCATGAAGCTCGCGGTGCTGCTGGCGGCCTTCCGGCTGCACGCCCCTCTGGAAAAGCCGGTGCGGGTGGAGAACCGCTTCCCGAGTCTGGCCGGCGGCGAGTACGCGGTGGATCCCGGGGACGACGACGACCCGTGGCCCTATACGCAGCTCGGCAAGGAGGTGCCGCTGGGCGTGCTGATCGAGCACATGATCGCGCGCTCGTCGAACCTGGCCACCAATCTGGTGATGCGGACGCTGCGCGCGCCGGAGGTGGAGCGCGTCTGCCGCGAGCTGGGTGCCCGCGACATTCGCATCCTGCGCGGGGTGGAGGACCTCGAGGCGCACGAGAAGGGCCTCGACAACCTGGCCACCGCGCACGATCTCGCGCTCCTGCTCGAGGCTGCGCCGCCGGAAGCGGTGGCGGTGCTGGAGAAGCAGGAGCTGGACGGCGGCATCCGCGGCGGGGTTCCCTCCGGCACGCGTGTCGCCCAGAAGACCGGCGACATCACCCGCCACCATCACGACGCGGCGCTGGTGTTTCCCAAGGGCCGCAGGCCGTACGTGCTGGTGGTGATGACCCGCGGTTTCGAGACGGGTGGGGAGGCCTTTGCGGTGGTGCGGGAGATCTCCCGTACCGTCTACCGGCGCCTCACTGAATGAGCATTCACTCAGTGCTTGACGCGGCGCGCCGACGCTGTTACCACCCGCGCAAATCCAAAGGAGTCCGCCATGGCTTCCCGTCCCGGCCGAAGAGTCGCAATCGTCGCCGGCCTGCGCACGCCCTTCGTCAAATCCGGCACTGCCTTCAAGGACTTCTCCGCCCTGGAGCTGGGCAGGCAAGTGGTCGTGGAGCTGGTGCAGCGCGCGGAGATTCCGGTGGGCGCCATCGACCAGGTCGTCTTCGGCACGGTCATCCCTTCGGTCCAGTTGCCCAACATCGCGCGCGAGGTGGGGCTGGCCGCCGGGCTGCCGAAGAACGTCGACGCATATTCGGTGGTGCGCGCCTGCGCCACGAGCCTGCAGGCGATGACCGCCGCAGCCGATGCCATCGCCCTCGGCGAGCTGGACCTCGCCATCGTGGGCGGGGCCGAGGCCATGAGCGACGTGCCCATCAGCTACTCGCGCCCGGTGGCGCAGGCGGTGGTGGCGGCGTCGCGCGGC
>DATDMU010000189.1:0-6994 GCA_036518615.1 Myxococcales bacterium
GATGTCCGAGGTCGGGCCCTTGCGAGCCCCGAGCGCCATCGCCATCGCTTATTTTCCCTTCAGCTCTTCCGCGGCCAGCGACACGCCCTTGAGCTTGGCCTTGGAAGCCCAGTCGAGGACCGGCCGCACCTTCCCGTATTCGGTATCCACGTCCGCCTTGAGCATCACCCGCTTGCGCTCCGCGGCGGCGGCCTTCATCGCCTCGGTGACCGCTTCCTGGCCGGAGGGCGTCTTGTCCTGCTCGAGGTAGACGTTCCCGTCCTTGGTGACGCTGACGAAGAGCGGGTCAGGCTGGTTCTCGCCGGCGACGGCCGCATGTCTCGCCTTGGGCAGCTCCACGCTCTTGCCGCGCTGGAGCATCGGGGTCACCACCATGAAGATGATCAGCAGCACCAGCACCACGTCGACGAGCGGCGTGATGTTGATGTCGGAGCGGACCCCGCTCTTGCCGACGTCCATCGCCATCGCTTACGCCTTCGCGGAAGTGGTGGCCGTGGTCTTCGAGGCTCCCGGAGTCGTGAGCGGCTCGTCGAAGCGGCCTTCCTTGAGGAAGAAGTCGACCAGCTCGTTGCTGGCGTCGGCGATGTCGACGCTCATCTCTTCCACGCGGTTGGTGAGGTAGTTGAACATCATCAGCGCCGGGATCGCCACCAGGAGGCCGAAGGCGGTGGTGATCAGCGCCTCCGAGATACCGGCCGACACCGAGGCGAGGCCGCCCGAGCCGGACGAGGCCATCAGCTGGAAGGCGGTGATGATGCCGAGCACCGTGCCGAGCAGTCCGACGAAGGGCGCCGACGAGGCGACGGTCGCCAGGCCGGAGAGCCCGCGTCGCAGGTCGGCGGTGACGCGCAGCGTGGCGCGGTCCACCGAGCGGTTGATGGCCTCCACCAGGTCGAAGGACCCCACGTCGTGCGGTCCCTGGCTGCGCAGCGCCTCGCGCCCGCGGTTGTACTCGGAGATTCCGGCGCCGAGCACGCGCGGGATGTGCCCGTACTTGAGCGAGCCGGCGTACTGCGCCGCCTCGATCATCTGGTGCCCGGGCAAGAGGTCGCGCAGCTTCTCCGCATACTTGCGGCTCTGGTCCTTGGCCCGGGAGAAGCTGAACATGCGCTCGGCCATCACGCTCAGCGAATAGACCGACATGATCGCCAGAACGATGACGACCAGGCGGGCCGGCAGGCCCATCGACTTCCACATCCCAAGTAGACTGAAATCCATGGCGGGTGACTTCCTCCGGAATCTCTTCCCGTATTACGTCACGAGCATTGCTGGTCTGGAATCGAGACGGCCGTGGCGCGGGGCTCTTGCGTCGTCGAGGAAGCTGTGAAACATGAAACTCCTCTGCTGCAGCGCCTGGTCCGGGCCGAAAAGGCGGCGGAGCCTACACACGCGGCCCCCTGCTGTCAACGCAAGCCGCGGCGCGTTGACCGAGAGAGCTGAACGCACGGGACCCGCGCCGGATCTGGCTGCGCGGCCGATTCCTTGACGCCCCTCGATCCTTGCGTTGTAGATGCCGCATCGCGGCCCGGACCGACCCTCTTCGCATCGTCCTGTTCTCGCTTGCGCTTCTGGCCGCGCTCCGGGCAGCGGCGCAGACCACGGGCGCCATCTCCGGACAGATCGTGGATTCCACGTCCCAATCGCCGGTGCCCTCGGCGGTGGTGACGGCAGCCGGCCCCGCGCTGCAGGGAGAAGCGACGGCGCAGACCGACGATCGCGGCGAGTTCGAGATGCTGCTGTTGCCGCCCGGGGTCTACACGCTCAACGTCCGGCGCGAAGGGTACCAGCCGTCCAGCCGGGAAGGCGTGGTGGTGCGGCTGGATCGCACCGCCCGCGTGCGCCTGGTCATCCTCGCCGACACCGTGACCGCGGCGCCGCTCTCGCTCTTCGCCCCGGCGGCGGTGGTTCCGGTCGCCGGCGGGGCGGGCGGCACCGTCACCCGCGAGCAGATGGAGCTGGTTCCCTACGGACGCGATACGCGCAGCTTCGAGCAGGCGGCGCTGCCGGTGGCAGGCGTCCTCTCCGATCCGTTCGGAATCGCGGCCGCCGGATCGCAGTCGCTGGAGTCGCGCATCTTCGTGGACGGCCTGGACGTCACCGACTCCTCCTTCAACAGGCAGGGCGTCCACTTGCTGCAGAACTTCGTGCAGGAGATCGCCGTCGATACCTCGGCGTACGGAGCGCAGTTTGGCCGCGCCTCGGGCGCTATCGTCGACGTGGTGACGCGCTCCGGGGGCAACGACTTCCACGGGTCCGCGTTCCTCGACGTGACGCCGCTCGAGGCCGCGCGCAAGGACCCCCACAGCCTTGCCACCATCCGCGGCAGGCCGTCGCTGCGCTACGACATGGATGGCGGCTTCGAGCTGGGCGGCCCCATCCTGCGCGACCGGCTCTGGTTCCACGCGGGCTTCGCGCCGCAGATCGCGTCGCAGGACGTCGACCGCATCATCCAGGCCGGTTCCGCGACCCTCTCCAGCGGCGCCTACACCTCGACCCGGAGCGAATTCCAGTACACCGGCAACCTCACGTTGCGCGCCGCGCCGGAGCACACGCTCGGCCTCTCGTTCTTCGGCAATCCGGGCACCGTCTCCGGCGTCATCGCCGGCCCGCTCGGCCTGGACGCGGCGCTGAACGGCAACGAGAGCGCCTTCCTCGGGCGCGGCACCAGCGGTTCGCACAACCTGTTGCTCGGCTACCAGGGGAAGCTGCTGCAGGGCCGGCTGGACGTGCAGGCGGCGCTCTTCTGGCACCGGTCCGGCTTCAGCGTTTCGCCGGCTTCGGTGGGCGCCGCATCGGCGGAGGAGATCCGCGGCGCGCCCTCGGTGATCTGGGGAGTGCCGCTGAACCTTCTCGACCCCCGCATCGTCGACGGCACCACGCCCGCGGATCAGACGGGGCAACGCGTCGCGCAGGCCTGCACGCCGAGCGCGGCCAATCCCACCCCGTGTCCGGTGACGCTCTACGCGACAGGCGGGCTGACGCCGCAGGACTCTTCCACCGATCGATTCGGGGCGACGCTGAAAGCCGGCCACTCCGCCGACGCGCTCGGACGGCACCGGCTCGAGTACGGAGTGGACCTCTCCCGCGAGAGCTACGGCGTGTCGAAGACCTTCCCCGGCGGCATGCAGGCGCTCGCGCTGCCGGGCGGGCAGCTCGCGATCACCGGCTTCGGCCATCCCGACCCGCAGAACCCTTCCGTTCCCGCCCGCGACGCAGAGGGGAATCTGCTCGGGGACACCGCGGACATCCGGACGTATCAATGGGCGCTCGCGGCCTTCGCGCAGGACAGGTGGAACTTCGCGGAGAACTTCTGGCTGGACGCGGGCCTCCGGGTGGAGCGGCAGCGGATGTTCGGGTCTTTGGGCTCGCGCATCGACGCGGCGGGAGGCGGCACGCTTGCGGCGCTGCAGACGACGGGGCTCATGCCGCGGCTCGGACTCAGCTACGACTTCGCCGGCGGCGGGCGGTCGCGGGCCTATGCGTTCTTCGGCCGCTTCTACGAGTCGCTGCCGCTCGACCTGGCCGACCGCGTGCTCTCCGCGCAAGGGCAGGTGCGGTTCACCGCGGACGCGGCGCGATGCGGCGCCTCCACGTCGTTTCTCTCCTTCGATCCGCGCAGGTGCGCGGTCACCTCGCCGTTTGCGTTCAGCGGCGCGAGCTCGGGCGTGCTGCTCGACCCGGCGCTCGGCGGCAGCTACGACGACCAGTACTCGGCCGGCGCGCAATACCAGGTGCTGCGGGAGGTGGTGGTGGGCATCGACTACACGCACCGGTCGCTCGGGCGCGCGGTCGAGGACGTCTCGGCGGCGGTGCTGACCAATCCCGGCGAGGCGGCGGGCGCGACGGTGCAGGGCGTGGCGGTGAATTCGCCGAGCCGCACGTACGACGGCGTCACGCTGTCGCTGGCGCGCCGATTTGCCGAGGGCTGGTTCCTGCAGGCGAGCTACACGCTCTCGTCGTTGCGCGGCGACTACGCGGGGCCGTTTCGCGCCGAGAGCCTGGAACAGGACCCCCACCTGACCAGCGAGTACGCCCGCCCCGGATCGCTCTTCAATCGCAGCGGTCCATTGCCCGGCGATGCGCCGCAGGTCATCAAGCTCGACGGCGCGTACGCGTACGAGTACAGCCCCAGGACCACCTTCACGCTCGGGGTCGCCTTCCGCGCCATCCAGGGGGCGCCGCTCAACTATCTTGCGCGCGACCCGCAGTCGCCGCAGGCGGGGGAGACGGAGTCGTTCGTGCTGCCGCGCGGCAGCGCGGGGCGGCTGCCCTGGCAGACCACGCTGGATTTGCGCTTCGGCATGGGCTACGCGCTCACCGGCAATTACACGCTGGCGGTGACGCTCGATCTATTGAACGTGCTCAACCGGCAATCAGCAACCGCGGCCGACCAGCGCTACTCGCTCGATCCATCGGGCGTGGCCCCGCAGCAGCCGGGAACTCCGCTCGGGTCGATCAGGAACGGCGCCGGCCAGCCGGTGACCGTGAACCCCAACTTCCTCGGCGCGCTGGCGTACACCGACCCTCTGGCCGCACGCCTCGGCCTGAAGCTGTCGTTCTGAAACGCAAACGCAAACGGGTCTTCACCCGCCCAGCCGCGCCAGCACCTCCGCCAGCTCCGCTGGCAATGCCGACTCGTAGCGCACCCGCGCTCCGTCCGGATGCAGGAAGGCGAGGCGCGCCGCGTGGAGGAAGTGACGCTGCAAGCCGGGGAGCTGCGGCCCTCCATACAGCTCGTCCCCCGCCAGCGGATGACCGATGAAGGCGAGGTGCGCGCGGATCTGGTGCATCACGCCGGTGGGAATCTCCACCGACAGCAGCGTGAACCCGCCGCGCAGCTCCAGCGGCGAGAAGCGGGTCGCCGCGTTGCGCGCGCCGTGCTCCTCGGCGTAGTCGGCGTCGCTGATGGCCATCATCCTGCGCGGGTCGCGCGGGTCGTGCGCGAGCGGCAGCGCGATCTCGCCGCCTGCGTGCACCTCTCCCGCCGCGAGCGCGAGGTACCCTTTCTCCACCGTCCGCGCCGTGAACTGCGCGCGCAGCATCGCGTGCGCCGCGTCAGTTCGCGCGGCGAGCAAGAGGCCGGAGGTGTCGGTATCCAGCCGATGCACGAGCCCGCCTTCCCGCGGCGACGGCCCCACCTGCGCCAGCTCGGGGAACCGGCCCACCAGCGCATTGGCCGCGGTGCCCGTCTCGCCGGGCTTGAGCGGATGCGACGGCATGCCGGCGGGCTTGTCGGCCACCACGATATGCGCGTCGGCGTGGACGATGCGGATGGGCAGCTCGGGCTGCGGCGCGGGCTGATCGGGGGGCGGCCGCTGCACCGAGATGCGCGCGCCTTCCTGCACGGGAGCGCCCTTCGGCGCGCGGCGGCCGTCGATGCGCACGCGCCCTTCGGCGATCCAGTCCATCGCCCGCCCGCGCGAGATGCCGAAGAGCCTGGCGACCGCCTTGTCCAGCCGCTCCTCTGCCCCGGCGTGGACGCGCTCGTCCAGCTCGTCCATCACACCGCCCGGCGCACGTGCTCGGACGCCCAGGAGGCGACGCCGTAGATCGACTCCATCGGGTTGACGCCCAGCGAGGTGGGAAAGACGCTGCCGTCCACCACGAAGAGGTTCTCCACCGCGTGATGGCGCAGCGTCGGGTCCACCACCGAGCGCGCAGGGTCGGTGCCCATCCTGCAGCCGCCCATCTGGTGGGCGGTGAAGACGGAGACGCGGTTCGGCCCCACCGGCGCCGCGTCCAGGCGGGAAAGCTCGCCCTCCTTGGTGACGCTCACCGGCTCGGCGTGGAAGCTGACGACCTCGCGCGCGCCGTTGGCGAGGTGGATGCGCGCCATCGCCTTCATGCCTTCGCGGAAGCACTCCGCCATGCGGTCGGTGAAGGGATAGTCGAGCTTCGGCCCGCCGCCGTCGCGCAGGGTCACGGTGCCGCCGGCCTCGCCGGCGTCGAAGCCGTCCACCATCAGCGAGATGGTGGCGCAGACGTAGGCGAGCTGCTTCATGTTCTCGCGCAGCGGGGGGCCGAACCCCGGCATGGCGATGCCCGAGAGCATCGGATGCACAGGCGCCGCCTCGATGAAGAAACCGGCGCCCGGCGAGCGCTGCGCGAAGTGGTGCGAGGCCACGCTCTGCGGGGCGCCGTAGAAGCCCTCGATGCGGTCCTTGTAGAACGCGCCCACCGCGACCACCGGATGCAACCAGGTATACTTTCCGACGGGCCCCTGATTCAGGCCGGAGCGCAAGAGCAGCGCCGGGGAATTGAGCGCGCCGCCCGACACCACCACGATGCGCGGTTCGACCCGGACGGTGCGGCCGGTCTCCGCCTGCGTGTCCGGGTTGAGGAACGCGCCGGTGACCGCGCTTGCGCGCTTGCCCGACCACTCGATCTTCTGCACGCGGCAGTTGGCGTAGACCTCGGCGCCGCCGCGCACGGCGTCGGGCAGGTAGGTGAGCGCGGCGCTCTGCTTCGCGTCCACCGGGCAGCCCATGCCGCAGTAGCCGGTGCGCAGGCACTGGCGCACGTTGCGCTTCGTCGTGTCCACCTGCCAGCCGAGCTTCTTGCAGCCGTCGTAGATGCTGCGGTTGTTGGCGTTGGTGTCCTCGTAGTCCACCTTCTGGATGCCGAGCCGATCCTCCACCTCGTCGAAGTGCGGCTTGAGGACGGCGGGGGTGAGCGGCAGGCCGTAGACCTTCTGCCAGTGCTCGAGCACGTGGTCCGGCGTGCGGTAGCTGGTGGTCCAGTTCACCACCGTGCCGCCGCCCACTGCGCGCCCCTGCAGCACCTGGACGGAGAGATCCGCCGTGGCCCGGTTGCCGCGGTCCTGGTAGAGCCGCGGATAGGCGGTGGCCTCCTGCATGTCGAACTCTTCCTTGGTGTGGTAGCCGCCCTCTTCCAGCACCAGCACCCTGGCGCCGGCCCCGGTGAGCCGCGAGGCCACCATGGAGCCGCCCGGGCCGCTGCCGACGATGCAGAGGTCGGGCTTGAGGACCAGGTC
>DATDMU010000190.1:0-13265 GCA_036518615.1 Myxococcales bacterium
CCAGAGGAAGTCCCAGAGGATCAGCCAGTAGCCGCCTTCGAAATACGCATCGGATCTTGCGCGCTGCGCAGCGGGAAGCTGGTCGAGGTACGCGCGAGTGGCGGCGGCGGGATCGATCGATCCGGACGCGCCGCTCGCCGCCGCAGGAGGGGGGGAAGGAGGAACCAGGTCTGCCGGCGCAGCAGCGACAAGAGCGGCAATCAGCAAGGGCAGCATGAATGACTCAGGATATCAGGGGTTCAGGGAACGGGTTTAGGTTTAGGTTCAGGGCTCAGAGGCCGGCGCGACCCGGGACCTCAAGTCCCGCACGCTGACGCGCACGCGCACCCGCACCCGCACCCGAGCCCGCGAGCGCACCTCGCGAGCATCCCAGACCCGACCTTCACCACACCTCGCATCGCTCCGAGGGCGGCCGCACCATCGCGTCTCCGGCCTTGCACGAAAACGCCTCCTGAAAAGCGGGCAGATTCGACAGCGGCCCGATGACCCGGTACTTCCCCGTCGGGTGCGGATCGCTCTGCACCATCAGCCGCTGCGTCTCGGGCCGGATCGCATCGCCGCGGAACTGGCCCCAGGCGATGAAGAACTGCTGGTCGGGGGAGAAGCCGTCGCGCCCGCTCTCCGGGTGCTGCTGCAGCGCCTTGTGGAAGGCCAGGTACGCGATGCGCGCGCCGGCGAGATCGCCGATGGACTCGCCCAGCACAAGCTTGCCGTTGTGGTGGATGCCCGGCTCGATGAAGTACCCCTCGAACTGCCGCACCACGCATTGCCCGCGCTGCTCGAACGACTCCAGATCCGCCTTCGTCCACCAGTTCGAAAGCCGCCCCTCCGCGTCGAACTGCGCGCCCTCGTCGTCGAAGCCGTGGCTGATCTCGTGGCCGATCACCACGCCGATGGCGCCGTAGTTGACCGCGTCGGTGGCGGCGAGATCGAAGGCGGGCGGCTGGAGGATGCCGGCGGGAAAGACGATCTCGTTGAGCAGCGGATTGTAGTACGCGTCGCTGGTGGGCGGGGTCATGCCCCAGCGGCCGCGGTCGGTGGGCTTGCCGATGGTGCCGCGCACGTCCGCCACCACGAACAAACGGCCCTGCACCACGTTGTCCCAGAACGGCGCGTCACGGCGGATCTTCACTCCGGAATAGTCCTTCCAGCGGTCGGGATAGCCGATCTTCGGATTGAAGGTGGCGAGCTTCTCCAGCGCGCGCTGCCTGGTCTGTGGCCCCATCCAGGCGAGGCCGAGGATGATCTCCTTCATCGCCGCGAGCTCGTTGCGCACCAGCTCCTGCACGCGCGCCTTGGCAGCCGGCGGGAAATAGCGCTCGGCGTACTTGCGGCCCAGCGCCTCTCCCAGGAGCTGGTCGGCCGACTCGGCGCAGCGCTTCCAGCGCGGCTTCTGCTCGGCCACGCCGCCCAGGTATTTCTCGTTGAAGGCGAACGCCTCGTCCACGAACGGCCTGGAGAGCCACGGCGAGGCGGAGGCGAGCAGCTGCCATTCGAGATAGGTCCGCCATTGCGGAAGCGGCGTCTGCGCCAGCTCCTTGTCCACCTGCGCCAGGAAAGCGGGCTCGGTCACGTTGAGGTCGCCCTGCGGCACGCCACCCGCGGCGTAGAGCGCCGCCCAGTCGAAGTGCGGCGTCATCGCCTGGAGCTGCGCGAAGGTCGTGGGGTGGTCGACGTTGCGCGGATCGCGCAGGGCCACGTTGTCGAGCGACGCCTCCGCCAGGCGCTTCTCGAAGGCGAACACCGTCTCCGCCGCCTGCCCCGGCTGCGGATCGCCGGCGAGCTGGAAGATGCGCTTCACGTGGGCGCGGTACTTCTCGCGCGCCTCGACGAAGCGCGGCTCGGGCTTGAGATAATAGTCGCGGTCCGGCAGGCCCAGCCCGGCCGCCGAGACCCAGGCGATGGTCCTGGGCGGATGGTGCGGGTCGGGAACGCCGCTGAAGCCGAAGGGCGCGCTGACGTCCAGGTCCTGGATCTCGCGGATGGCAGCTTGCAGCGCCGCCGGCGACTCGACCGCGCGGATGCGTCTCAACACCGGCAGGAGCGGCGAGAGGCCGGCGCTGTTCGCGTGCGCCTCGTCCATGCAGGAGGCGTAGTCGTCGGCGACGATCTGCTCGACGCTGCGCGCCGGCCAGTCCGACTTCTTCGCCAGGTCCTCGAGGATGTCGCGCAGGCGCTCCTTGTTGACCTCGCCGGCCTGCCAGCGGCGGCTCCAGCGCTGCATCGAAGGCGGGATGGGGTTCGCCTTGCGCCAGGCGCCGTTGGCGAATTCGAAGAAGTCCCCGCAGGGATTGGCCGCGCGGTCGATGTCCCCGAGCTCGACGCCGTGCTGCTGCCCCGGGGACGGAGCCTGTGGCCCCTTGGGGCCGGCGCAAGCGGAGAGGACCAAGGCGAGGAGCAAAGCCCGAAAGGTCTGGGTCATCTTCCCGCGCACTACGCCTCGTGCGCCGCGGGATTTCAAGCCCGGGGCGCGGCTTTGACTGCGCGGGGCCGCTTGCCTACGGTGCCGCGATGCAATTTCTCCTCGCGGCGACCGAATCGCCCTCTCAGCTCGGCAGCCTCTTCCCACTCTGGAGCGTGGCCCCCTTCGCCGCCATGCTCCTCTGCATCGCGGTGCTGCCGCTCGTGGCCGGCCCCTTCTGGGAGCACAACCGCAACAAGGCGCTGCTGAGCCTCGTGCTGGGCGCGCCGGTGGCCGCCTGGACTGCCTTCCTCGACGCCGGCGCGCTGCTCCACGCGGGCTCGGAATATCTCGCCTTCATCATCCTGCTCGGGGCGCTCTTCGTCATCGCCTCGGGCATCGTGGTGCGCGGGACGCTCGCGGGCACGCCGGGCCTGAACGCCGCCGTGCTCGGCCTGGGCGCGGTGCTCGCGTCGCTCATCGGCACCACCGGCGCCTCCATGCTGCTGGTCCGGCCGCTCCTGCGCGCCAACTCGGTGCGCATCCGCAAGGCTCACGTGTTCGTGTTCTTCATCTTCGTCGTGGCCAACGCCGGCGGCCTGCTCACCCCCATGGGCGACCCGCCGCTGTTCCTCGGCTTCCTCCGGGGCGTTCCCTTCACCTGGACGCTGCGCCTGTGGCCGCAGTGGCTGCTCGCCAACGCTTTCCTGCTCGTGGTCTTCTACGTCGTCGACTCCACCATCTTCCGGCGCGAGGACCTGGAGCGGCCCGGCGACCTCGACCGCATCGCGGTGGAACACGAGATCCCCCTCCACCTCGCCGGCAAGCACAACTTCCTCCTCCTCGCCGCGGTGATCGCCCTCCTCTTCGCCTGCGGCAGGCTGGGGCTGCCCACGCCGGCGCAGGACGCGGGCCTTCTCGCCCTGGCCGCCGTCGGCTGGGCGACCACTTCGCCGCAGCTGCGGGTCGAGAACGGGTTCTCCTGGGCGCCGATCGTGGAGGTGGCCGCGCTCTTCGCCGGGATCTTCGCCACCATGATCCCCGCGCTCGCCATCCTCAACCTGCGCGGCGCGCAGCTCGGCCTCGTCCATCCCTGGCAGTATTTCTGGGCCAGCGGCGCGCTCTCGTCGTTCCTCGACAACGCGCCCACCTACCTGACGTTCGCCTCGGCGGCGAGCGGCGCGGTGGGCACGGAAGCGTCGGACCTGGGGCAGCTCCTGGCGAGCCAGCGCGGGCCCGCGCTGCTCGCGGCCATCTCCGTCGGGTCCGTGTTCATGGGCGCAAACACGTACATCGGCAACGGGCCCAACTTCATGGTGAAGGCGATCGCCGAAGCGAGCGGCGTGCGGATGCCAGGATTCTTCGGCTACATGCGGTACAGCGCGACGATCCTGCTCCCGCTCTTCGTCGCGCTGACCTGGTTGTTCTTCTGACCCGCGCCGCTCAGTGCGTCACCGGCAGCACCGCCGGCTTCGCCTGCAGCGGCGCCTCCATCAGCGGCGGCAGGCTGGGCACCTTCATCCGGCGGAGCACGAAGAACGAGAGCGTGGCCGCGGTCAGGTCGAAGACGATGGCGATGGCGAAGACGCCCGCCCAGCCGACCTTCGGCAGCGTGAACTTCGCCATGAAGGGCGTCCACGCCGAAGGCACCACCGTGAGGAACACTCCGTAGGCGACGATGACGGCGCCGATGCTGAAGAGCGTGTCGTGCAGCCGCTTGCTGATGTGGAGCCGCAGCACGGTGGGAGCGATGAAGTGGGCGAAGACCGCCAGGGCGCCGCCGACGAAGAGCAGCACGTCGGCCCGGAAGTCGAACGCCTTGCCGGCGGCGAGCGCGGAGCCGATGGGGACCAGCACCGAGGCGGTGCCCTTGGCGGTGTAGAGGAACCCGTAGTTGGCGGTCGCGTGCTTGCGGCCGAACAGGTCGCCGCAGGTGGCGGGGAAGAGCGAGAAGATCTCTCCCCACCCGAAGAAGGTGAAGGCGCTGAAGATCACGAAGGCGAGCGGGTTGTGCGCGAACTTGATGAGGACGAAGATCGCCACCGCCTCGAGGCCGAAGGCGAGGCTCATCGTCTTCTCACGGCCGATGTGGTCGGAGAGCCAGCCCCAGAAGGGGCGGCAGATTCCGTTCACCAGCCGGTCCGCGGAGAGGGCGAACTGCAGCGCCGGCATGGTGAGGAAGAGGAAGCTGACCGGGACCTTGTTGACCTTGAAGTCCACGGCCATGGGGTTGAGCTGCGCGACCGCCATCAGGCCGCCGGTCGCCACCATCGTCATCATCAGGTACATCAGCCAGAACTGAGGGGTGGCGGACATCTGCATCGGAGAGAAGTCGACCGCGCTCTGGCGCTGCTTCACTTCGGGGGCATGTCCTGCCTCCCGCCAGGTGTGCGGCAGCCATCCCGCCGGCGGCGCCTTGAGGAAGAACGCCGCGATCACCACCACGGCGCCCTGGATGAGGCCCCAGTTGATGAACGCCGCCTGGTAGCCCGACGTGTTGATCATGTTCGCGATGGGCGAGACGGTGAAGGCGGAGCCCGCGCCGAAGCCCGCGGCGGTGAGGCCTGCGGCGAGGCCGCGGTGGTCGGGGAACCACTTCATCGCGCTGCCGATGGCCGTGCCGTAGACGATGCCCGCGCCCACGCCGGCCAGCGCGTAGGAGAGGTACAGCTCGGTCAGCGTGGTGGCGTGGCCGCTGAGGATCCAGCCGAGGCCGGCGGCGACGCCGCCGAGCATCACGAGGAGGCGCGGGCCGAATCGATCGACCAGCGCCCCCTCGAACGGAACCAGCCAGGTCTCGAGGAGGACGAAGACCGTGAAGGTCACCTGGATCGCGGCCTGCTCCTGGTGCAGGGCCTTCTGGAGGGGCGGGACGAACAGCGTCCAGCCGTATTGGAAGTTCGCCACCGCCACCATGCTCAGGATGCTGAACCCGAGTATGAGCCAGCGGTTGGACAACAGACCCTCGCCTTGAGGCCGTTCAGCCGCGATCGCGTTCGCCATGGCTGTACCCCCTGCTCCTGCGTTTGGGTGAAGCGGGTCGCCTATGCCGGCGGCCGGTCCTCTTCGAGCTGCTTCTTGAAAGGAATCACTCCAGGAACGATCCAGCGGTCCCACATCTCGTCCACTTTCGACTGGAAGTAGGCGATGTCGTCGTCGGTGAAGTGCGCGAACCGGCCCTGCCGGTTGAGGTAGTCGCGCACCGGCGCGCGCTTGAGGCGGCCGTCGGCGATGTCGCGCGTCTTGCCTACGAGCTTGAGCACGCCGTTCTCCACCTCGTAGAGGGGCCAGATGCCGGTGGTCACCGCCAGCTCGCCCAGCTCGTGCGACAGCATCGGGTCATAGTCCCAGCCCTTCGGGCACGGATCCAGCGAGTGGATGAAGGTTGGGCCACCAATCGACAATGCCTTGCGGACCGAGTTCATTGCAAGCACCGGGTACGACATGTCCACCGTGGCTACGTAGCGGCACTCAGGGTGCCCCGCCGCCATCATGCCCGCCATGTTCTTCTTCCAGCGGTGGTGCATGATCCGCTTCTTGGTGCCGGGCGGGCTGAAGGTGGTGTGCGCGCCCCACGGCGTGGAGCCGCTGAGCTGGATGTCCGTGTTGGCGTACGACTCGTTGTCGTACATGAGGATGAGGCAGTTGTAGTCCGGGTGCGTCAGCGTGGCGGAGATGGCGGAGATGCCCATGTCCGCGCCGCCGCCGTCGCCGCAGAAGGCGATGACGTTGATGGGCTCGTCCTTCATCTTGCCCTTGCGCATCAGCGCCTTGAGCGCCGCGGCGGTGCCCAGCGCAGCCGAGCCGGACGAGCCCAGCTGCGTGTGCATCCACGGCACCACCCAGGGCGTCGAGTAGTACGTGGTGTTGGCCACGTACATGCAGCCGGTGCTGCCGAGGACGATGGTGCGCGGCCCCGCCGCCTTCACCATCATCTTCATCACCAGCGCCGATTCGCAGCCCTGACAGGTGCGGTGGCCCGAGGTGAAGTACTCCTGGACGGGCAGCTTCTTGACGCCCTTGAACGGGTCCAGGTGCTGGGTCGAGTGGAGGTTGACGAGTTCCGCAAGCTCGCGCTCATTGATGGCCATGGTTTTTCCCCTTATTCCCGGACGCCGATCCACTGGGTGGAAGGCTGCGTCTTGCCTGCTGCCTGCGCGAACACGCTCTCCGTCATCTTCCTCACGTCGGGCAGGGTCACCTCGCGGCCGCCGAGGCCGCAGATGAACCCGAGCACCGCGGGCCGATTCGCGAGCGGATAGAGCGCCGCGCGGACCTCGGTCGCCAGCACGCCGCTCGAGTGCGGAGCGCCGAGCGAGAAGTCGCGGTCGATGATGCCCACCGCCTTGAATCGCGAGAGCGACCTGGCCAGCTCTTCCGCCGCGAAGGGACGGAACCAGCGCACCCGGACGAAGCCGACCTTCTTGCCCTCCTTGCGCATCTCGCGGATGGCCACGCGCACCGGGTTCGACAAGGTGCCCATCCCGACGACCACCACGTCGGCGTCGTCGGTCATGTACTCCTCGAAGAACGGGTTTCCGTAGTCGCGCCCGAAGATGCGGGTGAACTGCGAGTACGCCTCGCGGATGACCTGGGGCGAGTTCTCCATGGCCGCCGCCGTCTGCCGGCGGATCTCCATCAGCCAGTCCTCGTTGGCCTGGGGCGCCACGGTGATGGGGTTGTCGGGGTGGAGGAGCAGGTCGCCGCGATCGTAGCGGGGCAGGAACTCGTCGACCTTCTGCTGCGTGGGGATCTTCACCAGCGCCTGCGAGTGGGTGAGGAAGGCGCCGTCGCAGGAGATGGCGCAGGGCAGGAAGACGCGCCGGTCCTCGGCCACCTTGTAGGCGATGAGCGCGGTGTCGAGCGCCTCCTGCGCGTTGTCCACCCAGACCAGCTGCCAGCCCAGGTCGCGGACCGCGAGCGCGTCGTTGTGCTCGACGCCAAAGGCGCCCGGATCGTCGAGGGCGCGGTTGCCCACCATGGCGATCATCGGGATGCGCAGCGCGGGGGTGACCGTGAGCGCCTCCATCGCGTACATCCAGCCCACTCCCGACGAGCCGCAGAACACGCGCGCGCCTGCGGCGCTGGCGTGCTTGACGACCTCGAACTGGGAATGCTCGCCTTCCGCGATGATGTACTCGCAGTCCATCTCGCCGTTGGCGATGAGCTTGGCGATGTACTGCATGACCGTGTCGTAGGGCCGGATGGGGTATCCGGTGATCACGTCCACGTCGGCGAGCTTGCAGGCCACCGCGATGGCCTCGCTGCCGGTGATCAGGGACGTCTCTTGTGCCGGTGGCCTGGCTTCCTGGGGCGGAACGATCGCTTCTGCCATGTGTGGTCTCCCTCAGCCCTGCCGGGCGATTTCGGCGGGAACTTCCTTTTCGTACTGGCCGCGCTGGTTGAATCCGTGAGACCGGCTCGGCCGGTCCTTGATCCAGGCCGCGAGCGTGGTCTGGTACGCGGGGGCGTCCTTGCGCCACGCTTCCCACTGGCTCTTGTTGTCGTGGAAGGCCGACTCGTTCACCATGGTGATGCAGCCCTTCTCCGGGCAGACCGCCTCGCACACGCCGCAGCCGCAGCAGGCCTCGAGGTCGGCGTCGTAGAAGCCTTCGGGGGTGACGTCGAAGACCGAGTCGGGACACTGCAGCCAGCAGAGCGTGCACTTGATGCACTTCTCGAAGTCCACCACCGGCCGCATGGTGCGGGTCGCCCACTTCTTGAAGACGGCGTTGCGGTCGGGCTTCCAGCCGCCCTCCTTGCCGCTCACCGGGTCCTTCATCGGCTTGCCCAGCGCGATTCCGGGGATGGCGATGCCCTCGCGCATCTCCGTCCACTTGGGCATCACGAACGAGTACGGCTCCTCCGGGTTGCCCTGGTCGGGCATCACCGTCACCGTGCTGATGCGCTCGAAGGCGCGCAGCGCGGAGGTGGCCTTGACCTCGCTCTTCCACTCCTCGCGGATGACCTCCTGCACCGACCCGAGGCTGAAGAGATCGGGCAGCACCCGCGCGATGGCGCCGAGGATGCGCACGTCGGTGTGGTCGTCCTTGAAGACCCAGAGGCCGGAGAAGCTGGCGGTGCCCTTGAGCACCGCCAGGCGGTAGGGCACGTCCTTGCGGTGCGCCAGCGGGATGAGCTCGGCCGGCTCCTTCATCGAGGTGACGATCAGCGTGCCGCCCGCCCGGGTCAGCTTGTTGATCGGCTGCAGCCCGTACCAGGCCCACGACTCCACGCCCTTGAAGAGCGTGTCGTCGACGCAGATGGTGACGTCCACTTCCTTGGGCTCGTATTTCGCCATCCCCTCCTCGAGGGTGTTCTCGTCGCCGGCGACGATGGCGAAGTACTTGGCGGGGATGCCGTTGCGCTCGGGACTGTCGCCGTAACGCCCGAACGAGATGCCTGGTTTTCCTTCCTTGTGCGCCGCGAGGACGATGGCGCGGCTGATGTTGGCTGCGAGCTTCTTCTGGAAAATGCCCCGATAGACGATCTCGACTGCGAAGAGACGGCTCATTCTTCCTCCCGGGATCACAGCTGGCGCATCACGATCTCCTCGATCTCCTGCAAATGCTTGTGCACCGCGGCCTCCGCCGCCGCGGCGTCGCGCCTCTGGATGGCGCGGAGGATGCGGCGGTGGCCGTCGAACGAGCGCTTGGGCCGTCCCGGCACTTGAAGGGAGCGGGAGCGGCTCTCGCGCAGCAGATCCATCAGCACGTCGAGCACGCGCAGGACCACGGCGTTGCGGGCCGCGAGCGCGATGGCGTAGTGGAACTCGGAGTCCTCGTCCACCGCCTCTTCGCCCCGGCGCATCTTCGCCTCGTGGCGCTCGAGCACCGCGGCCATGTAGCGGATCTCGTCCTCGGTCGCGTTCCTCGCGGCCCGCGCCGCGAGGTGCGGCTCGATCATGCGGCGCACGTCGAGCAGGTCTCCCACCAGCACGCGCTTGTGCTGGAGCACGCTGGCGAGCGGCACCACCAGCGCATCGGCGCTGAGGTCGCGCACCACCGTGCCGTGCCCCTGTCGCGGCTCGAGGATGCCCATCACCTCGAGGGTCCGGACCGCGTCGCGGACGGAGCTGCGGCCCACGCCCAGCTTCTCCGCCAGCTCGCGCTCGGGAGGCAGCAGGTCGCCGGGCTTGAGCGCCCCGCTGCCGATCAGCCGGCGGATCTGCTCCGCCACCTGCTCGTAGCGGCGGACCTTGCGGACCGTCTCGAAGGAGGGAGGAGTGGTGGACCGGCCGGAGGCGGGCATTGGTCTGACCTTTCGCAGGTCCGATCATCAGACCACTTGAGCGAAGTCAAGTCCGGCCGCGAAATCCTCTCTGGAAACCGGAGCGCCCGGTGTCGGCTGCCTGACAGGAGGGCGAGCGGCTTCCGTTCAGCGAGAGCGGCGCGCCCAGCCTTGCCCCGCGAGCGCCTCGGCGAGGACCCTGGCCACGGCACTGGCGTCGAGGGGATCGGCGTCGGCGCTGACCGCCTTCGACCAGACCGCGCGTCCCGTGGCCCGGTCGACCAGGTCCAGCTGCAGCGCGGTCACCGGCCCGGCGAAGAAGCCGCGGTCCTCGACGCGAAACGCGAGCGGCTCGAGCAGCGCGGGGAGCTCCATCGGCGGCGCGGGCTCCGGCCCGGCGTCCGGCGGGGGCGGAGCGGCGGCGAGGGCGGGCGGCTCCTCGCCGTCTGCGGGCTCCGCGAGCAGCGGAGGCGGCGGCGCGGGCGCGTACCACTGCTCCTCCGCGCTGTCGGGCGCGAGCACGAGCGGCTGCGGCGCGACCCAGAAGTTCACCGAGAACCCGACGAAGACCGGCGAGGGAGAGTAGACGCGACCCGGCCGCAGCGGCGCCGCGCGGCCGAGCGACGGCGGCGGCCGCACCGCGGGCGAGACCGGGACGGCGCGCGGCTTGACCGGCGTGGTCGGTTTCGGCGCCTTCGCGGAGGGGGCCTGGGAATTGCCCCCGCGGGTCAAGGCGACGACGGCGACCGCGATGACCACCACCACGCCCGCCACGATGCCCACCTTCGCCCAGGCCTGTTGCTTGCGCCGCGCGCCGGTCAGCGCCACCGCGCGCTCGCGGACGAAGAGCACCGCGTCGGACGCGCCGGCCGCATCGGAGGGGATCTCCCGGCCTTCCAGTGCGGAGGCGAGCGCGGCGCGCGCCTGCGCCTCCGCGTTCCGCGCCTCTTCGGGCGGGACCTCCTCCGAGCTCTCCAGCCACAGCTCGGTCAAGGGCGGCGCCACCGTGCCCGGCGCGTCGGAAGGTTGCCCCAGAGGCGCGACCGGCACGCGCACGGTGGCGCAGCCGAAGGCCAGCAGGGTGAGGATCGCGATGCGCTTCACGGCGGGATCATAACCACCGGCGCTCTTGCCGCGGTACAATGGGCGCATGCCCCTCTCCAGCGAGGAAGCGCGCAAGGTGGTGGACGCCGCGCAGGCGCGGGCCCAGCAGATCGGGATCCGCATCACGGTGGCCATCGTGGACGAGGGCGGGCTCCTCTTCGCGCTCGCGCGCATGGACGGAGCGCCGCCCATCTCGGCGCAGATCGCGGAGGCCAAGGCGAGCGGCGCGGCGCTGTGGCACCGCGACGGCGGCTCGCTCGCGCAGGTGGCGCAGGAGCGGCCCGCGTTCTTCGCCGCGGTGGATCGGATGGCGAGGATCCCCATCGTGCCGGGCCTCGGGTCCGCGCTGGTCCGCCGCGACGGCCGCGTGCTCGGCGCCGTGGGAGTGAGCGGGGGAAAGCCGGAGCAGGATCTGGACTGCGCCGAGGCGGGGCTCAAGGCGCTGTAGCGCCTCGGGCTTGACTTCCACCCTTCCCTCGCTGTCTACAATTTCGGCCGCCGCCTCACCTCCGCCGCCGGAGACAACGCATGCGAGCGCTCGTCGCAGCCGCCGTGCTGATGCTGGGCAGCATGATCCCCTCCTCCGCCGCCCTGGCGCAGCCGATCGAGCTGAAGCTCGGCCACGTGGGGTCGCCCGGATCGCTCTTCGAGGTCTCCAGCGTCGAGTTCGCGCGCAGGGTGAAGGAGAAGACCTCCGGGAAGGTGATCGTCCAGGTGTACGGCTCGAGCCAGCTCGGCGACGACACCGAGCTGATGCAGAAGGTGAAGCTGGGCACGGTGGACCTCGCGCTCCCCTCCACGGTGATGTCGTCGGTGGTCCCCGCCTTCGGCCTCTTCGAGATGCCCTACCTGGTCAAGGACCGCGAGCACATGAAGCGGATCGACAAGGAGATCGTCGGCCCGATGCTGGTGCCGATCGCGGAGAAGGCCGGGTACAGGATCCTCGCCACCTGGGAGAACGGCTTCCGGCAGATCACCAACAACCGCCATCCGATCAAGGTGCCGGCCGACCTCGCCGGCATCAAGCTGCGCGTCCCCAAGGGCAAGTGGCGGGTGAAGATGTTCCAGTCCTACGGCGCCAGCCCCTCGGCGATGGGCCTCTCCGAGGTCTTCGTGGCCCTGCAGACCGGCGTGATGGACGGCGAGGAGAACCCGCTCACGCAGATCTACACCTCCAAGTTCCAGGAGGTGCAGAAGTTCCTCTCCATGACCGATCACGTCTACACGCCCGCGTACCTCGTCACCTCCGCGCGCAAGTGGCAGGCGCTGCCCGAGGCGCTGCGCAAGCAGATCCAGGAGGCGGCGGAGGAGACGCAGCCCTTCGTGTTCCAGGTGGGCGCGAAGATGGACACCCAGCTCCTCGGCATGCTCAAGCAGGCGGGCATGAAGGTGAACGACGCGGACAAAGAGGCTTTCCAGAGGGCGAGCAAGCCCGTCTACGACGAATTCTCCAGGGAGGTTCCGGGCGGCAAGGAGATGATCGAGAAGGCCATCGCGCTCGGATCCGCGAAGTGAGCGCAACCCGCGCCGCCTGGCGCCGCCGGGTGGAGCGCGCCCTGGAGTGGTTCTCCGGCGCGCTGCTCCTCATCCTCGCCGCGGAGGTGCTGGCGGGGATCATCTTCCGCGCCGCGGGCAGGCCGCTCGCCTGGTACGACGAAGTGGCCTCGGTGCTGCTCGCCTGGATCACCTACTACGGCAGCGCGCTCGCTGCGCTGAAGAAGTCGCACATCGGCTTCCCCGGCCTGGTGAACGCGCTCCCGCGCGGCGGCCGCTATGCGGCGCTGGCGGTGCGCGAGATCGCGGTGATCGGCTTCTTCGTCGTCCTCGCGTGGAAGGGCGTGGAGATCCTTCGCGTGCTCGCCGGAGAGACGCTGGTCACCGTGGACATCCCGGTCGCGCTGACGCAGTCGGTGATTCCGATCGGCGGCGTACTCTTCGTGGTCGCGGAGCTGCTCAACCTGCCCGAGATGGCGCTCACCGCCTCCGGACGCGGCACCGTGGTGAGCGCCGACGCGAGCAAGGAGCTGTCGCACTGATGGCCATCCTCGGGCTCTTTGGCGCCGTGATGGTGCTCGTTCTGATCAACGTGCCCATCGCGGTGGCGCTCGCGGTGGTGGCGCTGCTCGCCATCCTGCACGCCGGCGGCCCGGAGGCGCTGGCGAACGTGCCGCTGGTGATGTACACGGGCGCGACCAGCTTCCCGCTCATCGCCATCCCGCTCTTCATCCTCGCCGGCGCGATCATGAACGCGTCGGGCATCTCGCGGCGGCTGATCGCGCTCTCCTCCGCGGTCTTCGGTTTCGTCCGCGGCGCGCTGGCGCAGGTGACCATCGTCACCTCCATGTTCTTCGCCGAGATCTCCGGCTCCGCGGTGGCGGACGCGGCGGCGCTCGGCTCCATCCTCATCCCGGCGATGAAGCAGAAGGGGTACTCGAAGGAGTTCTCCGCGGCGGTGCTGTCGTCGTCGGCGACGCTGGCGGTGATCATCCCGCCCTCCATCCCGATGATCCTCTACGCGGCGATGGCGGAC
>DATDMU010000191.1:0-5330 GCA_036518615.1 Myxococcales bacterium
CCCGTGGACCGCGCCTTTCCCCTCGGGGAGGTGCTCTCCGCCTCGCTTGCGCAGCGCCGCTTCCCCCTCGAGCTGCTCGGCGCCTTCGCCGCCCTGGCGCTGCTCCTCTCCGCGCTGGGGATCCATGGCGTCACCTCGTACTCGGTCGCGCAACGAACGCGCGAGATCGGCCTGCGCATGGCCATCGGCGCCTCTCCTGCCGGAGTGGTGGCCATGGTCCTCGGCGCCACGCTGCGGGTGGTGGGCATCGGGCTCGCCGCCGGGGCAGCGCTCTCGCTCGCCTCCGCGCGCCTTCTCGCCTCGCAGCTCTACGGAGTGGGCGCGCGCGATCCGCTCACCTACCTGTCGATCAGCGCGCTGCTCGGCGCCGTCGCGCTGGTCGCCACCGCGGTGCCCGCCCTGCGCGCCGCACGCGTCGACCCCATGTCTGCCTTGCGGGCGGAGTGAATCATGAGCGACCTGATCAGGGACCTGCGGTTCGCGCTGCGCGGCCTCCTGCGCACGCCCGGCTTCACCGCCGCCGCCGTGCTGGCGCTGTCCCTCGGAATCGGCGCGACCACCGCCATCTTCAGCGTGGTGCATGCGGTGCTGCTGCGCTCGCTGGGGTGGGGCGAGGAGAGCCGGCTCGTCGCCATCCGCGGCAACTTTCCCGGCCAGCAGCTCCTCGAGATCCCCGTGTCGGCGGCGGAATACCTCGATCTGCGGCGGGCGCCCTTCCTGGAATCCGTCGGGCTCTACAGGGACACCACCGCGGCGCTGCAGGGGGAGCGCGCGGAGCGGGTCAAGGCGGGTTTCGCGACCGGCAGCTTCTTCACCGCCATCGGCGTGCAGCCAGTGCTGGGGCGCGCCTTCGAGCCGGACGCCGACAGGCAGGGCAACGAAGGCAGCGTGATGCTCTCGTACGCGGCCTGGCGCAAGCGGTTCGGAGGCGATCCCGAGGTGCTCGGGCGCAGCCTGACCGTCGACGGCAAGCCGCGCGCCGTCGTCGGCGTCTTGCCCGCGGGGTTCCGCTGGGACGTGGAGAACGAGATCTGGCTGCCCTTCGGCTGGAGCGCGGACGAGATCGCGAATCAGCGGGGAAACCGCGGCTACTCTCCCATCGCGCGGCTGCGGCCCGGCATCACGCTCGCTGCCGCCTCGCACGCGCTCGATCAGCTCTCGGCGGAAGTGCGGGCTGCGTATCCGAAATGGTACGGCATGGGCGAGCATGCCACCTGGCGCTGGACGCTCACGCCGCTGCGCGACCGCTTCGTGGGAACCGCGCGGCAGCCGCTCCTGGTTCTGCTCGGGGCGGTGCTCTTCGTCCTGCTGATCGCCTGCGCCAACGTGGCCAACCTGCTGCTCGCCAGGGGAGCGGCGCGGGCGCGCGAGATCGCGGTGCGGTCGGCGCTGGGCGCGGCGCGCGGCAGGCTGGTGCGCCAGCTCCTGACCGAGAGCGGGCTCCTCGCCGCGATGGGCGCCGCGGGCGGCGTGCTGCTGGCCGTCTGGTCGCTGGACCTGTTGCTCGCGGCCGCGCCTCCCGCCATCCGCCAGCTCGCCGACGTGCGCGTGAGCTGGGCGCTGCTCGCCTTCGCCTCCGCGCTCACCATCCTGACCACGCTTGCGTGCGGGCTTGCGCCGGCGCTGCAGGTCACCCGCGGCGACGCCTCCGAGGCGCTCAAGGACGGCGGCCGCGCCGGCTCCTCGCGAGGCGGGCGGCTGCGCTCCGGGCTCATCATCGGGCAGGTGGCGCTCTCGCTCGTCCTGCTCGCGGGAGCGGGGCTCCTGTTGCGCAGCTTTGCCGAGGTGCTCCGCGTCGACGCCGGATTCACCCCCGAGGGCGTGCTCGCGGCCGAGGTGTCCTTGAGCGGCGACGCGTACCGTGAGGACGCCGCCATGGTCCGCTTCTGGGACGAAGCGCTGCGCCGCGTGGCGGCCTTGCCCGGCGCGCAGGCCGCCGGCGGCGTGAACATTCCGCCGCTTCACGACCGCAGCGACTGGAGCTACGAGCTGGAGGGCTACGCGCCGCCCACTCCGGACGCCGCACCCGACGACGAGATGCGAAGGACCTTGCCGGGCTACTTCGAGACCCTGCGCATCGCCCTGCGCCAGGGGCGCACCTTCACCGCCGCGGACGACGCGAGGGCGCCCTATGCGGCGATGGTCAACGAGGCCTGGGTTCGAAAGTACCTGCCCGGCCAGGATCCCGTCGGCAAGCGGCTGCGCTTCGGCTACGGCGAAGGCGATTTCGGCAAGTGGCGTACCATCGTGGGGGTGGTCGCAGACACGCACGACTTCGGAATCGATGCGCGAAGCCCGCCGGTCTACTACCTGCCGCAGGCGCAACTCGCCCCGACGCACATGGTGCTCATGGTGCGAAGCTCGAACCCGGCGGCGCTGATGCACGAGATGCGCGCGGCGCTCGCGACGATCGATCCCGCGCAGCCGGTGGACTGGGTGCAGCCGTGGGAGGAGCGCGTCGAGTCCGCGCTGGCGCCCCGGCGCTTTCCCCTGCAGCTCCTCGGCGCGTTCGCGGCGCTGGCGCTGGCGCTCTCCGCGCTGGGCATCTACGGCGTGACCTCCTACGCGGTCACCCAGCGCACCCGCGAGATCGGGGTGCGCCTCGCCATCGGGGCGCAGCCGCGGGACGTGCTGGCCATGGTGATGGGCGGCGCGCTGCGGCTCGCGGCCATGGGCGTGGGCATCGGCCTCTTCGTCTCGCTGCTCGGCGCGCGCGTCCTCGCGGCGCAGCTCTACGGAGTGGGCGCCCGCGACCCGCTCACCTACTCCGGCATCGCCGCGCTGCTCGGCGCGGTGGCGGTGTTCGCGAGCTGGCTGCCCGCCCGCCGCGCCACCCGCGTGGACCCCGCGGTCGCGCTCAGGGCCGAGTGATGGACGCGCTCCTTCAAGACTTGAAGTTCGCCCTGCGCATGCTGCGCAAGAGCCCGGCCACCACCGCGGTGGCGGTGCTCACGCTCGGCATCGCCATCGGCGCGACCACCGCCATCTTCACCGCGGTCAACTCGATGCTGCTGCGGCCGCTCGCGTTTCCCGGCTCGGAGCGGCTGGTGGCGATCCAGGACGTGGAGCCGCAAGTCAGCGACGCCCACTCCCTGTCGTGGCCCGAGCTCGAGGACGTGCGCGCGCAGGCACCCGACCTCGCGGGGGTGGCGGCGTACCGGCCCGAGGCGATGAACCTGTCCGGTCGGGGCGACCCCCAGGTCGTGGACGCGCTGATGGTCAGCCGCGGTTTCTTCCAGGTGCTCGGGCTGCAGCCGCTGGCCGGCCGCTTCTTCACCGACGACGAACACGTTCCCAACGCGGCCCCCGCGCTGGTGGCGACGGAAGGCTTCTGGCGGCGCGTCCTCGGCGGCGCCGCGCCGGGGACCACCGTGCTCCTCGACGGCGTGCCCTTCACCTTGGTCGGAGTGTCGCCTGCGTCGGTCACCACGCTGGAATGGGCGGAGGTGATCGTTCCCATCGAACGCAAGCTGCCCTGGGCGGATCGCGGCAACCATTACCTCGACACCATCGGCCGGCTGAAGCCCGGCATCACCGTCGCGCGCGCGCAGGCCGACCTCGCCCTGGCCGCGCCGCGCATCGCCGCCGCCGCGAAGGCGAACCACCTCGCCACGCTGCAGTCGCTCCACGACTATCTCTACAGCTCGGCGCAGCCCATCCTGCTGCTGCTCCTCGCGGCGGTGGGCCTCGTTCTCCTCATCGCCTCGGTGAACCTCGCGGGGGTGGAGCTGTCGCGGGCCACCGGACGCATCCGCGAGTTCGCGGTGCGGCGGGCGCTGGGCGCGAGCGGAGGGCGGCTCGCGCGGCAGATCCTGGTCGAGAACCTTCTCCTCGGGATCGCCGGCGGTTCGCTCGGCATGCTGCTCGCGCTCTGGGGCCGCGACCTGATCGTGCGCTTCTGGCCGCAGGACTCGCTGCCCGAGCTGCACGGCGCGCCGCTCGACCTGCGCGTGCTCGGATTCGCTGCCCTCGTCTCCATCGGAGCAGGCCTCGGCGTGGGGCTGATGCCGGCGCTGCACGCGGCGCGCGGCGATCTGCAGGCGGGGCTCAAGGAGGGCGCCGGAGCCTCGTCGCGCAACCGCGCCCGCAGCGTGCTTGTAGTGCTGCAGAGCGCGCTCGCGGTGGTGCTGGTGGCGTGCGCGGCGCTGGTGCTGCAGAGCCTCTCGCGGATGGTCGAAAAGGGGCCGGGGTTCCGCGCCCAGCGCGCGCTCACGGTCCGCGTGCCGCTGCCGGAGCGGAGCTACTCGCGCGAGCAGCGCATCGAGTTCTTCCGCGCCCTGCTCGAGCGCGTCTCCGCGCTGCCGGGCGTCCGCGCCTGCGGGGTGGTCTCGCGCGTGCCGCTCGGCGGCGGCAGCTCCAGCGGCAACTACAGCGTGGTGGGCCGGCCCGAGCTGGACGACGAGCACCAGACCTACGCCGACCGGCGCGTCGTCTCCGGCGGCTACTTCGCGGCGATGCAGATTCCCATCGTGCGCGGGCGCGCCTTTGCCGACTCCGACCGGGCGCCCGAGATGGTGATCAACGAGGCGCTGGCGCGGAAGGAGTTTCCCGGCGAGGACCCCATCGGCAAGCAGATCGCCCAGGGCTCCAACCCGAGTCACGACCCGGCCACCATCGTCGGGGTGGCGGCGGACGTGAAGCAGCACCGGCTCAACCTCGAACCGGTCCCCGAGATCTACTACCCGCAGTCGCAGACCGGCCGCGCGGAGATGGAGCTGATCGTCCGCACCGACGCAGACCCCGGGGCGCTCCTCCCGGCGGTCAAGGCGCAGATCGCCCAGCTCGATCCTGCGCAGCCGGTGACAAGGGTGCGCACGCTGGAGCAGATCGTCGAGCGGAGCGCGGGGCCGCAGCGGCTCGTCGCGCAGCTTCTCGCCGCCTTCGCCGCGGCGGCGCTCCTGCTCGCCACCCTGGGCATCTACGGCGTGGTCTCCTACAGCGTCAGCCGCCGCGAGCGCGAGATCGGCGTGCGCATGGCGCTGGGCGCGCAGGCGGGCCACGTGGTGCGCATGGTGCTGCGCGAAGGGCTGCGCCTCTCGCTCTTCGGCGTTCTCACCGGCTCGCTCCTGGCGCTCGCGCTGGCGCGGCTGCTCGCCCGCTTCCTCTACGGCGTCTCCGCGACCGATCCGCTGACCTATGCGCTCGCCGCCTGTGGCCTCGCGCTGGCCGCGGCCGGCGCGTGCTGGCTGCCTGCGCGGCGGGCCACGCGCGTGGACCCCGCCGTCTCCTTGAGGGCGGAGTGATGGAATATCTGGCGGCGCTCATCGTAGGGCTGGCGGCGGCGCAGGCCTGCGCGGCTCTCCTCGTGGGCGTGGGCGTGGTCCTCCTGA
>DATDMU010000192.1:0-16346 GCA_036518615.1 Myxococcales bacterium
ATCTCGATGATCGAGGACAAGCTGACGGTCCGCAAGGTGCTCAAGAACACGCCCGCCTTCCGCGCCGGAGTGAAGAAGGGCGACGTGATCACGCAGATCGACAACGACTCCACCGTCAGCATGGAGCTGCAGGAGGCGGTCGACCGCATGCGCGGCAAGCCGGGGACCCGCGTCTCCATCTGGGTCTCGCACAAGGGGTCGGAGCCGCGGCGCATCGACGTCACCCGCGCGCTCATCACCTACGAGACGGTGGTGGCGAAGCTGCTCGACAACGGCGTGGGCTACGTGCGCCTCTCCGGCTTCTCCGGCACCACCACCCGCGACATGATGGCCGCCATCCGCAGCATGAAGGTGCAGAACGGCGGCAACCTGAAGGGGCTCATCCTCGACGTGCGCGGGAACCCCGGCGGCCTGCTCGAGCAGGCCATCCAGGTCAGCGACGCCTTCGTGGAGGAGGGCACCATCGTCACCACCGTGGGCGTGAACGGCACGCTGCGCGAGCCCAAGCTGGCGCGCAACGACGGCGGCGAGCGCGACTTCCCCATGGCGGTGCTCATCTCCAACGAGTCGGCCAGCGCCTCGGAGATCGTGGCGGGGGCGCTCAAGAACCTGAACCGGGCGGTGATCGTGGGGCGGCAGAGCTTCGGCAAGGGCTCGGTGCAGGTGCTCTACGACTTCCCCGACCGCGAGCGCGGCGAGGAGAGCGCGCTCAAGCTGACCATCGCGCAGTACCTCACCCCGGGCGACGTGTCGATCCAGGAGGTGGGCATCACCCCGGACATCGAGCTGGTGCCGGCGCGCATCGTCAAGGATCGCATCGACCTCTTCGCGCCTCCCAAGACCTTCCGCGAGGCGGACTACGACAAGCACTTCTTCAACGGCTTCGCGCACGACGAGGAGCAGGCCAAGGCGGGCCGCGAGCGGGTCACGCAGAAGCCCTTCGAGACGCTGCGCTTCGTCAAGGAGGAGACGGCGAAGGAGCGCAAGAACCGCGAGCTGGCGGAGGCCGGGCAGGCGCCGGAGGAGGACGACGACGATCCCTCCGACGACGACGGCGTGCAGGTGGACTACCAGATCGAGTTCTGCCGCGATCTCTTGCTGCAAGCCAACGCAACCGACCGCCGCCAGCAGCTGCAGCAGGCGAAACCCTTCGTGGAGCAGCGCCGCGCCATGGAGCGGGAGAAGGTGAAGAAGCAGCTCGAGGCCATGGGCGTGAACTGGGCTGCGACGCCCGCCTCCGCCCCCAAGGGGCAGCCGCGGGTGTCGGCGGAGATCCGCATGCCCCGCACCCAGGCCGGCTCGACCATGGAGATGACCGTCACCGCCCACAACACCGGAACCGCTCCCCTCTACCGGCTGCGCGCCTGGACCAAGAGCGACGACAACGTGCTCGACCGGCGCGAGTTCGTCTTCGGCGCGCTGCAGCCCGGCGAGAAGCGGAGCTGGACGGTGCCCATCAAGATCCCGCGCTACATGCCCTCCCGCCGCGACGACGTGACGGTGAAGTGGGAGGACGACTCGGGCGATGGGCTGGAGGACGCGCGGGCGGAGAGCGACATCGCCGAGCTGCCGCGGCCGGCGTTCGCCTGGAGCTACCAGGTGGTCGGCGGCGACGGGCTCCTGCACAAGGGCGAGCCCACCGAGATCGTCGTGGACGTGAAGAACGTCGGCACCGGACAGGCCTACGACAGCTACGCGGCGCTGCGGAACCTCTCCGAGGACCGCATCAACGTGAAGAAGGGCCGCACCAAGCTGGGGCCGCTCAAGCCGGGCGAAGTCAAGACGGCTACCTTCGTGCTCGAGGCGAAGAAGGCGCTGGAGGAACCGGTGAGCATCCGCCTCGAGGTCGGCGACAAGGATCTCTACGAGGCGCAGCGCGACAAGCTGCTCCTGCCGGTGGGCGCTCCGGTGCCGGTCACGCCCGCGGCGCACGCGGTGCGGGTGCAGGCCGACAGCGTGGTGCTGGCGAGCGCGCAGGAGAAGGGCGCGCGCCTCGCCAACGTGAAGAAGGGCGCGCTGCTCGCGGCGCACGGCAAGGCGGGGCAGTTCTGGCGCGTCGAGTGGCAGAAGGGCCGGACGGGCTTCTTGCCGCTGGCTGCCGCGAAGGAAGCGCACGGAGCGAAGCCGGGCTTCAAGCTGGTCACGCAGGTGATGCAGAGCGAGGCGCCCTCGATCAAGCTCGCCAACCTGGACACCTCGCGCGGCGGGGTGGACACCGACCAGGACCACCTGCCGCTCGCGGGCAGCGCGGCCGACGCGAACGGCATGCGCGACCTGCAGATCTTCATCCAGCACGAGAACGACTACCGCAAGGTGTTCTTCCGCACCGCGCGCAAGTCCTCGCAGTCGTCCGCCACCCAGACCCAGCTCGATTTCCAGACCGACCTGCCGCTCAAGCCGGGCAACAGCACGGTGGTGATCATCGCCCGCGAGGACGACGATCTCCAGACCCAGCGCACCATCGTGGTGCACCGCAAGCAGCCGGTGGTGGCGCAGCAGCAGCAGGAGCGCCAGCGGGCGCAGAGGTAGTCCGGTCCGCGCCGCGCTAGCCTGGAAAGCGGGCGCGGAGCACGGAGGGACGGTTGGTGATGAGCGCGCCGACGCCGCTTGCGTAGAGGCGCGCTGCCGCATCGGCATCGTCCACCGTCCAGCAGGCCACCGAGTACCCGCGCTTGCGCCAGCGCGCCACGCGCTGCGGGGTGGCGAGCACGTGCTCCGGGTGGAGCGCCTGCGCACCCACCGCCGGGGCGGAGAGGCCGGAGCGGAGCACCCAGCGCTGATCGCGCTCGAAGAGCAGCGCGCGCGCGATCCCCGGCGCGCGCAGGCGTGCGCGCAAGACGCAGAGCGGATTGAAGGAGCTGAGCAGCACGCGATCGCCGGCCCCGGCCTCGCGCACGATGCGCACCACCTCCGCGGTGAGACCCCGGTCGTCCGCGGTCTCGCACTTCAGCTCCACGTTGACCAGCCGGGGGAACGCCTCCAGGACCTCGGCCAGAAGCGGCACGCGCTGGCCGCGAAAGCGCTCCGCCTTCCAGCCGCCCGCGTCGAGCGCGCGCAGCTGCGACCAGGGCGTTCTCGTGACCAGCGCGTCGTGGCCGGTGGTGCGCAGGAGGGACTCGTCGTGCACCACCACCACCTCGCCCGAGGCGCAGCGCTGCGCATCCAGCTCGATGCCGTCGGCGCCCTGATCCAGGGCAAGGCCGAAGGCAGCAAGCGTGTTCTCCGGCGCCTCCGCCGAGGCCCCGCGGTGCGCATACACGAGCGGCCGATTGCCGCAACGGAAGTGCGCCGGGAGCATGTCCGTGCTAGGCTCCGCCCCGAGGTGACACTGCGATGAATCTCGGATTCGGCGAGCTGGTCCTCATCTTCCTGGTCATCCTCCTGATCTTCGGGGCCAGCAAGCTGCCGCAGCTGGGAGACGCGCTCGGCAAGGGTATCAAGAACTTCAAGCGCTCCGCCTCCGGCGACGACGAGATCGACGTGACGCCGAAGAAGGAAGAGCTGCCGAAGGAAAAGGTGCCCGAGCCGCAGGCGAAGGTGCCCGCCGCAGGGAAGCGGTAGACCGCACCGCTCGCGCTCACTCCCTCGCCCGCAGCAGGCGCCTCGCCTGCACGCGGACATCGCTGGAAATGGTCAAATCCCCGGCCACCTCGCGCAGGTCCGGCTCGGTCAGGAGAGCGAGGGCGGCGGAAGCCAGCGCCGGAGGGCTGTAGGGGTTGAGCGCCAGCGCCCGGCGCACGCGCCGATTCGACGACCAGCGCTGCGAGCGGAAGATCTCCTCGAGCACCTCGGGCCGCTGGGGCCTTCGCGACGCCGCGGCCAGCGCCTCCCGCTCCGTGCAGCGCGGGTTCTGCAGGATGTGCTTGACCACCATCGGGTCGGGATCCGCGGCCAGGCGGGCGAGCAGGTCGCGATCGTGGGTGCGCGCCAGGGCGCGGCGCTCTCCCAGCGTGCGCGCGCGCATCTCGCGATCGATCCATTCCTCGCGGTCGTGATCGAAGCTGCGCCGCGCCTTGGCGCGGGCGAAGAGCGCCTGCACTTCCAGGTCGTCGGCGGCGGCATGGTACAGCGCCTCCACCCGCTCGCGCGGGAGCAGCTCGCGGACCGCGAGCAGGAGGCCTTCCAGCGCCGCGGCTTCCGGATCGCTGCGGCGGTCGGCGCGGCGGACCAGCGCTCCAAGGAGGGGCACGGCCTCGTCCGGGGGCAGCCCGGACAGCACCGCCGCTGCCTTGCGCGCCCGGAGCTCACCCGAAGGCAGCGCGGCGAGCGCGCGCGCCAGCGCCGCAGCGTCCTTCACTTGTCCTTCACGCCGGCCCTCATGGCCGCGGATGGGTTCCACGCGTCCATGGTCTCGAGGCTGATCCGCAGATGGTGGCGGCGCAGATCCGCGGGCGGATCGGCGATGATGGCGAAGAAGGGCAGGCTGGCCCCGGGCCGCAGCTTGCGCTCCACCGGGGCGGCTTCCAGCGTCCGCACCAGCTTCTCGGCGTCCGCCGCGGTCCGAAGCGACCACACGTCCTCGGGGCTGGGCTGCGCTCCGGCCATCGTCTCGGCGGTGGACGGCGATTGTCCGTCCGCCACGAGCTCGGCGGTGACCCGGACCGGTCCGTGCACCTTCTTGCTGCGGTTTTCCACGCGGCCGCGTACGTAGAAGACGGGCTTGCCGCCGGCCGTATCGTAGACGCCGCTCACCAGGTGGGTCGCCACCACGTCGGCGGCCGGACCCAGCCCCAGCCAACCCGGAGCGCCCCCGGAGAGCGCCGACGCGATCACCACGGCGATGGCGAGCGCGGCGCCGAGCAGGCCGGTCAGGACGCTGGAGAGCACGGTCCTTCCCGCAGGCGCTTCCGATCCGGCGGATCGCGCCGGGGCAGCCGGGATCGCTGCGGGCGCCGGCATCGTCGAGGCGGCGGGCGCGGGCGCCTGCGGTCTTTCGGAACCGGCATCGGGATCTTGCGGCGCGGCACCGCCGGACATCCCGGCCGCGCCGGCGGCGCGCTGCAGGTCCTGCGGCTCGCTCTCGGGCGCGTCGTCTTCCTGCGGCGGCGGCGGCGGGAGCGAAGGGGCGATGGCGGGCTTCTCGCTCTCTCCGAAATCGAGGTCGAGATCGCCGAACGCCGTCTCCGGCCTCGCCACCGGCTTCGTCACCGCGGAGGGCGAGACGGCCGGCAGCGGAGCATCGCCGGTCAACTCGGCCATGCCGAACAGGTCGTCCGCCTCCAGCCGCCGGGCGGCGCTTTCGCCGGCGCGGGCGGAGGAGCGGGCCGCCGCGGAGACGGGACGCACTGCGGCAGGGGTACGCGAGGCCGCCCTCCCCACCGGCGAGGCGGAGAGCGAGGCGAGATCCACGGTGGTGCCGGGAGGAGCGCCCGGCCCGCTGCCTGCTCCTGGCCGCCGCGCCTGGAAGACGCCCTTGCACGAGGTGCAGCGCACGCGCACGCCCTTGTCCGTCACCTTGTCGTCGGCGATGCGGAACTTCGACTGGCAGGCTGGACACTGGACGACCACGCTCGCATTCTCCTGCGTAGCCCGCCTTGGTGACAAGGAAATGTCCGGACGGCAGGTGGGTCTCGCGCGCCTTGACACACACCGTCAGGTGTGGAGCAATGGTGCCGCACCGCTTCGCGTCAACGCGCTCTTTCTCCCACGACCAGGCTCAGGCGGAAGGACGGAATTCCAAGGATGAGCGAGCAGGATCAGGGCCCCGCGGCCGAGGTGCAGACCCCCGCGCCAGAGGGCGAGAAGAAAGAGCCGAAGGTCATCAAGCGCTATACGAACCGCAAGCTCTACGACACGGTGGAGAGCCGGTACGTCACCCTCGACGAGATCGCGCAGATGATCAAGGCGGGCGCCGAGGTGAAGATCATCGACAACCGCAGCAAGGAAGACCTGACCTCGGTGACGCTGGCGCAGATCATCTTCGAGGAAGAGAAGAAGCGCTCGCAGATGCCGCTCGGCGTGCTGCGCGAGATCATCCGCCATGGCGGCGAGGCGGTGGCGGGCTTCTACCAGGAGAAGGCCGGCAGCATCGCCGGCAAGCTCGGGGAGCTCAAGACCCGCACCGACAGCATCCGTGAAGACCTGGAGCAGAAGATGCGGGGCGTCACCGGCATCTTCCGCAAGGAAGAAGGCGCCAGCCCCGTCAAGGACGTGATGGCGGCCGGCGAGCGCGCGGTCGACGAGTTGCGCGGCAAGGTGGACACCGCGGTGAAATCGGTGGTGGAGACGCTGGGCGTCCCCAACGCCTCGGAGATCGAACGCCTGCAGAGGCGGATCCAGGAACTGGAGAAGAGGATCGCCGACCTGACCAAGGAGGCGTGAAAGGCCGTTGATCTGCTCGCCTCCGCGGGCCATACAGGGTGGATGCTGGAGGGGTTCCACGACAGCGTGCGGCAGTGGTTCGCCGGCAGGTACGGGACGCCGACCGAGCCGCAGGCCCTGGGCTGGCCCAGGATCCTGCGCGGCGACGACACGCTCATCGCCGCGCCCACCGGGTCGGGCAAGACGCTGGCCGCCTTTCTCGCCTGCCTGGACGCGATGATTCGCGAAGGCGCCGCCCTGCCCGACGAGACGCAGGTCCTCTACGTCTCGCCGCTCAAGGCGCTGGCCAACGACGTGCGCGTCAACCTCCTCGAGCCGCTGGCCGAGCTGCGCAGGCTGCCGGGCGTGCCGGAGATCCGCGCCGCGGTGCGCACGGGAGATACGCCCCAGGCGGAGCGGCAGGCCATGCTGAGGAAGCCGCCGCACGTGCTGGTCACGACGCCGGAGAGCTTCTACCTGCTGCTCACCAGCACGAGCGGCAGGAAGCTGCTGCGCACCGTGCGCACCGTGGTGGTGGACGAGATCCACGCGGTCGCCCGCGACAAGCGCGGCGCGCACCTTGCGCTCTCGCTGGAGCGGCTCGATGCGCTCTGCGGCCGCCGGTGCGTGCGGGTGGGGCTCTCCGCCACGCAGCGGCCCATCGAGGAGATCGGCCGCTTCCTCACCGGCGGCAGGCCTTGCGCGGTGGTGGAGAGCGGCGCGCGCCGGCCGCTGGACCTTTCCATCGAGGTCCCCCGCGACGAGCTGAACGCGGTGGCGTCGAAGGAGCAGCGGGAGGAGACCTGCGAGCGCGTGGCGGAGCTGGTGCGGGCGCACCGGACCACGCTCGTCTTCGTCAACACCCGCAGGCAGGTGGAGCGGGTGGCGCACCAGCTCGCCCAGCGCCTGGGAGAGGACCAGGTGGTCGCGCACCACGGCAGCATGTCGCGAACCATGCGCGTGGCGGCGGAGCAGAAGCTCAAGCTCGGCCAGGTGCGCTGCGCCGTGGCCACCGCCTCGCTGGAGCTGGGCATCGACGTGGGCGCGGTGGATCTGGTGGTGCAGCTCGAGTCGCCGCGGAGCTTCTCGGTGACCCTGCAGCGGGTGGGGCGCGCCTCGCACCACCGCGGCGGGGTGCCGAAGGGGCGGCTCTTTCCCGCCACCCGCGACCAGCTCGTCGAGAGCGCCGCCATCGTGCGCGGCATCCGCCGCGGCAACCTGGAGGTGACGCGGATTCCCGAGTGGCCGCTCGACGTGCTCGCCCAGCAGCTGGTCGCGATGGCTGCCTGCGAGGACCTGGCCGAGGACGCGGCCTATGAGCTGGTGCGAAGGGCATGGCCCTATCGCAATCTGCCGCGCAAGCAGTTCGACGACGTGGTGGAGATGCACGCGGAGGGCGTGGCGCGGCGGGCGGGGCGGGCCCAGGGCGCGCGGCTGCACCGCGACGGCGTGAACCGGGTGGTCAAGGCGCGCCGCGGCTCGCGCCTCGCCGCCATCCTGAGCGGTGGCGCCATTCCCGAGACCGCGCAGTACGCGGTGATCGCCGAGCCCGAAGGCGTGACCATCGGCCAGGTGGACGAGGACTGGGCGGTGGAGAGCATGGCGGGCGACATCTTCCTGCTCGGCAACGAGAGCTGGAAGATCCGCCGCGTCGAGGCCGGCAGGGTGCGGGTGGAGAACGCGCACGGCGCGCCGCCTTCGGTGCCGTTCTGGAACGGCGAGGCGCCGGGGCGCACGCCCGAGCTGTCGCAGGAGGTGTCGGCGCTGCGCGAAGAGCTGGAGCCGATGCTGGACGACGAAGCGGGGGCGGTGCGGTGGCTGGTCGCGGAGTGCGCGGTCCCCGAGGCTGGCGCCGCGCAGATGGTCCGCTACCTGCGCGCCGCGCGCGACGCGCTGGGCGCCCTGCCCACGCAGAAGACGCTGGTCGCCGAGCGCTTCTTCGACGAGGCGGGCGGCATGCAACTGGTGGTGCACGCTCCCTTCGGGGCCCGGCAGAACCGCGCCTTCGGGCTGGCGCTGCGCAAGCGCTTCTGCCGCACCTTCGACTTCGAGCTGCAGGCGGCCGCCACCGACGAAGGCGTGCTGCTCTCGCTCGGGCCGCAGAACAGCTTCCCGCTGGAGAGCGTCTTCGACTTTCTCTCCCCCTCGACCATCGACGAGATGCTCACCCAGGCTGCGCTGCGCGCTCCCATGTGGGCGGTGCGCTGGCGCTGGAACGCCACCCGCTCGCTGGCGGTGCTGCGCTCGCGCTCGGGGCGGAAGGTTCCCTTCAACATCCTGCGCATGCGCACCGACGACCTGCTCGCGCAGGTGTTTCCTGCCCAGGCGCAGTGCCAGGAGCACGCCACCGGCACCATCGAGCCGCCGGACCACCCGCTGGTGCGCGAGACGCTGCGCGACTGCCTGACCGAGGCGATGGACATCGAGGCCTTGCGGGCGCTGCTCCTGCGCATGCAGCGGGGCGAGCTGCGGCTCATCGCCCGCGACACGCCGGAGCCCTCCCCGCTCTCGCACGAGATCCTCAACTCCGCTCCCTACGCGTACCTCGACGACGCGCCGCTGGAGGAGCGCCGCTCGCGGGCGGTGCAGATGCGGCGCTCGCTCGACCCGCGCGATGCGGCGGCGCTGGGCGCGCTGGACGGCGACGCCATCGCCGAGGTGGTGGCGCAGGCCTTCCCCGACGTGCGCTCGGCGGACGAGCTGCACGACGTGCTGCTGACGCTGGGGATGCTGCGCGACGTGCCGCCTGCGTGGTCCGCTTTCCTCGAGGAGCTGCGCGCTGCGGGGCGGGCCGGGCTGCGCGACGGTTTCTGGCGCGCGACGGAGCGCGAAGGCGCGGAGCTTCTCGACGCGGTCCGGGGCTGGATGGGCATCTGCGGGCCGGTGACGGCGGCGGAGCTGGCGCAGAGGCTCGGCGTCGCGAGCGTCGAGGCGGAGCTGGCCGCGCTGGAGAACGACGGCCTGGTCCTGCGCGGGCGCTACCGGGCGGGCGCCACGGAGACGGAGTGGTGCGAGCGCACGCTGCTTGCGCGCATCCACTCGCTGACGCTGGGGCGGCTGCGGCGCGAGATCGAGCCCGCCACCACGCAGGACTTCCACCGCTTCCTCTTCCGCTGGCAGCACCTGCATCCCGGCACGCAGCTCCACGGCGCGCAGGGGCTGTCGGAGGTGCTGGCGCAGCTCCAGGGTTTCCAGGCGGCGGCGGGCGCGTGGGAGGCGGACATCCTGCCCTCGCGCGTGGCGCGGTACGACAGGGCGCTGCTCGACCAGCTCTGCTTCTCCGGCGAGATCGCCTGGGGCCGGCTCGCCTGCGCCGACGAGGCGCCGCGCCGCGCGCCGCCGGGACGCGCGACTCCCATCGCGCTGGTCCGGCGCGAGGACCTGGAGTGGCTGCTCGACGCCACGCGCGGCGCTCCGGAGCCCCTGGGCGAGCGGGCGCGGCTCCTGCTCGCCTTGCTGGAAGAGCGCGGGGCGCTGTTCCTGCACGAGGTGCGCGCGCAGACGGGGCTGGAGCGGCGCGACCTCAATGCGGCTTTGTGGGAGCTGGTCTCCGGCGGCCGCGTCACCTGCGACGGCTTCGCGGCGCTGCGCGGGCTGCTCGACGGCAAGCCTCACGCCGCCTCCGGCCGCTGGTCCCTCTTGCGTCCGCTCCAGCACCAGCCGCCGCAGCCCTTCCTCGACAAGCTCGCGCAGCAGTACCTGCGCCGCTACGGCGTGGTCTTCCGCGACCTGCTCTCGCGCGAGCCGCGCTGCCCACCCTGGCGCGAGCTCCTGCAGGCGTACCGCCGCATGGAGGCGCGCGGCGAGATCCGCGGCGGGCGCTTCGCCCAGGCCTTCTCCGGCGAGCAGTTCGCCCTGCCCGAGGCGGTGGACGCCTTGCGCGCCGTCCGCAAGCTGCCCAGGGACGGCGAGGAGCGCATCTCCGTCAGCGCCTGCGACCCGCTCAACTTCACCGGGCTGCTCACGCCGGGCGCGCGTGTGCCTTCACTGCCGCAGAACCGCGTGCTCTACGTGGACGGCGTCCCGCAGGCCGAGGCCGCGCTGCAGACGGCGTAAAGGCGCGTCCGCGCAGCGCGCCAGTCTCGTCCCGACCTGGGCCGGCGTCTATTTCGGCGGCTCCGCTTCTCGCGTCGCCTGCCAGCTGACCACCTGCCAGCGGCCGTCGCGCTTCACCAGCGTGCCGCTGTTGCGGAAGTGGTTGGTCTTGTCGCCGAGGTGCTGGACGAGGCGGAAATTGAGCACCGCGACGCCGGCGGCGAGCGGCCGCACCTTCACCTCTTCGGCGGAGTATGTGGCCTGCGGCTCGTCGGGCTTGCCCCCGCGCGATCCCGGCGCATCGCCGGCCCGCATCGACTCGAGGATCGCCGCTTTCGATCGCACCGCGCCGGCGGCGCTCACGTAGACCAGATCGTCGCTCCAGAAGCGCTCGTGCATGGCGGGGTCGTCCACCTTGCCGAGAAACTCGTTCAAGAGCGCCGTGACCTCGGCGGCCGGGGCGGCCGCCCTCTCGCCGGCGGCGAGAGCGGAGAGCAGCGCCGCGATGGCGAAGATTCGCATCGCGTCACCGCTCCTTCTTCAGCGCGGCGGAGTTGATGCAGTACCTCTCGCCGGTGGGCGGTGGGCCGTCCTGGAAGACGTGCCCGAGGTGCCCGCCGCACCGGCGGCAGTGGACTTCGACCCGCTCCATGCCGTGGCTCGAGTCGCGCTCGCTGGCGACCGCCCGGGCTTCCGCCGGGCGGGTGAAGCTCGGCCATCCGGTGCCGCTCTCGAACTTGTCTTCCGCCCGGAACAGCTCCGCTCCGCAGCCGGCGCACAGGTACCGGCCGGGTTCGTGATCGTCGCAGAGTGCGCCGGTAAAGGCGCGCTCCGTCCCGCGCTGGCGCAGCACGCGATACTGCTCGGGAGTCAATTGGCGCCGCCACTCCTCGTCGGTCCTGGTCACCCGATCGTCCATCGACCCATTCTAGCGGGGACCGCGGAGGAGAAGGTCGATCGACGATCGCCGATCGACCCGCTCTGCCGGATCCTAGAAATCAGCGGTCGGGATCGACCACTCGCTTCCCGGAGAATAGGGCTGCTCGCTCCCGGTCTGGACCGCGGAGAGCTGGCCGACGGGAACGCCCTCCCGCTTGTCGGTGACGGTGCCTGAGAGCGTGCCGCCATCGACGCGCCCGACGAAACGAAGCCCCTCGGTCTCGAAGCGCACCTCGTCGCGCCGGAGCGCGGCAGGGTCCGCCGGAGGATCGCTCACCGGACGGAGCTGTCCGCGATAGGAGCCGCCGTCGCGCTCGATGTCGATCGCGACGGGCTCCCGTTGCCCTCCGCGATCGATCGCGCCGACCCAATGTCCGGAGACGTCCTGCTGCCCTGCCGCCTGCACGCCGGCGCACCCTGCCAGCGCAACCACCACCGCGATCGCCATCGACTTCGACATATCGACCTCCCGGAGTTCACTGCGACGAACTGCCTTTCAAGATGACCGGTCGTCTTGATGGGTTCCAAAAAAAGTCACGCGAGAGTCTTCGCGAAGGTGACCTCGAGGAACAGATCGAGCGGCTTCCGGCTCTTCGCCACCTTGGCCCGGAGGATCGCGCCTTCCCAGGCGTCGATGACGAACTCCGCCAGCTCGCCCGCCGCGAACTTCCCGGGAACGTCTCCCGCCTGCTGCGCCTCGGCGATCACTTCCGCCAGCGCGTCGCGCCACGCGCAGAACGCGCCGTCGACGTGCTTGCGGATGAGGGGGCTCTGACCGGAGAGCTCGGCGCCGAAGTTTCCCAGCAGGCACCCGGACGAGAACCGGGCCTCGGTCGCCGCCTCGATCAGGCCCTCCAGATATGCGCGCAGCCGCCGGATCGCCGGCCGCGACCGGTCGCGGAGCACGGCCCGGCGCGCCTGACCCCGGGCGACGTACTGGCGCAAGGCCTCGATGGCGAGGGCCTCCTTGCTCTCGAAGTGGTTGTAGAACGATCCCTTCGGCGCGCCCGCCGCGTCGGTGATGTCCTGCACGCTGGTAGCGTTGAAGCCCTTCGCGTGGAGGGTCTCCAGACCGGCTTCCAGCAGTTGGTCGCGAAGGCTCCGTCTCGGCACGGGCATGAATATGACCGGTCGTCTTGAAAATGTCAAGCGCGCGCTTGCAGCGCGAGACCGAGGTCATTGCTGGTGCGGTGGCGCGGTCGCCGCCTCGATCCTGCGGACGATGCGCGCGGGGTTGCCCACCGCCACGACGTTCGCGGGCTGGTCGCGCACCACCACCGCGGCCGCGCCCACCGCCGCCTTGTCGCCGATGCTCACGCCCGGGCAGACGATGGCGCCGCCGCCCGGCCAGACATTGCCGCCGATGGCGATCGGCCGGGACGCTTCCCACTTCGCCCGGCGCGGCCCGGGCTCCATATCGCCGGCGAGCATCCGGGCGCGGTGCGAGCGCCCGTCCTCCTGGAAGCGTGAATCGGTCATGGCGTCGCAGTACCGAAAAAACCCAGGCGGCGGAAGCCTGCGCCTCCGCCGCCTGCCCGTCAGCTCATGCTGCTGTTCTCAGCTAATGCGGCTGCACCTTGCCATTGCCCTTGCCGGTGCCGTGCCCGGACTGGGCTGCTGCCGCGACGCCCTGGCCGGGCGCCCAGATGGACGAAAGCCCGTTCAGCACGCCGCTCGCCTTGGGGGAGCCGAGGCCGGTGAAGGCATCCCAGCCGGCGCCGGCGTTGAAGCCCGTCACCACGACCTCGTTGCCGTTCTCGTCGAACTCGACGGCGGAGTTGGTTCCGCTGGTCACGTCATTGAATGCGCTGCCGGCGTTGCTCTGGCCGATCTTGTAGAGCGCGCTGTTGACGAAGCCGTACCCGTGGCCCGCCGCCTGCGCCGCGATGGCGGTCAGGGCCGCCCACTGCGGGGCGCCCGCGCTGGTGCCGCCGAAGCGGAAGAAGCCGGTGGGGACTCCGGGGAAGCTCAGGAAGGTGAGGACGCCGTGGAAGATGGCCGCGTTGTAGGAGACGTCGGCGACGCCGCGCGCCTTGCCGCCGTGGATGGTTCCCTGCTGGTAGGACGGCTCGTCCCAGACGGCGCTGAAGCCGCCGCCGCCGGCCTCGGTGTTGCCGAGGCGGTTCTGGAAGTCGCCGAACCGCGGCCCTTCATTCCAGCCGATCTCGCCCTGGTACGTGCCGGGCGCGGGGTGCGAGGCCGGGTCGCAGCCGAGCGAGGGCAGGCAGTAGTCGGCCGCGTGCAGCTCGGTGCCGCCGACGGAGGTCACCAGCGGATCCGACGCAGGCGAAGAGGTGGACTTGATCCAGCTGCTGCCGTCGCAGGAGGGCTGCGATGCGCCCTGGTCACCCGCCGAGGCGAAGAGCGTGATGCCGGCCGCGGTGGCCTTGGCGAACGCCTTGTGCCAGGCGGCGGTGAGGTCCGCGCCCAGGCAGACGTCGGCCTCGCCGAAGCTCATCGAGATGACGTCGCCGCGGTGGTTGTCGATGGCGTCGTTGAGGGCATCGATCAGGGCGGCGTCCGAGTTGTCGGCGCCCAGCTCGAGGACGACGTTGGCGCCGGGCGCAATGGCGTGCGCCCATTCGACGTCGAGCGAGATCTCCTCGGCCCAGCCGATCATGTTCCCGTCGGTCGCGTCGAACGGCGTGAGCCCGTCCGGCGCGAACTGCGTGAACGTGGGGCCCGACCCGGTGTTGAACTGCGGCAGGCCGTAGAAGTTGTTGAAGGAGGCGACCTGCGCGGCGATGTTCGGGTTCTGGAACGCGTCGACGATGACGATGGTCTTGCCCCTGCCGTCGAAGCCCTGCTTGATGAGCGTGTCCGCGCCGTAGGCCTTGCGCATCTGGAACGGGTCGTAGCACTGCCCGACGCTGCGGCCGACCTGGCAGGAGAAGAGGCCGAAGTCGGGGCCGGTGGACTCGACGGAGAGGACGTTCGGATCGTGCGCCGACCACGGATGCACCGTGTGGCGCGCGACGGGTTTCGAGGGCTTCTTCGCGTACGCGGAAACACCGAACGCGACCGCGACCGCCGATGCTGCCGCCACTGACGTCTTGAGCATACTTGTCCTTCCGATCCCGGGGAGTGGAGGGGGTGGGGTGAAAATTTCCGTTGTAGGTTGAGAACGGGGCGGAACCTACACTTGTTCCCGTATCGCGCGCAACATAACTTTTTGATTAAATGATTACCCGTGGAACGCTCTGGCGAACGAGCGCCTGCGGTCCTGCGCGCCCATTTCGGCTCCATTCCGGCCGAAATGGTCGATATGGCTGATCGCCCGCTTCGCCGGGGGCCGCACGCCCGGGCGGATGCTCGAACGGCGGGGAGCTTGCAGCGGTCTTCAGTGCGTCTGCTCGGCGCTGTCCTTCTTCAGCTCCGCGATCTTCGCCGAGAGCCCGTCGAACACCTTCTCCAGCTCGTCGATCTTCCCCTCCAGCTTGCGCACGTCGCCGGAGGTGGGGATGTTCATCGCCCCGAGCGCGGTCTGCGCCGCGCGCCCTGCGGTGGCCTTGGCCTCGAGCGCCGCGCTCATCGTCTTCTGCAGCGCGCCCATCAAGGTCTCGTTGGAGAGGAGCTGGGACGCGAGCTTGCTCATCCGCTCCTCGCCGGTGGCGATCATCTTCTTGAACACCGTATTGTCGCGGAGCATGCGCAACCCCCTTCCCGGTCCGTGCGGCGGCAATGTAGTGGCCCGCCGCAGCATGTCAAGCCGCGGTTGACGCCCTGAAAACCGGCAACTACAGTCGCGCGCCCCATGCCGTCCCTCCTCGATCGGCGCCTCGTCGTGGTGACTGGCAAGGGCGGCACGGGAAAGAGCACCATCTCCGCCGCGCTGGCGCTCGCGGCCGCGCGCCGCGGCAAGCGGGTGCTGGTCTGCGAGGTGGTGGCGAAGGAGCGGGTCGCCGATTTCTTCGGCCGGCCGCCGTCGGGAACGCAGATCCGCGAGCTGCTGCCCAACCTCTACAGCGTGCACGTGCGGCCGCGCGAGGCGATGCGCGAGTACGCGCTCATGACCCTGAAGTACGAGACGCTCTATCGCATCGCCTTCGAGAACGCGGCGGCGCGCTACTTCCTCGCCGCGGCGCCCTCGCTCGCCGAGATCGTCATGCTCGGCAAGGTGTGGTGGCACGCGACGCAGGAGAAGGAGCGCGGCCATGCCCGCTGGGACCTGGTGGTGCTGGACGCTCCGGCCACCGGCCACGGCCTGACCTTCCTCTCGGTGCCCAAGACCTTCCTCCGCCTCGTGGCCGAAGGTCCGCTGGCCCGCGACATGCGCTCGATGCAGGCGCTCCTGCTGGACCCGGAGCGCTGCAGCATCTGCGTGGTCACGCTTCCCGAGGAGATGCCGGCGAACGAGGCCATCGAGCTGGATCGCGCGCTGCGCGAGCGGGAATTTCCTTCCGGGCCGCTCTTTCTCAACTCGGCCTTCACCTCGCGGTTCACGCCGGCGGAGCTGGCCGCAGTCACCCGGGGCGGTCCGCTGCTGGCCGCCTCCGGCGAGGCGGCCGACAACCACGAGGCCCGCGCCTCGCTCTCCGCCCATTACGAGGCGGCGCTGCGCAAGGCGGTGCCGCGCGAACTGCTCACCGTCCCGTTCCTCTTCGAGCGCAGCTTCGGGGCAGGCGCCATCGACAAGGTGGCCCACGCCATCGAGGCGGCGCTGTGAAGGCGCTGGAGGGGCGCAAGGTCATCTGCTGCGTCGGGTCCGGCGGGGTCGGCAAGACCACCACCGCCGCGGCGCTGGCGCTCGGGGCCGCCATGGAGGGGAAGCGGGCGCTGGTCCTGACCATCGATCCGGCCCGGCGGCTCGCCAACAGCCTGGGGCTGCGCGAGATGGGCAACGAGGAGACGCGCATCGAGCCCGCCCACTTCGCCGCCGCAAAGCTCGCGCCCCGCGGCGAGATGTGGGCGATGATGCTGGACCTCAAGCGCACCTGGGACGAGCTGGTGAAGCGGCAGGCCCGCTCGCGCCAGCAGGCCGACGCCATCCTGGGAAACCAGCTCTACCAGACGCTGTCCACCGCCATGGCGGGAAGCCTCGAGTACATGGCCATGGAGAAAGTATACGAAGT